>NZ_LRIB01000019.1:0-64413 GCF_001758715.1 Janthinobacterium sp. HH104 | reverse complement strand
CCGTCAAGCTGATCAACCCGATCGCGATGGAAGAAGGTCTGCGCTTCGCTATCCGTGAAGGCGGCCGTACCGTCGGCGCCGGCGTGGTTGCAAAAATCCTCGCATAAGGAAATGTTATGCTTCCACCCGGGGCGTCCTGGGTGGTAGAATAGCACTCCTCGAAAGTTTTACGTAGGGACGTAGCTCAATTGGCAGAGCGTCGGTCTCCAAAACCGAAGGTTGGGGGTTCGATGCCCTCCGTCCCTGCCACCGTCAAGGTGCAGGGCACCGAAAGTAGAAAAATGTCAAATCAATCCGTGCAAACCGTTAGCACGTCGAGTGACAAGATAAAAGTCGCGCTGGCAATAGTGGCTGCGATTGCAGGAGTAGTCGGGTTTTATTACCTGGCAGGCCAACCAGCTCTGGTGCGTGCAAGCGCGCTTGTGGCTGGTTTGGTTATTGCTGTTGCGCTCTTGTATGTCTCGACGACCGGCCGTGAATTTCTCAATTTCGCCAAAGAAGCTGTGCGCGAAACCAAGAAAGTCGTTTGGCCTACCCGCAAAGAAGCCACGCAGATTACTGCGATCGTGTTTGCCTTTGTGCTGGTCATGGCGATTTTCCTGTGGGGCACGGATAAATTGCTCGAGTTTTTGTTGTATGACGTAATTCTTGGTTGGAAAAAATAATGAGCGAAAATGTGCATGATGAAGCGGCGGACGAGTCCGTTCCGGGCGACGCTCCGGTAGCGGACACTGGTGCAGCGCTGAGCGTGCCAGTCAGCAGCAAGCGCTGGTATGTCGTGCATGCTTATTCCGGCATGGAAAAAAGCGTCATGCGCGCACTGACCGAGCGCATCGAGCGCGCGGGCATGCAAGACCAGTTCGGCCAGATCCTGGTGCCGATCGAAGAAGTTGTTGAAGTCAAGAATGGGGTGAAGTCCGTCACCGAACGTCGTTTCTATCCTGGCTATGTGCTGGTTGAAATGGAAATGACGGACGAGAGCTGGCACTTGGTCAAGAACACCAGCAAGGTTACCGGTTTCATTGGTGGCAAGTCGAACAAGCCGACGCCGATCTCCGCGCGCGAAATCGACGGCATCATGAAGCAGATGCAGGAAGGTGTTGAAAAGCCCCGTCCAAAGACCTTGTACGAAGTGGGCGAGCAAGTTCGCATCAAGGATGGTCCGTTCACCGACTTCAACGGCAATGTCGAAGAAGTCAACTACGAGAAATCCAAAGTGCGCGTCTCGGTCACCATTTTCGGCCGCGCTACCCCGGTAGAGCTCGAATTCGGCCAGGTCGAAAAAGTTTAAGTATTATCAAGCGCCACCAGGAGCGTCGCAGCGGTCTCAGCGAAATCCGGTCAGAGGAGCCCCGCCAGGGTAGGATCGGCGGGGCGCTACTACTCAATCCAAGATAGGAGCCATCATGGCAAAGAAAATCATTGGTTTTATCAAGCTGCAAGTTCCAGCTGGTAAAGCAAACCCATCCCCACCAATCGGTCCAGCTCTGGGTCAACGTGGTCTGAACATCATGGAATTCTGCAAGGCCTTCAATGCACAGACCCAAGGTCTGGAGCCAGGCATGCCGATTCCAGTCGTCATCACCGCGTTCGCTGACAAGTCCTTCACGTTCGTGATGAAGACGCCTCCAGCAACCTACCTGATCAAAAAAGCTGCTGCGATCACCAAAGGTTCGCCGAAGCCACATACCGACAAAGTCGGTACGCTGACCCGCGCACAAGCTGAAGAAATCGCTAAATTGAAAACCCCTGATCTGACCGCTGCCGACATGGATGCTGCTGTACGCACCATCGCTGGTTCCGCTCGTTCGATTGGTATCACGGTGGAAGGTGTTGTATAATGGCTAAGTTATCCAAACGTATCAAGGCTTTGAAAGCCAAAGTCGACCGTACCAAAGTGTACGCTTTCGACAACGCTGTCGCTCTGATCAAAGAGTGCGCAACGGCCAAGTTCAATGAATCGATCGACGTATCGGTACAACTGGGTGTTGATCCTAAGAAATCCGACCAAGTGGTGCGCGGCTCCGTCGTGCTGCCAGCTGGTACCGGCAAAACCGTACGCGTGGCAGTATTCGCGTCGGGCGAAAAAGCGGAAGCTGCTAAAGCAGCTGGCGCCGACATCGTTGGTATGGAAGACCTGGCTGAGCAGATCAAAGCCGGCGACATGCCTTTCGACATCGTTATCGCTTCGCCAGATACCATGCGTATCGTTGGTACCCTGGGTCAGATCCTGGGCCCACGCGGCATGATGCCTAACCCGAAAGTTGGCACTGTTACTCCTGACGTCGCTACCGCCGTGAAAAACGCGAAAGCCGGTCAAGTTCAGTACCGTACCGACAAATCCGGTATCATCCACGCTACCATCGGCCGTAAATCGTTCGCTGACGCAGATCTGAAGTCGAATCTGGTCGCACTGATCGACGCACTGAACAAAGCCAAGCCAGCATCGAGCAAAGGCGTGTACCTGCGCAAAGTTTCGCTGTCGTCGACCATGGGCGCTGGCGTCCGTGTTGACCAGGCTAGCCTGGCAGCTTAAGTAACAGAATCAAGTCCTGTAGCGCCTTCGGGCGCTGCGGGCGCATCTTTGGGCTGTCTGCCCGGTGTTCGCACCAGGCAGGCAGACAATCAAAGACCGTTGGGCCGACTGCGATCGCACATGCAGAAGGTTAATAGGCTTGCCGGCAACGGCAAGTGCCCAACGCAGATGGTGTACCCGAACAAGTTTTGTAGTCCTCATGCTGCGTGAATTCATCCGCTCAGTTTAGTACTTCTTGACTTCGGACGCCGTGTTCGAACCGATGCAAGGCGCTCAACCACTCGGTTGTGATTGCCGAACATCATTTAAGGAGGTTGACCGTGAGTCTCAATCTGAATGACAAAAAGGCCGTCGTCGCCGAAGTTTCCGCACAAGTAGCAAATGCGCAAACGATCGTCGTGGCCGAATATCGTGGCATCCAGGTTGGTCACTTGACGCAACTGCGTGCTAAAGCGCGTGCCCAAGGCGTGTACCTGCGTGTGTTGAAAAACACTCTGGCTCGTCGCTCCGTTGAAGGTACCGCATTCGCCAGCCTGGCAGATGCCATGACCGGCCCGTTGATCTACTCGATCTCGGCCGATGCCGTTGCAGCAGCTAAAGTCATCGCTGACTTCGCTAAAACCAACGACAAACTGGTCATCAAAGCAGGTAACTACGCAGGCAAGCCGCTGGATACAGCTGCTGTCACCGCGTTGGCGAGCATTCCTAGCCGTGAAGTCCTCATTTCGCAGTTGTTGGGCGTTATGCTGGCTCCGGTTTCGGGCTTTGCACGTGGTCTGGCTGCCCTGGCAGCGAAAAAAGGCGAAGGCGCCGAAGCTCCTGCAGAAGCAGCAGCAGAAGAAGCCCCAGCAGCCGCTTAATTGCGCGCGCTTTTTTCTCTCAGTACCAATCTGATGTAACTAACGTAATAAATTTAGGAGTTTCAAAATGGCAATTAGCAAAGACGATATCCTGGAAGCAGTTAGCGCCATGTCCGTAATGGACCTGAACGACCTGGTTAAAGCATTCGAAGAAAAATTCGGCGTGTCCGCAGCAGCTATGGCTTCGGCCGGTCCTGCAGCAGGCCCAGCAGCAGCTGCTGAAGAACAAACCGAATTCAACGTCATCCTTGACACCTTCGGCGCAAACAAAGTTGGCGTTATTAAAGCAGTTCGCGAAATCACCGGCCTGGGCTTGAAAGAAGCTAAAGACCTGGTCGATGGCGCACCAAAAACTGTGAAAGAAGCAGTGTCGAAAGCTGACGCTGAAGCAGCACAGAAGAAACTGGTAGAAGCCGGCGCAACCGCTTCGATCAAGTAATATCTGTACCGGCGGCAGTTAGCGCCCGAGTCAAAGTCTGAGGTTTCCCCTCGCAAGGGGGGAAATCCGACTTTGGCTCCTTTGTCGTCTGCATCGTATTTGTCATGTAGTTGTAGCAGCAGTTTTTATTCGATTCAAGCCGGAAAGCAGAGCCTTGAGGTTTCGTCTGTGTCACACGCAGCGGTGCAAACGAACACTTGCAAAACCTGAATTTTCTATCCTTTCTGTCACTCACGGAGTGTCCATGCACTACTCATTTACTGAGAAGAAACGCATTCGCAAATCATTCGCGAAGCGCGCCAACGTTCACCACGTTCCGTTCCTGCTGGCGACCCAGCTCGAGTCTTATCATAGCTTCTTGCAAGAGGACATAGCACCGTCCGGCCGCAAGAATGATGGCCTGCAGTCGGCTTTCACTTCGATTTTCCCTATCGTGTCGCACAATGGTTTTGCGCGTCTCGAATTCTTGTCGTACGTTCTCGGCGATCCTGCCTTTGACGTCAAAGAATGTCAACAACGTGGCCTGACGTTCGCGTCGCCGCTGCGCGCGAAAGTGCGTCTGGTGATCCTGGACAAGGAATCGCCAACCAAGCCCGTCGTCAAAGAGATGAAGGAACAGGAAGTCTACATGGGCGAATTGCCGCTCATGACGACCACCGGTTCGTTCGTCATCAACGGCACGGAGCGGGTTATCGTTTCCCAGCTGCACCGTTCGCCTGGCGTGTTCTTCGAGCATGACCGCGGCAAGACCCACTCGTCCGGCAAACTGCTGTTCTCCGCGCGTATCATTCCTTACCGCGGTTCGTGGCTGGACTTCGAGTTCGACCCGAAAGACATCCTGTTCTTCCGCGTCGACCGCCGCCGCAAGATGCCAGTAACGATCCTGCTCAAAGCCATCGGCATGTCGCATGAGCAAATCCTGGCCAATTTCTTTGTCTTCGACAATTTCAACCTGCGCTCCGAAGGCGCGGAAATGGAATTCGTCGCCGAACGTCTGCGCGGCGAAGTGGCGCGTTTCGACATCGTCGACAAGTCGGGCAAGACCCTGGTGCTGAAAGACAAGCGTATCAACGCGAAACACGTGCGTGATATCGAAGCTGCCGGCATCAAGCACATTTCCGTACCGGAAGACTACCTGCTGGGCCGCGTATTGGCGAAGAACATCGTCGATGGCGACACCGGTGAAGTCGTCGCTTCCGCGAACGATGAGCTGACCGAAGATCTGTTGGGCCGCCTGCGCGATGCCAACATTTCCGAAATCCAGACCTTGTACACGAACGACCTGGATCAGGGCGCCTACATCTCGCAAACCCTGCGTATCGACGACACCGCCGACCAGATGGCTGCGAAAGTGGCGATCTACCGCATGATGCGTCCAGGCGAGCCGCCAACGGAAGACTCCGTTGAAGCGCTGTTCAATGGCCTGTTCTACAATTCGGACCGCTACGACCTGTCGGCCGTGGGCCGCATGAAGTTCAACCGCCGCATTGGCCGCGATGAACTGACCGGCGCCATGACCCTGTCGAACGAAGACGTGCTGGCCGTGATCAAGATCCTCGTGGAACTGCGCAATGGCCGCGGCGAAGTCGACGATATCGATCACCTGGGTAACCGTCGCGTACGTTGCGTGGGCGAACTGGCCGAGAATCAATTCCGCGCCGGCCTGGTGCGTGTTGAGCGCGCCGTCAAGGAACGCCTCGGCCAAGCCGAAGCGGACAACCTGATGCCGCACGACCTGATCAACTCGAAGCCGATTTCGGCCGCGATTCGCGAGTTCTTCGGTTCGTCCCAGCTGTCGCAGTTCATGGACCAAACCAATCCTCTGTCGGAAATTACCCACAAGCGCCGCGTATCGGCTCTGGGACCCGGCGGTCTGACACGCGAACGCGCCGGCTTTGAAGTGCGCGACGTGCATCCGACCCACTACGGCCGCGTCTGCCCGATCGAGACACCGGAAGGTCCGAACATTGGTCTGATCAACTCGCTGGCGTTGTATGCCCGCCTGAATGAATACGGCTTCCTGGAAACCCCGTACCGCAAGGTCGAAGGTTCCAAGATTACCGATCAGATCGACTACCTGTCCGCCATCGAAGAAGGCCGCTACATCATCGCTCAGGCGAATGCGACCATCAACGACGCCGGCATGCTGTCCGATGAACTGGTCTCGGCCCGTGAAGCTGGCGAAACCATCCTGGTCTCCCCGGAGCGCATCCAGTACATGGACGTTGCCCCAGGCCAGATCGTTTCCGTCGCTGCCTCGCTGATTCCGTTCCTCGAACACGATGATGCGAACCGTGCATTGATGGGCGCCAACATGCAACGCCAGGCTGTGCCTTGCTTGCGTCCGGAAAAAGCGCTGGTCGGTACCGGTATCGAACGCACCGTTGCGGTCGACTCGGGCACCACCGTGCAAGCGCTGCGTGGCGGTATCGTCGATTACATCGATGCGGGCCGTGTCGTGATTCGCGTCAACGATGACGAAGCGACCGCTGGTGAAGTGGGCGTCGACATCTACAACCTGATCAAGTACACCCGTTCGAACCAGAACACCAACATCAACCAGCGTCCTATCGTGCAAGTGGGCGACCGTGTTGCCAAGCGCGACGTGATCGCCGACGGCGCATCGACCGACCTGGGTGAGTTGGCGCTGGGCCAGAACATGACCGTGGCCTTCATGCCATGGAATGGTCTGAACTTCGAAGATTCGATCCTGATCTCGGAAAACGTCGTCAAGGACGACCGCTACACCTCGATTCACATCGAAGAGTTGTCGGTTGTTGCCCGTGACACGAAACTGGGCGCGGAAGAAATTACGCGCGACATCTCGAACCTGGCTGAAAATCAGCTGGCACGTCTGGATGAGTCCGGTATCGTCTACATCGGCGCTGAAGTC
Organism: Janthinobacterium sp. HH104; assembly: GCF_001758715.1. Taxonomy (NCBI): domain Bacteria; kingdom Pseudomonadati; phylum Pseudomonadota; class Betaproteobacteria; order Burkholderiales; family Oxalobacteraceae; genus Janthinobacterium; species Janthinobacterium sp. HH104. The sequence goes on along the minus strand of NZ_LRIB01000019.1, from coordinate 57,685 downwards.
CAGGCCGGCGACACCCTGGTTGGTAAAGTGACGCCGAAGGGCGAAACCCAGCTGACCCCGGAAGAGAAGCTGCTGCGCGCGATTTTCGGCGAAAAAGCCTCGGACGTGAAAGATACGTCGCTGCGCGTGCCTTCGGGCATGATCGGTACCGTGATCGACGTGCAAGTCTTCACCCGTGAAGGCATTGTGCGCGACAAACGTGCCCAGCAAATTATCGATGACGAACTGAAACGCTTCCGTCTGGATCTGAACGACCAGATGCGTATCGTTGAAGGCGATGCCTTCCAGCGTCTGGAAAAAATGCTGATCGGCAAAGTTGTCAACGGCGGCCCTAAAAAGCTGGCCAAAGGCGCCAAGATCACCAAGGACTACCTGGCCGATCTGGACAAATACCACTGGTTCGACATCCGCCCTGCGGACGACGATGCAGCGGTAGCGCTGGAAGCGATCAAGGAATCGATCAACGAGAAGCGTCACCAGTTCGATCTGGCCTTCGAAGAGAAGCGCAAGAAACTGACGCAAGGCGATGAGCTGCAACCAGGCGTGCAAAAAATGGTCAAGGTGTACCTGGCCGTGAAACGCCGCCTGCAGTCGGGCGACAAGATGGCAGGTCGCCACGGTAACAAGGGTGTGGTTTCCCGTATTGTTCCTGTGGAAGACATGCCATACATGGCCGACGGCACGCCAGCCGACGTTGTGCTGAACCCGCTGGGCGTTCCTTCGCGGATGAACGTTGGTCAGATTCTTGAGACGCACTTGGGCTGGGCTGCCAAGGGTCTGGGTATCCGCATCGGCGAAATGCTGAAGGCGCAAACCAAGGTCGAACAAGTGCGCAAGTACCTGACGACGATCTACAACGACAACGGCCGCGCGGAAGATCTGAACGACTTCGACGACGAAGAGATCATGAAGCTGGCGGAAAACCTGAAAAAAGGTGTTCCATTCGCCACGCCAGTGTTCGACGGCGCCAATGAAGAAGAGATCCGCCGCATGCTGGACCTGGCGTATCCGGACGACATCGCCAAGAACCTGGGCATGACCGCTTCGAAAAACCAGGTGACCATGTATGACGGTCGCACCGGTGAAGCGTTCGAGCGCAAGGTCACTGTCGGCGTCATGCACATGCTGAAACTGCATCACTTGGTTGATGACAAGATGCATGCACGTTCGACCGGTCCTTACTCGCTGGTGACGCAACAGCCACTGGGCGGTAAAGCCCAGTTCGGTGGTCAGCGTTTCGGTGAGATGGAAGTCTGGGCACTGGAAGCGTATGGCGCGTCGTATGTCTTGCAAGAGATGTTGACCGTCAAGTCCGATGACGTGAATGGCCGTACCAAAGTGTACGAGAACCTCGTCAAGGGCGACCACGTGATCGACGCCGGCATGCCGGAATCGTTCAACGTGCTGGTCAAGGAAATCCGTTCGCTCGGTATCGATATCGACCTCGAACGCAACTAAACGACAGCACCCTGTCATTTGGTTTGGGAAACACAAAGCCCGGCTGGGAAACCACGCCGGGCAATGTAGTCTCAGGAATATAGAAATTTAATCACCTCTGGAGTGATACATGAAAGCACTGCTCGATCTATTCAAGCAAGTACAGACCAACGAGACCTTCGATGCAATCAAGATCGGTCTCGCTTCGCCTGAGAAAATCCGTTCGTGGTCCTACGGCGAAGTCAAGAAGCCGGAAACCATCAACTACCGTACCTTCAAGCCTGAGCGCGACGGCCTGTTCTGCGCCAAGATCTTTGGCCCGATCAAGGATTACGAATGCCTGTGCGGCAAGTACAAGCGCCTGAAACACCGCGGCGTGATCTGCGAAAAGTGCGGCGTCGAAGTCACCCTGGCCAAAGTGCGCCGCGAGCGCATGGGCCACATCGAGCTGGCCTCGCCGACCGCGCACATCTGGTTCCTGAAATCGCTGCCGTCGCGTCTGGGCATGGTCCTGGACATGACCCTGCGGGACATCGAACGCGTGCTGTACTTTGAAGCATACGTCGTGACCGATCCAGGCATGACTCCGCTGAAAAAGTGCCAGATCATGTCGGAAGACGATTACGCCGCCAAGTACGAAGAGTACGGCGACGACTTCACCGCGTTCATGGGCGCCGAAGGTATCCGTGAACTGCTGCGCTCGATCGACATCCACCGCGATGCCGAAACCCTGCGCGTGGAACTGAAGGAATCGAAATCCGAAGCCAAGATCAAGAAATACGCGAAGCGCCTGAAAGTGCTGGAAGCGTTCCAACGTTCGGGCATCAAGCCTGACTGGATGATCATGGAAGTGCTGCCAGTGCTGCCGCCGGAACTGCGTCCGCTGGTACCGCTGGACGGTGGCCGTTTCGCGACCTCGGATCTGAACGATCTGTATCGCCGCGTCATCAACCGTAACAACCGTCTGAAACGCCTGATGGAGCTGCGCGCTCCAGAGATCATCACGCGCAACGAAAAGCGCATGCTGCAAGAAGCAGTCGATTCGCTGCTGGACAACGGCCGTCGCGGCAAAGCGATGACCGGCGCCAACAAGCGTCCGCTGAAATCGCTGGCAGAGATGATCAAGGGCAAGGGCGGCCGTTTCCGTCAAAACTTGCTGGGCAAACGCGTCGATTACTCCGGTCGTTCGGTCATCGTCGTGGGCCCGCAATTGAAACTGCATCAGTGCGGCTTGCCGAAACTGATGGCGCTGGAACTGTTCAAGCCATTCATTTTCAATAAACTGGAACTGATGGGTCTGGCTACCACGATCAAGGCCGCCAAAAAGCTGGTCGAGATTCAAGAGCCGGTCGTATGGGACATCCTGGAAGACGTGATCCGTGAACATCCGATCATGTTGAACCGCGCACCTACGCTACACCGTCTGGGTATCCAGGCGTTCGAGCCAGTCCTGATTGAAGGCAAGGCCATCCAGCTGCACCCGCTCGTCTGCGCCGCATTCAACGCCGACTTTGACGGTGACCAAATGGCGGTCCACGTTCCTCTGTCGATCGAAGCGCAGATGGAAGCACGCACCCTGATGCTGGCATCGAACAACATCCTGTTCCCGTCGAACGGCGAACCATCGATCGTTCCTTCCCAGGATATCGTGTTGGGTCTGTACTACGCGACCCGCGAAGCGATCAATGCGAAGAACGAAGGGATGATGTTCCCTGACGTGTCGGAAGTGATCCGCGCCTACGACAACAAGGAAGTCGAACTGACGACCCGCGTCACCGTGCGTATTACCGAATACCCGAAAAACGCCGAAACGGGCGAATTCGAGAAAACGGTAACGCGTTACGAAACGACGATCGGCCGTGCGATCCTGTCGGAAATTCTGCCGAAAGGCCTGCCGTTCTCCGTTCTGAACCGCGCGCTGAAAAAGAAAGAAATTTCCAAGCTGATCAACACGTCGTTCCGCAAGTGCGGCCTGCGCGCCACCGTGGTGTTCGCAGACAAACTGATGCAATCGGGTTTCCGCCTGGCGACACGCGCCGGTATCTCGATCTGCGTCGACGACATGCTGGTACCGCCGCAAAAAGTCACCCTGATCGCGACGGCCGAATCGGAAGTCAAGCAGATCGAACAGCAATACGCCTCGGGTCTCGTGACCGCCGGCGAGCGTTACAACAAGGTAGTCGATATCTGGGGTAAAACCTCGGATGAAGTCGGCAAGGCCATGATGGACCAGCTCAAAGTCGAAGACGTGATCCGCCGCGACGGCACCAAGTCGACGCAAGAATCGTTCAACGCCATTTACATGATGGCCGACTCCGGTGCGCGCGGTTCCGCAGCCCAGATTCGCCAGTTGGCCGGTATGCGTGGTCTGATGGCCAAACCGGATGGCTCGATTATCGAAACGCCGATTACCGCGAACTTCCGCGAAGGTCTGAACGTTTTGCAGTACTTCATTTCGACCCACGGCGCTCGTAAAGGTCTGGCCGATACGGCGCTGAAAACGGCTAACTCCGGTTACCTGACGCGTCGTCTGGTTGACGTGACGCAAGACTTGGTGGTGATCGAAGATGATTGCGGCACCATGAACGGCGCCGTCATGAAGGCACTGGTCGAAGGTGGTGAAGTCATCGAACCGTTGCGTGACCGTATCCTCGGCCGCGTCGTGGTGCATGACGTCGTCAATCCTGAAACCCAGGAAACGCTGTACGAAGCCGGTACCTTGATGGACGAAGACATGGTCGAAGAGATCGAGCGTCTGTCCATCGATGAAGTCAAGGTCCGCACGCCACTGACTTGCGACACGCGCTTCGGCCTGTGCGCCAAGTGCTATGGCCGCGACCTGGGCCGCGGCATGCTGGTCAACGCCGGCGAAGCCGTCGGTGTGGTGGCAGCGCAGTCGATTGGTGAGCCGGGTACCCAGCTGACCATGCGTACGTTCCACATTGGTGGTGCGGCATCGCGTGCGGCAGTGGCATCGTCGGTGGAAGCCAAGTCGAACGGTACCATCCGTTTCACGGCAACCATGCGTTACGTGACGAACGGCAAGGGCGCGCAAATCGTCATTTCCCGTTCCGGCGAAGTGCTGATTACCGACGACCATGGCCGTGAGCGTGAGCGTCATAAAGTACCGTACGGTGCGACCCTGATCGTCAAGGACGGCATGGTCATCAAGGCCGGTACGGCCCTGGCAACGTGGGATCCGCTGACCCGTCCGATCATTACCGAATACGCCGGTCAAGTGCGTTTCGAGAACGTCGAAGAAGGCGTCACCGTTGCCCGTCAGGTCGACGAAGTGACCGGTCTGTCCACCCTGGTGGCGATCGATGCGAAACGTCGCGGTTCGTTGACGAAAACGTTGCGTCCGCAAGTCAAGCTGATCAACGACGCGAACGAAGAAGTCAAGATCGCCGGCACCGAACACTCGGTGGCGATCGGCTTCCAGGTCGGCGCGCTGATCATGGTCAAGGACGGTCAACAGGTATCGGTTGGTGAAGTGCTGGCACGTATTCCTACCGAATCGCAAAAAACGCGCGATATTACCGGTGGTCTGCCACGCGTTGCGGAACTGTTCGAAGCGCGCTCGCCGAAAGATGCCGGTATGCTGGCGGAAGTCACGGGTACGGTTGCGTTCGGTAAAGAAACCAAGGGCAAGCAGCGTCTGGAAATCACGGACATGGACGGCAACAAGCATGAGTTCTTGATCACCAAGGACAAACAAGTGCTGGTGCATGACGGCCAAGTCGTGAACAAGGGCGAGATGATCGTGGACGGCCCGGCCGATCCGCAAGACATCCTGCGCCTGCTGGGTATCGAAGCGCTGGCACGTTACATCGTTGACGAAGTGCAAGACGTGTACCGTCTGCAAGGCGTGAAGATCAATGACAAGCACATCGAAGTGATCGTGCGTCAGATGCTGCGCCGTGTTCAGATCGTCAATGCCGGCGACACCAACTACATCGTTGGCGAGCAGGTAGAGCGTTCGGAACTGCTGGACGAGAACGATCGCATGGCCGTTGAGAACAAGATTCCAGCGACCTACGAAAACGTCTTGTTGGGTATTACCAAGGCATCGCTGTCGACCGATTCGTTCATCTCGGCCGCATCGTTCCAGGAAACCACCCGCGTGCTGACCGAAGCGGCGATCATGGGCAAGCGCGATGGTCTGCGCGGCCTGAAAGAGAACGTCATCGTCGGCCGTCTGATTCCTGGCGGTACGGGCTTGGCCTTCCACCGCGCACGCAAAGAGAAAGAAGCGTGGGAAGTGGAAGAGCGTCAAGCGCTGCTGCTGGCCGAGAAAGCCTCGATGGCTGGCGAAGCTGCAGAAGCATTGCAGGATATCGAGACCCAGCAACACCACGGCGACGAAGCGTAATCTGCGCTGCTAGCTGACAAAACGGCACCTTCGGGTGCCGTTTTTTTTATGTCCGTTACTGCGGCCTTCCACCGTGCATGCAAAGAGAAAGAGACGTGGGAAGTGGTTGAAAGTCAAGCCCCGTTGCTGGCCAATAAAGCCACCCTGGCCGGTGAAACCACCGACGATCTTTTGGCTATCGAAACCCGGCAACACACGACGAAGCGTCCTCTTTATCGAGCAGCGTACAATTTATAGTTAATTGCAATCGCATGGATGTCGTCCGCTTTATTTTCTTGGAAATTTTTAATCATTTAATTGATAGAAATTCCAGGTAATAGAAAGATTTATTGCGTATGTCATTCAACGGTCATTCGCTAATTATTTAACTTATTAAAATATGAATCTGCGCTGTTCGCTGATAAGCACGGCACTAGGGAGAAATTCCTGGTGCCGTTTTTTTATGTCCATGACTGCGGCCTTCCAGCACACACGCAAACAGGAAGCCGCGCCCAGGAACGCCATGGCGTCAGCAAGTCTGCAGTATTGATCGGCACTCGTTTTTGCTGGCATCGTAAAACACATAGACGGCGGCCTCGTCATGAAAATAGTCGTCCACCGGGAGTTGTCCCAAAAATACTAGCGGACCGTGCGCCTCGATGGGCCAGTTGGGCGCTTGCAGCCAACGGGGCGGCTTCTTCGCATAGCGAAATAACGCGAGCAATTGCGCCCGCAGCCACTGCGTCCGTTCACTTTTTTTCGCATGTGGCGGTGCCTTGTCCAGCAGTGCCGCCACATAGGCCAGATCCACATCCAGCCACTTCGGCTGCGCCGCCAGTAAAAGCGCGTGCAGCTGGCCAGGCTTTTCCGAGACGAATAGCGGAATGCCGGCGGCGTGCAAAAACTCGGCCAGAGCGCCCTGCGCGTTCAGCACGTCCGCCGGATTGTGCAGGTCGAGCGATATCAGATAGTGATACAGCGTGTGCCCCGCATGCGCATACCTGGGCGCCGGCTGCGCCGACAACAGGCGCTCTGTTTCTGCGTCTTGATATAAAAGGTGTTCAAAGGCCGCCGTATCAAGCTGTCCTCCGACAAACCCGACCACGCTGCTGGTGGCTGATGACATACAAGTGTTCCCCTGAAAGTATCGTTTGTCGGCAACTGCGAGTGTGAGAGGGCACGCCGTTTTCCAATCGTTCGGGAGTGCGCAACCATGGCGATTATGCACGATGCCGTCATGTCGGCACACTCTGTTGTAGCGTAGCAAAAGCGCACTTGCCACGCCAATTTCCAGTGCGCTCATGCTAATATCTGGCGCATGATTGCCCAAGCCCTGTTTACTCCCGCCCAGCAGAAACTGCTGGGACTGCTCTTTGTCCGCGTGAATGAAGGCTTTCACTTGAACGAGATCATGCGCTTGACGGGGCTGGGCAGCGCGTCGGCGCAGCGGGAACTACGCCGGCTGCATGAGTCCGGCCTGATTACTTCTGAACGGATCGGCAATGTGCGGCGCTTCTGGCCCAACAAGGAAAGCCTCGTGTATCCGGAGTTGAGCGGGCTGGTGCAGAAAACCTTCGGCATCGTCGGCGTGCTCAGCATGGCCCTGGCGCCCTTGCGTACCCAGCTGCACCTGGCCTTCGTGTCGGGCGCCACGGCGAAGGGACAGGACATGCCCGGCAGCGCCATCGACTTGCTGCTGGTGGGTGAAGAAGCCAATTATGGCGATCTGTTGACGGGATTGGCCCCGGCCGAGCGAACCTTACGGCGCAAAATCAATCCCAACCTATATACGCTGGCCGATTATCGCCGGCGGCTACGTGAAGGCCAGCCATTTCTGCTGCAGGTATTACAGCAGCCGAAGTTGTTTGTCATCGGCGATGAATCACTATTGCATGCGCTGGCATTACCGGGTTCTTCATTACAAACGAATGACATGCCATCTGTATTCTAAAGGCCGGGCCTGGCATTCAATTTCTGACGCATGAAATTGTTGGCCAGAATAATATCTGAGGCGGATTGATCGTATGATGAATAAACTACAGGCTTTCGGTTTAATTGTTTCCCAAGCGGTACGCGGCGAATTAACGTTTCCCACGAGCGTTAATTCCGCACTGCAATTGCAATTGGCTTTGGCTGAACCGGACTGCCATATCGACCATGCGATCAAGCTGGTATTGGCCGAACCCTTGCTGGCGGCGCGCACGGTCGCGCTGGCCAACTCGGCCGTCTACAGCCGCGGCGATGCGGCGCCCGTGACCAGCGTGCGCGCCGCCGTCATGCGCATGGGCTACCGCAATCTGTACGCGCTGGTGGCGGCCATGGTCGTGCGCCAGTTCGGCAGCAAGATCATCGACCCCGTCCTGCGCCAGAAGGCGGCCCAGCTGTGGGAGCACACGGCCCACGTGGCGGCGCTGGCGCACGTGCTTGCCCGCCGCGTGACGCACGTCGATGCCGACACGGCGCTGTTTGCCGGCATCGTGCATGAGGTGGGCGGTTTTTACCTGTTGTCGCGTGCCGACGAATTTCCCGGCCTGCTCGACGACGATGCGGATCACTGGATGGAGTCCGCAGAAGAAATCATTTCCCGCGAAGTCATGAAGAAGCTTTTGATCCCGCTGGCCGTGAGCGAAGCCATCGAAGGCTTGCGCGATGGCTTGCTGTCGATTCCGCCCGACTCCCTGCTCGACACCTTGTTATTGGCCAAGCAACTGTCGCCCGTGCAGTCGCCGTTGCAGGTGACGTATGTGGAAATGCTCACGCCCTCCGATTCCGTCATCGATTTCATTATCGATAACGAGACCTTGCAAAGCATCCTCGCCGAATCGGCCGAGGAAGTGCGTTCGATGAGTGCCGCGCTGCTCGTCTGAGCTCGTCCGAGATCAGCGCATTGTTCGCCTGGCCCTGCCGCGCTGTCTGCCAGCGCAGTCAGGGGCCCGGATGCAGCACGACCTTGATGCATTGCTCCTGTTTCTTCTGGAAGATTTCGTAGCCGTGCGGCGCTTCGTCCAGGGTCAAGTGGTGGGAAATGATGGCGCCGGGATCGAGCTCGCCCCGTTGTATCCGTTCCAGCAGTGGCTGCATGTAGCGCTGCACGTGTGTTTGGCCCGTCTTGATGGTCAATGAACGGTTCATGATGGAGCCAAACGGAATCTTGTCGCTGAAGCCGCCATATACCCCTGGCACCGAGACGACGCCGCCGTTGCGGCACGCCATCAAGGCTTCGCGCAGGGCCGTGGGACGATCCGATTCCAATTTCATCGTCTGCTTGAGGCGGTCGTAGATATAGCTGACGCCGGAGCCGTGCGCTTCCATGCCGACGGCGTCGATGCAGGCATCGGGGCCTCGTCCTCCCGTCATTTCCCGCAGGGCATCGGGCACGTCCACGGCATCGAAATGCAGGGTTTCCGCACCGGACAGTTCGCGCGCCATGCGCAGGCGTTCCGGGTAATGGTCGATGGCGATGACGCGCTCGGCGCCGAGCAGGAAAGCGCTCTGGATGGCGAACTGCCCCACGGGGCCGCAACCCCAGACGGCCACCACCTGGCCTGGCGTGATGGCGCAGGCTTCGGCAGCCATGTAGCCGGTCGGCAGTATGTCCGAGAGAAATAGTACCTGTTCATCCTTGAGCTCGTCCGGTACCTTGATGGGGCCGACGTCGGCAAACGGCACGCGCACATATTCGGCCTGGCCGCCCGCATAGCCGCCCGTCAGGTGGGAATAGCCAAAGATGCCTGCGCCCGAGTGGCCCCACATCTTTTCCGCCATATAGGCGTTCGGATTGGAATTCTCGCACACCGAGTACAGCTGTTGCTCGCAAAAGAAGCAGCGTCCGCAGGCAATGGGAAACGGCACCACCACCCTGTCTCCCACCTTGAGCTTGCGCACAGCGGAGCCCACCTCCACCACCTCGCCCATGAACTCATGGCCGAGGATATCGCCTTGCTCCATAGTAGGCACGACGCCATTGTAGAGGTGCAGGTCGGAACCGCAGATGGCCGTGGAACTGACTTTGATGATGGCGTCGCCGGGATTGAGGATGGCGGGATCGGGCACCTGTTCGATCCGTACGTCGCGCTTGCCGTGCCAGCAGTTGGCTTTCATGACACACCTCCGTTTGCTTGCGGTCGGGGGGAAGATACCGTGCCACCAGCCTTGTGCAGCAAGCGCGTCTTGAAGCTGCGCTTGCCTGACGGCTGGCCCTCGATGGTGCTGACTTCGCCCGTTTCCATCCACTGCTTGAAGCGGCGCAAGGTGGTCTCGATCTTGTAGGCAGGCGCCTGGCTGAACAGCCCGACCACGGCCGCGCCCACCTTGCCGACCGGCGCCTGCATGTGCAGTTGCATGGTGACCACGGTGCCGCGCCCGCCCGGTGCGGGCGACAGTTCCAGCGCGCCCGTTTCCGCATGATTTTCCGCCGCGCGCCAGCGCATGCCCTGGCCCGGACGCTCGTCTGTCAGTTCGCCTATCCACTCGCCTTCGACGCTGTGCCAGCGCGAGCGGCGCGCATCGATTATCTGCACCGATTGCAAGCCTGGCATGAAGCGGGGCAGGTTTTCCAGGTCGCGCCAGGCGCGGTAGCATTCGTCGGCGGAACGGTTGACGATCACGCTCCTTTGCAGCGCCAGCCCCTCTTCGCCGGGCGCGGGCAGTTCGCTCAGCTTGCGCGGCGCCAGTTGTGCGCTGGCGATATAGTCGATGGCCGTCACGCCTGCCACCACGGCTGCCGTCGCCGCCAGGCGCGTGCGCGCATTGCGCCGGCTGGCCATGGCCACGCCCAGCAGCGACAGATCCATGGCGTCGCCGGCGATGCGCGACCAGCGCCATGCCGGCCTGCTTTCTCCGCGCAGCAAGGCGATGCCGCAAGCCATTTCGCGCAGGCCGATGGCGCGTATCCAGACAGGCGAGACGCCGCGCAAGCCGCTGGCCCGCGCCAGCCCGCGCGGTGCCACCAGCTGGACCAGGCCCAGTCCGATGCTGAGCCAGCCAAGTGCCGTGATCAGGCCATGGTTGCCATGCGTGGTATCGTCAGGAATGTGCCGCTGCAGCCGTCCATCGGCCTGGCCGCGCGCGCTCGTGTAGTGAAGAATGGCGTCGTGCCCATTCCCGGACGAGCCGGATGTTTCCGGTGGCATTTCTGACTGCTGCCGCCATGTTGGCGGACGCGCCGTGGCGCCATCGCTGATGTCTTCGTTTTGCATGCTGCCTCCCTTCTGTGTATGGGAATTAGGCAGCATTGTTTGGCACGCGTTCCGGCAGGCGTGCGTGAGATGCGCCGGATCTGCGCCAGATCAAATATCGGTGCGAAAAAAAACGGCAGCCCCGGTTGGCGCTGCCGTTGTTGCGAGACGCAGTTAGCTTACTTCTGCTGCGCGATCCACCGGTCGACCTTGGCTTCCAGCAGTTTCAGGGGCAGGGTGCCGTCGCCAAGCACCACTTCGTGGAACTTCGGCAGGCTGAATTTGTCGCCCAGCGCCTGCTGCGCGCGCTGGCGCAGTTCGACGATTTTCAGCGAACCGATCTTGTAGCCCAGGGCCTGGCCCGGCCACGCCATGTAGCGTTCCGTCTCGCTTTTCGCCACGGCGTCATAGCCGAGGGTATCGCGCATGTACTTGATGGTCTGCTCGCGCGTCCAGCCCTTGGTGTGCAAGCCCGTGTCGACCACCAGGCGCACGGCGCGCAGCATCTCGTCGTTCAAATGGCCGAAATACTGGGCCGGATCATCGAACAGCCCCATTTCCTTGCCCAGGGTTTCCGCATACAGGGCCCAGCCTTCCGTGAAGGCATTGTTGCCGCCGAAGCGGCGGAAGTTCGGCAAGTCCATCTCTTGCACCAGCGCCAGGTGGAAATGGTGGCCAGGTTTACCTTCGTGCAGGAACAGGGTGGTCATGCCCGTGTCGCCATACAGTTTCGGATCCGTGACGACGGACCAGAACACGCCGGGGCGCGAACCGTCGGCGGCCGGCGCCGTGTAGTGATCTGCGGCCGTGTCGCGGCTCAGTTCAGGTTCCAGACGCAAGTCCAGCGGCGCTTTCGGCACCAGGGTGAACAGGGCGGGCAATTTGCTGTCGAGCAGCACGTTTAGCTTGCGGTAGACGTCGAGCACTTCCTGCTCCGTCTTGAACGGGCGGTATTTCGCCTGTTCCGATACCCATACGGGCAAGCCGGCGGCCGGGCCGTTGTAGCCCATCTTCGGGCCCACGATCGCGTATTGTTCCTGGATGCGCGCCACTTCCTTCAAGCCGATGGCGTGGATCTGCTCCGGTTTCAGATCCGTGGTGGTGCTGCTGGCTACGCGCGCCTGGTACCAGGCGGCGCCATCGGGCAGGGTGCTCCAGCCGCTGCTCGTGCGGCCGGCCGGCAGGTAATCGCGCTCCATGAAGGTGGACAGGCGCTGCAGCGCGGGCATCAGCTTGGCTTCGATGATGACGGTATAGGTTTGCGTCAGGCGCGCCTTGTCCGCGTCGGAAAAGCTGGCCGGCAAGTTCTTGATCGGCGTGTAATAGACGCTGTCCTGCGGCGTGGCGCTGACGAGCTTTTTGAATTGCGGCAGGGCCGATTCCGTCAGCGCCTTCGGCAGCACGATGCCCTTTTGCATGCCGACTTTCATGTTGGCGATGGCCTGGTCTATCCAGCCCGGCAACTGGCCGATACGGCTCAGGTAAGCGTCATACTCCTTGATCGTTGTCAAAGGCTGCGATGCCTCGCCGCCCGCATAATTGGCGAGGGTGACGGGCATGCTGTCCATCTGGTTCAGCGGCAGCAGGTATTCCGGGAAGCGCTCGAAGCTCAGCGCCGTCGCCAGTTCATAGTCGAGGATGTCGTAGTTGATCTGGTCCTGGTGCGACAGCTGCGCGCGGGCAATGCTGCGCAGCGTCTTCTGGTACTGGCGGTACAGCGCGAACTGTTTTGCGCGCGCGGCGGGCACGATGGCTGAACCGAGCTGGTCGTCAAACCGGTTGTCGCCGCTCTCGGTGGCATTGATCGGCTCGAAACGGGCCAGCGCATCGTAGTATGTGTCGGCCAGTACTTGCAGCTGCTGCTTTGCTTTTGGCGCGCTGACGGCGGGCGCGACGGCTGTTTTGGCTGCGGGCTGGGCCGCTTGCGCCATGGGTGCGTAGGCGAGCAACAGGGAGATGGCCAGGGTGCCGAGGGTGCCGGCGGCAAAACGATGCTTCATGCGCGATGTCCTTTGTAAGGAGGGAATGAATGGAGGCGTTGTGGGTCGGGGTGGCCGGTCGCGATGGAGCAGCCGGGGCGTAAGCATACGCCATTGCCCAGTACGTTTGGATAAATTGTACGAGAGGAATGTTGCTATTTTGCCGTAGGCGGCAGGGCCGCTTTCATCGCTTGCCAGTGGCTGCTGCTCAAGGGAAGGCAAGCAGGGCAGGGCGTGGCGGCGATCAGGCTGCGGATCTGCTGCGCGCGCGCCGCCGTTTGCGGGTGCGAGGAAATCCAGTCGGGCACCTTGGCCTTGTCCTTGTCATCGAGTTTCTGGAAAAAACTGAGCATGCCGTCGGGGCGGATGCGCGCGCGCTGCAAGGCGAGCAGACCGAGACGGTCCGCCTCTTCTTCCATGTCGCGGCTGAAATACAAGGTGCCGGCCTGGTGCGCCAGCATGGCGGCCACGGCGCTGATGTCGCCGATGGTCACGCCCACGAGGGCACCCCAGCCCAGGCTGCTGATCATTTGCCGCAGCGAATGGCGCTGTTCCACGTGCTGCACTTCATGCGCGAGCACGCCGGCCAGTTCGCCCGGGTCGGCGGCCTGACGCAGCAAGCCTGTATGCACGACGATGATGCCGCCGGGCATGGCAAACGCGTTGACCGTGTCGTCGTTCTTGATCAGCCAGCGGTACTGGTAGCGCGAACCGGCCGTCAGCTTGCGGCCGATGTCCTGCACCGTCTGCTGCGCCACGCCGCTTTCGCTGATGCCGCCTTGCGCGCGCACTTGCGCCAGGGCCAGTTCGCCCAGCTGCTTTTCCGTCGACAAGGGGATCCATCCCGCCAGCGCGCCGACGGCATGGCCGCCTTGCCACCACAGCAGAGCTGCCGCGACGACGGCCGCGCCTGTCAAACCGGCCAGCCAGCCCGACACCTGCCGCCGGTTGCGCTGGCGCTCGCCCCACAAACGCTGCAGTTGTGGCTGCAGCGCGGCCGGCGCTTCGCGCAAGACGATGGCGATGTCGCTAGCCGTCAGCGGCTTGAGCGAGGCTTGCCGTCCTTGTTCGTCGAGCCAGTTCAGGAACAGTTCCGGCCCATCGACGCCGCCCACGCTGACGACCAGCTGCGCCACGTCGACACCATGGCCGGGCGCATCGATAGCCAGCTGGCTGCCGAAAAAATGCGCGCTGACGACCGTGCCGGCGGAGCCGCCCTCGGGACCCGTCAACAGCGCCTGGAATGGCGTCATGCGGCGGCCTCGGCAAAGCGGCTTTCGTACAGGGCCGCCATCAGGTCGGACTGGCTGATGATGCCGGCCAAGCGTTCTTCATCGTCGAGGATGGGAATATGGTGGTAGCCGGCGTCGGCCATCAGGGGAACCAGATCGATGATGGGCGTGCCCAGGCGGGCCGTGTGCGGGGACGGCGTCATCAGCTGCCCCACCACTTCCGGCTTGTCGCTATGGGACAGGCCGCTGCGTTGCAGCAGGCCGCGCAGGCGCTGGCGCATGCCCTGATAATCGTCGAGGCCGCCATGGCGCAGGAAATCCGTCTGCGTGATAATGCCGATGACGCGGCGCGCCCGGTTCAGCACGGGCAGGGCGCCCACCTGGTGTTCGCGCATGGTGCGCCAGGCAACATCGAGCGGCGTGCCGAACTCCACGCTGAGCACGTCTTTCGACATGATGTCGGCGCAGGTGACGACGCCGAAGCGGCGCTGGTAGGCGCGCATTTCCGTTTGCAGGAAGATCGCTTGCAAATCGTCGCGGCTGATATCGAGCACTTCGCTGTGCTGGCGCAACACGGCATCGAGGTCATCGGGCGAAAAGCCCAGGCGGTTGCTGGGCACGTTATCCTTGGTATCGTGCGGATGCGGCGCCACCAGTTGCTGGATGTGCGGGTAGCGGCGTCCCGTCAGGTTGTTGTACAGCACGGCGCAAGCGACCAGCACGGCGGAATTGAACAGCACGGTGATGAAGACGAATTCAAAGCCGGCCGCATGCACGCTGGCGCCGCCAACCACCGTGGTGAGCGCCACGGCGCCGCCCGGAGGATGCAGACAGCGCAGGGCAAACATGGCGCCGATGGCCAGACAGGCGGCCAGCGCCGCCACGCCCACGCTGGATCCCAGCCATTTCACGCAGGCCATGCCGACCAGGCCGGAGATGACGTTGCCGCCTACCACGGACCACGGTTGGGCCAGCGGGCTGGCCGGCAGGCAGAACAGCAGTACGGCAGAGGCGCCCATGGGCGCGATCAGGTAGACGCTGGCGCTGTCGGGGGCCAGCAGGAAATGGCAGATCAGGCCTGTCAGCAGCAAGCCGCAGATAGCGCCTGCACACGCACGTAATTGTTCGCGGCGGCTGCCGTTGTTCGGTTGCGGCAGCCAGCGTGCCAGGAAAGAAGTCGTCATGGAGGAGGGCGCGTTCGGATCGCGTTGCTCAGTGTGAGCCCGATATTATCCCATGCGTTCCATTTCGCTGCCTGCAGGCATCAATCTTCGGCACAGACTGCTTGCAAGCCGTGTTGCTCCAGCAAGTTCCTGGAGGCCGCGATGGCGGAAGGTGCCGGTTTGCTGCTGGCGCAGGCATAGATGTCATTGAGGACCACCGCCGCATCCTTGCCCATTACAGCGGCCATCAGCTCGGCCAAGTTGCGGTCGGAAAAGTGTTCATACAGCAGGGCCAATACGGCAAAATACGCCGAGTTGGGAATGCCAGCGGGATAGGCGCTGCGCAGCATGCGAGCGGCGCCGGACAAGGTTGGGGGCAGGGTATCTGGCATGCTCAAGCGGCTACTCCTTGGTGTTGCTTATACCTTTTCCGCATAAGCACAGTGCAATTAAATGGTGGATATTTCCCATAAGCAGGCATATTCTAGACAATCACGCTAGCTGGCAGCTGTTCAGCTGGCCTCACGATTTTTTTCAGGAGCCCGCATGCGCTTTTCTCTTTTCCTTGCCAGCCTGCTGCTTGCCGGCACCGCCGTTGCCGCCGCGCCGACACCGGCTAACCCCGTCGCCACGCCGCACTTGCCGTACAACGCGGCGGCCGACGCCAAGGCAGACGTGGCCCGTGCGCTGGCCGAAGCGAAGGCGGCGCACGTGCCCGTCTTGCTGATCTTTGGCGCCAACTGGTGCGAGGATTGCCGCGCGCTCGACAAGGCATTGAAGGAAGGCAAGAACGCGGAATTGATGCAGCAGCAGTTCAAGGTCGTCAAGGTCGATGTGGGTAACTTCGACCATAACCTGGACGTGGCGCAAGCCTATGGCAATCCGCTCAAGAAAGGCATCCCGGCTGCCGTGCTGGTCTCGAGCGACAATAACCAGGTGCTGTACGCCACCAAGGGCGGCGAACTGGCCAATGCCCGCCGCATGAGCGAGAGCGGCATCTACGATTTCTTCAAGCAAGCCGCCAGCGTGAAAGCGCTGGCGATTTAAGCGTCTTCTTTAAAACTCTTCCCACGCATCGCTGGCCGGCGCTGCCGGGCGTGATGGCGTGGGCAGCGTTGGCTTGTGCGCCGGCTGCCGGGGTTGTGGCTGCGCCGCATGCCCGGATTCTTCCAGCTTGAACACGCTGACCACCTGCGCCAGCCGGCCCGCCTGGTCCTGCAACGATTGGGCTGCCGCCGCCGCTTCTTCCACGAGCGCCGCGTTTTGCTGGGTGGCGTCATCCATCTGCGTGACGGTGGCATTGACTTGCGCGATACCCTGGCTTTGTTCCTGGCTGGCCGAGGCGATTTCTCCCATCAAGTCGGCCACCCTTTGCACGGAGACGACGATGTCCTGCATGGTGGCGCCGGCCGAGTCGACCAGCTTGCTGCCCGCTTCCACCTTGCTGCCCGAGTCGACGATCAAGTCCTTGATTTCTTTCGCTGCCGCTGCCGAGCGTTGCGCCAGGTTGCGCACCTCGGTTGCCACCACGGCAAAACCGCGACCCTGTTCGCCCGCACGGGCCGCCTCGACTGCCGCATTTAATGCCAGGATATTGGTTTGAAAGGCAATGCCATCGATTACGCCGATAATGTCGGCGATCTTACGTGAACTTTCCGTAATCGCGCCCATCGTCTGCACGACTTGTCCCACCACCTCGCCGCCTTTGACGGCGTGGCTCGAGGCCGACACGACCAGCTGATTGGCTTGGCGCGCGTTGTCCGCATTCTGTTTCACGGTCGACGTCAGCTCTTCCATGGCGGCCGCTGTCTCTTCCAGGCTCGACGCCTGGGCTTCCGTGCGCGCCGACAGGTCCAGGTTGCCCGACGCGATCTGGCTCGATGCGCTGGCAATGGAGCCCGTACTGTCGCGAACTTCGCGTATCGTCACGTTCAGCGATGCGACGAAGCGGTTGAAAGCGGCGGCCAGCGCGCCGACCTCGTCTTCCGACTCGACGGGCATGCGGCGGCTCAGGTCGCCATTGCCGCTGGCGATTTCGCTGAGCATGTCGGCCGCCCGCGCGACGGGGGCGGCGATGGCGCGGCTGATGACATAAATGATGCACAGGGCGATACCGCCACCGACGAGGCCGGCGATCAGGGCGGCAAGCAGGGCCGAACGCGTGACATTGCCCAGCACTTCCGCTTCCGGCACTTCCGCCATCACGTATAAATTCAATTCCGGCACGAAGGAGGCGGCGACGAACTGGCGTCCCGCAGGCGCGTCGTAGATGGCGTACGCGTATTTGTTACCGGTCAACAGACTCTTGCTCAGGGTATCGCTAAAGCCGGGCAGATCCTTAAGCTGATGCTTGCCGTCGGCCAGGGCCGTGTCGCGGTGCACCAGCAGCACGCCATTGGCGCGCGCCAGGTAGACATGGCCCGTCTGGCCGATCTTGTAGCTGCGGATGGTGTCAGCCAGCGCATTGATGGACAGGCCCAGGCCGGCCGCGATCTGCTTGCCGCCCGCCGTCTGGCCGCGCGCATTCAGGTACAGCATCAGGTCGCTGGAGTTTTCCGCCTTGTCGATGTCGAGCGTGTAGGCCTTGTCGCCGGCCAGCAAGCCATAAAACCACTGGTCGGCCGCCTGGTTCTTGTCCAGGGTGCGCAGCAAGCCTTCCGTGGTGAAATACTTGCCCGTGCTGGCCGAGGCCCAGTTGATCGAAGCGGCCTTGTTCTTTTCCTTGACGACCTTGGCGTAGCGCTGGAAGGTGGCGATGCCGCTGTCGGGCAAGCCCGCGTCTTCCCAGTCTTGCAGGTAGACATCGTTGGCCATGGTCTGCACCACGGACAGGGGCTGGCTGATCTGGCGCAGTACGTCGTTGCGGATCTCGCCCACTTGCGCCGGCAACTCCTGGCTGACGACGCGCTCGCGCACGTAATCGCTGCTCATGCGCACGCTGAGGAAAGACGAGATCGCCATGAAGAGCAGCAGGCACAAGCCCATGCTGAACAGGAGTTTTTTCTGGATGGAGAGGCGGCGGAGCAGAGACATGGAAGACCTTGGAGGATGGGCTGCAGAATGAGCAGAAAAGCGGGCAGGCAGGTCGACAGTATACCGGCCGCACTGCGCCTTCCATCGCACCATTGCTGCTTTTCGTTCATTGATGTTGCATTGCAGCAACGGGCTTTTGCTTCAGGCAGGCAAGCCGTGGGCGATCAATTCCAGCGGCAATTCCGTGCTGCACTTGATTTGTTCCATGGAAAAGGCGGACGACACGCCCGTCAGCTGCACGGCCTTGATGAGTTTTTTATAAAACGTGTCGTAGCCCTTGATGTCGGTGGTGACGACTTTCAGCAGGTAATCGATGTCGCCGCTCATGCGGTGAAATTCCTGTACCTCGGGCAAGACGATGACGGCGGCGGCGAAGCGGCGCAGCCATTTTTCATCGTGCTGTCCCGTGCGCACGCTGACGAAGACGGTCACGGGCAAACCCACTTTTTGCCGGTTGACGATGGCCACGCGGCTCTCGATATAGCCGTCTTCTTCCAGGCGCTTGACCCGCTTCCAGCACGGCGTGCTGGACAAGCCGATCTTTTCGCTGAGGGCGGCGATCGACAGGGTGCCATCCTGCTGCAAGGCGGCCAGGATGGCGCAGTCGAATTTGTCGAGCGAGGCGTTTGGTGAATTCATTTTACTATTCCAGTTTTTATGGCATGAACATGCTGCATGGTACATCGTTTGCAGCATTGTTTGGCATATCTTCACGGGGGCGGGCCGGTAGACTATCCATATGTTCCAGCCGCCTGCGCTGCCCCTTTTATAGAATACTCAGACTGCCATCATGAAAGAAATCTACCTCGACAGCAATGCCACCACTTGCGTGCTGCCCGCCGCCGTTGCCGCCGCCAAGCAGGCGATGGAGCAGGGCTATGGCAATCCCAGCAGCACCCACGCGACGGGATTGCAGGCCAAGGCCATGATGGATGGCGTGCGCCGGCGCGCCAGCGGCTTGCTGGGCGTGGGCGACGGCCGCCTGATGTTCAACAGCGGCGCCACCGAAGGCATTCAGACAGCCGTGCTGTCGGCCCTGTGCGCGTTGCGCGAACGGCGCGATGCGGGCAAGCGCATCGGCAGCCTGCTGCTGTATGGCGCGACCGAGCACAAGGCCGTACCGGAAAGCCTGGCGCACTGGAATCGCCTGCTGGGCCTGAACCTGGAAGTGCGCAAGCTGCCCGTCGATGCGCAGGGGCGCCACGATCTGCAGGCACTCGGTGCGCTGATCGGCGACGCGGCCATGCTGTGCACGATGGCGGCGAATAATGAAACGGGCGTCGTCAGCGATTTGTCCGCCATCGCGCAGCTGCTGCACGAGCGCGGCGCCGATGCCTACTGGATGGTCGATTGCGTGCAGGCGCTGGGCAAGCTGAAACTGAACCTGGCCGCCACGCGCATCGATTACGCACCGTTTTCCGGCCACAAGCTGTATGCGCCCAAGGGCATCGGCATGCTGTACGTGCGCGCCGGCGCCCCGTTTACCCCGTTGATGATGGGCGGCGGCCAGGAAGCGGGCTTGCGCTCGGGCACGGAAAACATGGCCGGCATCGCCGCGCTGGGCGCCGTGCTGGCCGCGCTCGACGATGGCAAGACCTTCCGCAGCCACGCCGACCTGGCCGCGTTCCGCGAGCAGCTGGTGGCCAGCCTGGAACGTGCCTTCCCCGGCATCGTGTTCAATATGCCGTTCGACTTGTCCTTGTCGACGACGCTCAATTTTTCCGTGCCCGGCCTGTCGTCAAAGGAGCTGCTGGACCTGTTCGACGCGGCGCGCGTGCGCGTCAGCTCGGGCAGCGCCTGTTCCGCCGCCAAGGCGCTTCCCAGCTATGTGCTGGAAGCGATGCACGTGCCGCAATGGCGTGCCAGCTCGGCCATCCGTTTGTCGTTCGGTCCCCTGATCGACGCGGCGACGGTGACGGCCGCCTGTGCGCGCATCGAGCGCTGCGGCGAAGCGCTGCGCAGCAGCTGTTTGCTGCCGTCCGCGCTGGCGCCATCGCCGCAGGACGGCGTGATCCAGCTCAGCGTTGATGGCCAGTGCACCTGGCTGCTCAGCGACGCTGCCAGCGCCAGTTGCGTCGTCATCGATCCCGTCGCCGCGCTCGTGCCGCGCCTGGCCGCTTTCATCCGCTGCCAGCACTTGGCCTTGCGCGCCATCGTGCACACGGCGGCACCAGCCGACCATGGCGTGGCGCGCCTGGCGCTGCTGCAGGAACTCGAGATCGAACAAGTCGGTCACGTCGATATCGACGGTGAGCTGGCGCTGGGCCAGCAGCGTTTGCGCCGCGTCGAATGCGGCGAAAACCATGTGTATCTGCTGGGGCAGCGCTTCGCCTTCATCGGCGCCTTGGCGCCCGGGGCGCTGGCGCCCTTGCTGGATGCGGCGCTGCTGACACAGGATACCGTGCTGTGCGCGTCAGGCGACGACGGCAGCATTTGCGCTACCGTGCGCACCGTGCAGGACGGTAGCGCGCCGGCTGTCGAACTGCAGCTCGATGCGGCCGCTTTGCCCGCCTTCCTGCGCCAGCATCCCGGCGCCATCCTCGTCGACGTGCGCGAAGCGTATGAACACGCGGCGTGCGCCGGCACGGTGTTCGAGGGCTGCGAAGTGCGCAGCGTACCGCTGAGCCGGCTGGCGGGACAGGTGGCCGCGTGGCTGCAGCAGCCGCAGCGCCCGCTGGTCTTTTTCTGCCGCAGCGGCAACCGCAGCGCGCGCGCTAGCGCCTGCCTGCGCCGCCTCGGTCACAGCGCGGCATGGCAACTCAATGGCGGCATGGCGATGGCCGAGGCGACGCGCCACCCGCTGGCCATTGCGGCCTGAACGGTCTGAACTTTCTTTCTTGAAATATTGCACCGTGCCATCTTTGGCACGGTGCTTCTCTCGCATTTCTTGCATTCATTTCCTGACGGCATTTTTCTGCCGCTCAACAGGCTAATTTCTTTGCTGAAACGTCCCTAAAACGTGATGTATGTACGCTAGCGCACGGTCTTGCGCAGATGGCGCACCTACGATGAAGTTCAGAAAATCTCCCTATACCCTGAGATTCGTCGCAACGCTCCGGCGCTTCGCTTTCCGTCTTCGCCAGTGTCCGATCGTGTTCTTCCAGACTGGGCCAGCGTGACGGCGGCCGCTGGCTGTGTGCGCGCACCTAGCGAGGCCCAAGTTGAAAGAGTACACAGCAGTTGTCACGCAGCAGATCAAGGAACAGATTTCCAAAGTTAAAGAAATCTTCCGCGACCATTCCCTTGCACCGGATACCTTCGACGCCGCGCGCGACGATGCCTTGCCCCTGCGTTCCGAATTATTCAGCGCCATGCAGATGGCCGCCCACGGCAAGCACGTGGCCACCGGCCATGCGGTGGGCAAGCATCACGGCCGCGACCGCCTGTTGGCGCGCCTGGCCGACAATGCGGCCCTGATCACGGCCACCGTCAACGAGCTGACGGCGACCGTCAAAAGCGGACGCCAGGTCACGCCCGCCTCGGAATGGCTGCTCGATAATTTTTACCTGATCGAAGAGCAGATCCGCACCACGCGGCGCCATTTGCCGAAGAACTACAGCAAGGAGCTGCCGCGCTTGACGTCGGGCCCCGACGCAGGCTGCCCGCGCGTCTATAAAATTGCGCTGGAAATCATCTCGCACGGCGATGGCCGGGTCGACCTGGAAAACCTGTGCCACTTCGTCGAGGCTTACCAGGACGTGGCCACGCTCACGCTCGGTGAACTGTGGGCCGTGCCCATCATGCTGCGCCTGGCCCTGATCGAAAATCTGCGCCGCGTGGCCGTGCGCGTGGCCGACGACCGCATGCAGCGCGACCTGGCCAATACCTGGGCCGACCAGATGACGGAGATAGCCGAGCGCAATCCCAGCGGCTTGATCCTGCTCGTGGCCGACATGGCCCGGTCGAATCCGCCGATGACCAGTGCCTTCGTGGCCGAATTGTCGCGCCGCCTGCAGGGACAGAGTTCCTCGCTGACCCTGGCGCTGTCGTGGCTGACGCACAAGCTGGCCGAGTCGGGCCTCACCATCGAGCAGCAGATCCAGTCCGAGATCGGGCAGCAGGCGGCCGACCAGGTATCGATCGCCAACAGCATCGGCAGCCTGCGTTTTCTCGGCACCATGGATTGGCAGGAATTCGTCGAGACCATGAGTGTGGTCGAGCAGACCTTGCGCCTCGACCCGGCCGGCACGTATGGCTTGATGGATTTCGCCACGCGCGACAGCTACCGCCACGCCATCGAACGCATCGCCAGGCGCAGCGCGCGCAGCGAAGTGGAAGTGGCCGAGATGGTGGTGCAGCTGGCGCACACGCACGGCAACGGCAATGACGCGCGCCGCGGCCACATCGGCTTCTACCTGGTGGGGCGCGGCGTGCTGGTGCTGGAAAAGCAGGCCGGCGCGAAGCTGCCCTTCGTCGAGGCGCTGCAGCACACGGCGCGCGCCGCGCCGCTGGCCGTCTACCTGGGCGCCATCTGCTTCCTGACCCTGGCGACGAGCGCCTTGCTGCTCGAGCGCGCCGTGCGCCATGGCGTGCAGGGCTGGCCCCTGGCGGCGCTGGGCGCGCTGGCGCTGCTGGGCAGCAGCCAGCTGGCCGTGGCCGTGGTGAACTGGCTGGCGACCCTGATGACGTCGCCGCATCCGCTGCCGCGCATGGATTACCAGGCCGGCATTCCGTCGGACGCGCGCGGCATCGTTGTCGTGCCGACCCTGATCTACAGCGAGGAAAACGTGGCGGCCCTGTGCGAGGCGCTGGAAGTGCGTTATCTCGCCAACCGCGACCCGAACCTGCGTTTCTGCCTGCTGACGGACTTCGTCGACGCCGAGGCGCAAACGATGCCGGGCGACGAAGCCTTGCTGCGCCAGGCGCAGGAGACCATCCGCATCCTGAACGAGAAATACCGCGTGGAGGGCGTCGAATTCAAGGAAAACGGCGACCCGGCCGATCCCGAGGAGCTGGGCCATGTGGGACCGTTCCTGCTGCTGCACCGTCCGCGGCTGTGGAATTCGCAGCAGAATGCGTGGATGGGGCAGGAGCGCAAGCGCGGCAAATTGTCCGACCTGCACGCGTTCCTGCGCGGCGGTGCGCGCGACAAATTCTCGCTGGTGGAAGGCGAGTTGCGCGGCCTGCGCACGATCAAATACGTGATCACGCTCGACACGGATACGCAGCTGCCGCGCGACGCGGCGCGCGAATTCATCGCCACCATGATGCACCCGCTGAACCGTCCCGTGCTCGACGCGGCCGGCACGCGCGTCGTGGCCGGCTACGGCATCCTGCAGCCGCGCGTGGCTGTGGCGCTGCCCAGCGCGAATGCCTCGCGCTACGAACTGCTGTGCGGCGGCGAACCGGGCATCGACCCCTACACGCGCACGGTCTCCGACCTGTACCAGGACGTGTTTTATGAAGGCTCGTTCATCGGCAAGGGCATCTACGATCTCGACATGTTCGAGCGCGTGCTGGGCCAGCGCCTGCCCGATAATAAAATCCTCAGCCACGATCTGCTGGAAGGCTGTTATCTGCGCGCCGGCCTCTTGAGCGACTCGCAGCTGTACGAGGAATATCCGGCCCGCTATGACGCCGACGTGAGCCGCCGCCAGCGCTGGATCCGCGGCGACTGGCAACTGGTCGGCTGGCTGTTGGGCCGTGTGCCGGGCCGCGCCGGCAAGCGCGAACGCAATCCCTTGTCGATGCTGTCGCGCTGGAAGCTGTTCGACAACCTGCGCCGCAGCGTCGTCGCGCCGGCCACCACCTTGTCGCTGCTGCTGGTGTGGGGCTTCTTGCCGCACGTGGCCTTCTGGAGCGCGGCCGTGCTAGCCATCATTTTCCTGCCGCCCGTCTTTTCGGCCCTGTACGATCTGCTGCGCAAACCGCGCGATACCCTGTGGCGCCAGCACCTGGCCGCGTTCGAGCGGCGCTGCGGCGTGCAGTTTTCGCACGCCATGCTGACCCTCGTCTTCCTGCCGTACGAAGCGTGGATCAGTCTCGACGCCATCGTCCGCACCCTGTGGCGCCTGGGCGTGTCGCACAAGCATTTGCTCGACTGGCGCGCTTCGAACCTGCATGTATCGTCAGGTTCGCAGGCCGACAGCTGGCGCGCCATGTGGTGCTCGCCCGCGCTGGCGCTGGCCACCTTCGGCGCCTTGCTGTACTGGCGTCCGGAAGCCTTGCCCGCCGCCGCCGTGGTGCTGCTCTTGTGGCTGGCCGCGCCCGCCATCGCCTGGTGGATCAGCCGCCCCATCGAGCGGGCCGTGGCGCGCCTGTCGGCCGAGCAGGGACGTTTCCTGCATGGCGTGGCGCGCAAGACCTGGGCCTATTTCGACACCTTCGTCGGGCCGGACGACCACTGGCTGCCGCCCGATAACATGCAGGAACACCCGAACCTCGTGGTGGCGCACCGTACCTCGCCGACGAATATTGGCCTGGCGCTGCTGGCCAACCTGACGGCCTACGATTTCGGCTATCTGACCCTGGGCCAGTTGATCGAGCGCAGCCGCGCCACCCTGCACAGCATGGGCGAACTGGAACGCTTCCAGGGCCATTTCTATAACTGGTACGACACGCAGACCCTGAAGGCGCTGCAGCCCATGTACATTTCAACGGTCGACAGCGGCAACCTGGCCGGCCATCTGCTGACCTTGCAGCCGGGACTGGTGGAGCTGTATGACGCCCCGATCATCGGCGCGCAAGTGGTGCAGGGCATCCGCACGACGGCGCAGGTGCTGCAGGAATTCATCGCCGCCGAAGGCGAGGGCAAGGCCATGCGCGACAGCATGACCCTGCTGCAGGCGCAGGCCGCACCGGCCAGCCTGGCCGAATGGCATGCCTACCTTTCTGCCGCGAATGGCGCGGCCGACGCGCTGCTGTCGCTGACCTTGCAAAGCGAGGATGGCGAGCTGTCGATGTGGGCGGGTGCGCTGGCGCGCCAGTGCCGTGCGGCGCTGGCCGAGTTGCTGCAACTGGCGCCGTGGGCGGCGCAGGCGGGCGTCGATGCGGCGCTGATGCGCGTGCCGACCCTGCGCGAGCTGGCCAATCTGGAAGCGCCGGAAGGCCTGCCTTCGGAGCTGGCCGCCTTGGTGGCGCAAGGCCGCGAACAGGCGGGCCGCCACATGCGCGACATCGCCCACGCGGCGGGCCAGGCGCGCGACTTCGCGCAGATCGAATACGGCTTCCTGTACAACCCATCGACAAAACTGCTGGCCATCGGCTACAACGTCAGCGAACGGCGTTTGGACCCCAGCTACTACGATTTGCTCGCTTCCGAAGTGCGCCTGGCCAGCTTCATCGCCATCGCCCAGGGCCAGCTGCCGCAGGAGCACTGGTTCGCCCTGGGCCGCCAGCTGTGCATGGTGGCCGGCCAGCCCGTGCTGCTGTCGTGGAGCGGCTCGATGTTCGAGTACCTGATGCCGCTCCTGGTGATGCCGAACTACCCG
This sequence comes from Janthinobacterium sp. HH104, assembly GCF_001758715.1. Lineage (NCBI taxonomy): Bacteria > Pseudomonadati > Pseudomonadota > Betaproteobacteria > Burkholderiales > Oxalobacteraceae > Janthinobacterium > Janthinobacterium sp. HH104. The sequence goes on along the minus strand of NZ_LRIB01000019.1, from coordinate 31,883 downwards.
AACACCTTGCTCGACCAGACCTACCATTCCGTCATCGAGGCGCAGATCGATTACGGGCGCCAGCGCGATGTGCCTTGGGGGATTTCCGAGTCCGGCTACAACACGGTCGACGCCAGTTTGAACTACCAATACCGTGCGTTCGGCGTGCCGGGGCTGGGCTTGAAGCGGGGCCTGGCCGACGACCTGGTGGTGGCGCCGTACGCCAGCATGATGGGGCTGATGGTGCAGCCGGAAGCGTCGTGCCAGAACCTGCAGCGCATGCAGGCGGCCGGCTACATGGGGCGCTACGGCTTTTTTGAAGCGATCGATTTCACCACGGCGCGCCTGCCGCGTGGGCAGGGCAGCGCCATCATCCGCTCCTTCATGGTGCACCACCAGGGCATGGGCTTTCTGGCCCTCAGCTACCTGCTGCACGACCGCCCGATGCAGCGCCGTTTCGAGTCCGATCCGCTGCTGCAATCGGCCTTGCTGGTGCTGCAGGAACGCACGCCGCAGGCAGGCGCGTTTTACTCGAACACGGCCGAACTGGCGGTGCTGCGCAGCGGCGCGCCCGAGCAGGCCATGCCGATGCGCATCCTCACGCAAGCCAACAGCGCCGTGCCGGAAACGCAGCTGCTGTCGAATGGCCGCTACCACGTCATGGTGAGCAATGCAGGCGGCAGCTACAGCCGCTGGAAAGACCTGTCCGTGACGCGCTGGCGCGAAGACAGCACGCGCGATAACTGGGGCAATTTCTGCTATCTGCGCGACCTCGATGATGGCGAAGTCTGGTCCACCATGTACCAGCCCACGTTGGCCGAACCGAAGAAATACGAAGTGATTTTCTCCGAGGGCCGGGCCGAGTTCCGCCGCGCCGACCATGGCCTCGACCTGTACACGGAAATCGTCGTCTCGCCCGAGGACGACATCGAAATCCGGCGTACGCGCATCAGCAATAATTCGAACCGCCAGCGGCGTATCGAGATCACCAGCTTTGCCGAAGTGGTGATGGCGCCGGCGGCGGCCGATGCGGCCCATCCCGCGTTCAGCAAACTGTTCGTGCAGACGGAAATCCTCGCGCATGAAAAGGCGATTTTATGCACGCGCCGGCCCCGCTCGAAAGAGGAGCAGATGCCGTGGCTGCTGCATGTGATGACCGTGCACGATATCGAACGCTATGACGTATCGTTTGAGACGGACCGCGCGCGCTTCATCGGCCGTGGCAATACGGCGCAGCTGCCGCAGGCGCTGCAGGAAAGTGGCCCGCTCAGTGGCGGCCACGGTTCCGTGCTCGACCCCATCGTGGCCATCCGCTATGTCATCACGCTCGAACCCGACCAGGCCGTCACCGTCGACAGCGTCACCGGCATGGCCGAGCAGCGCGAGGCGGCGCTGCACCTGATCGACAAATACCAGGACCGCCATCTGGCCGACCGCGTGTTCGAACTGGCCTGGACGCACAGCCAGGTGGTGCTGCGCCAGTTGAACGCGAGCGAAGCGGACGCGCAGCTGTATGCGCGCCTGGCCAATGCCGTGATCTACCCGAATGCGGCCCTGCGCGCCGAGGCCAGCATCCTGATCAAGAACCAGCGCGGCCAGTCCGGCCTGTGGGCGTATGCGATTTCCGGCGACCTGCCCATCGTGCTGCTGCAGATACGCGACGCGGCCAATATCGAACTGGCGCGCCAGATGGTGCAGGCGCATGCCTACTGGCGCCTGAAGGGATTGATCGTCGACCTGGTGATCTGGTACGAAGAGCAGTCGGGCTACCGCCAGCTGCTGCACGACCAGATCATGGGCTTGATCGCCTCGGGCATCGATGCACAGGCGATCGACCGCCCGGGCGGCATCTTCGTGCGCCTGGCCGAGCAGATCGCGAACGAAGACCGCATCTTGCTGCAATCGGTGGCGCGCGCCATCATCAGCGATTTGCGCGGCACCCTGGCCGAGCAGGTCAAGCGCCCGCCAAGCCCCGTGCTGCGCATGCCGCCGCTGCTGCAGGACCCGGCCCGCGAACAGGGCGGCGTGCCGCACCGGGCGCCAGAGCGCGCGCTGATCCTGGAAAATGGCCTCGGCGGTTTTACACCCGACGGCCGCGAATACGTGATCACCACGGCAGAAGGCAAGCAGACGCCGGCGCCGTGGTCGAACGTGCTGGCCAACGCGCAATTCGGCACGGTGGTGTCCGAAGCGGGCCAGGCGTACACGTGGAGCGAGAATGCGCATGAATTCCGCCTCACGCCGTGGCAGAACGACCCTGTTTCCGACCTGTCCGGCGAAGCGTTCTATGTGCGCGACGAGCAAAGCGGCCAGTTCTGGTCGCCCACGTCACTGCCGGCGCGCGGCAGCGGCGACTACGTGACGCGCCACGGTTTCGGCTACAGCATTTTCGAACACAGCGAAGGCGGTATCGCCACGGAATTGTGCACCTATGTGGCGCTGGACGCGGCCGTCAAATATTCGGTGATCAAGGTGCGCAACGACAGCGGCGTGCCGCGCCGGCTGTCCGTTACCGGCTATGTGGAATGGGTGATGGCCGACCTGCGCGCCAAGTCCGGCATGCATGTGGCCACCGAGGTCGACACGATCAGCGGCGCCCTGTTTGCGCGCAATAACTACAACACGGAGTTTTCGGGCCGGGTCGGCTTCTTCAATACGGATGCCAGTATCCGTTCCATCACCTGCGACCGCAATGAATTCATTGGCCGCAACGGCAGCCTGGCGCAGCCGGCAGCGCTGCGCCGCGTGCGCCTGTCAGGCAAGGCGGGCACGGGACTGGACCAGTGTGCCGCCATCCAGGTGCCGTTTGAATTGCAGCCGGGGCAGGAGCGCGAAATCGTCTTTATCCTCGGCGTGGGCGGGCGCCGCAATGCCGACGCCAGCACCATGGTGCAGCGCCATGCGGGCAAGGAAGCGGCGCGCGCTACGCTCGACGCCGTGCGTGCGCACTGGGACAGCACCCTGGGCGCCGTGCGCATCGAAACGCCCGACCCGTCGCTCGACGTGATCGCCAATGGCTGGCTGATGTACCAGACCATCGCCTGCCGCCTGTGGGCGCGCAGCGGCTATTACCAGTCGGGCGGCGCCTACGGTTTCCGCGACCAGCTGCAAGACGCGATGGCGATGATACACACGGCGCCGCAGCTGCTGCGCAAGCACTTGCTGCTGTGCGCGGCGCACCAGTTTGTCGAAGGCGACGTGCAGCACTGGTGGCATCCGCCATCGGACCGCGGCGTGCGCACGCACTGCTCCGACGATTACCTGTGGCTGCCACTGGCCGCCTGCCGCTATGTGATCGCCACGGGCGACGTCAACGTGCTGTCGGAAGTGGCGCCCTTCATCGAGGGCCGCGCCGTCAAGCCGGAAGAGGATTCCTACTACGACTTGCCCGTGCGCTCGGGCGAGTCGGCCGACCTGTACGAGCATTGCGTGCGCGCCATCCGCCATGGCCTGCGCCTGGGCGTGCACGGCTTGCCGCTGATCGGTTCCTGCGACTGGAACGACGGCATGGACAAGGTGGGCGAACATGGCAAGGGCGAGAGCGTGTGGCTGGCCTTCTTCCTGTATGAAGTGCTGCAGCGCTTTGCCGAAGTGGCCATGCTGCGCGGCGACGCCGCGTTCGCCCAGTTCTGCCGCGACGAAGCCGTGAAACTGGCGGCCAACGTCGAGGAACATGCGTGGGATGGCGAGTGGTACCGGCGCGCGTATTTCGACGACGGCACGCCCTTGGGTTCGCATACGAACGAGGAATGCCAGATCGATTCGATTTCGCAAAGCTGGGGCGTGCTGTCGGGCGCCGCCAACAAGGAGCGGGTCGCCGGCGCCATGCGCCAGGTCGATGCGCGCCTCGTGCGCCGTGATTCCGGGGTGATCCAGCTGCTCGATCCGCCGTTCGACAAGGCCGACCTCAATCCCGGCTATATCCGCGGCTATGTGCCGGGCGTGCGCGAGAACGGCGGCCAGTACACGCATGCGGCCATCTGGACGGCGATGGCGTTTGCCCGCATGGGCGACGGCGAAAAGGCGTGGGAACTGCTGCGCATGATCAGCCCCGTGCGCCATGGCGCAGACGCGCAGGCGGTGGCGCGCTACAAGGTGGAGCCGTACGTGGTGACGGCCGACGTGTATGCCGTGGCGCCGCACGTGGGACGGGGCGGCTGGAGCTGGTACACGGGATCGTCGGGCTGGCTGTACCGGTTGATCGTCGAATCCCTGCTCGGCTTGACGCGCGAAGCGAACGTGCTGCGCATGGCACCGATGATGCCGGCCGAGTGGCGCAGCTTCAAGCTGCATTACCGCTTCGGCGCCAGCAGCTACGCCATCACGGTGGAGCAGGCGCAGGGGCGGCCTGCGGGGCTGTCGCTCGATGGCGTCACGCAGGGCGGCAACAGCATCGCCCTGCGCGACGAGGGCCGCGAGTATGCGGTGCTGCTGCTGGTTTAGTCTTGCCCACGTACTTGCCACGTATCGTGTTCGGGACGGCGCCGGCCGGCCAGCAGGATCAGGCCGGCGCCAAACAGCAGCAGGTCGCGCGTGCGCACTTCGGGCGCGGACTGCGTTGCCGTCTGCTGGTGGTAGTTCACGGCTGCCGCCGTGGCGGCGGCAGGCTGGCTGGCGCAAGCGGCCAGGCACAGCGCCGCCATTTTTCCATTCAAATACATACATTCCTCAAGAAAGCGCACCGGTCGTTGGGATCGGCGCGCCGGTATTCATGTCGCCGACATTGTAATTATGAACATGAATATTGTAAATGAGAAATTATCCAAGACTGTCTCAGAAACCCAGGGCGGCGCCTGCGCCCAGCAGGGTGGCCACGCCCAGCACGGCAAACACCAGCGCCGCGATGCCGTGCACGAGGCGCAGCGATACACGGTTGGCGATCCTGTCGCCCAGGTAGACGGCCGGCACGTTGGCCAGCATCATGCCGAAGGTGGTGCCCAGCACGACGGAAACAATGTCGTGGTAGCGCGCCGCCAGCGCCACGGTCGCCACCTGCGTCTTGTCGCCCATTTCCGCCATGAAGAAGGCGATCAGGGTGGTCAGGAAGACGCCGTATTTGGCCAGCTTCGTTTCGTCTTCATCGAGCTTGTCGGGGATCAGCGTCCAGGCGGCCATGGCCAGGAACGACACGCCCAGCACCCAGCGCAGTACGTCGGGGCCCAGCATGCTGGTGATCCAGGCGCCGACGGCGGCGGCAAACGCGTGGTTGGCGATGGTGGCGACGAAAATGGCCAGCACGATGGGCAAGGGCTTGCGGAATTTGGCGGCCAGCAGAAAGGCCAGGAGTTGGGTTTTGTCGCCGATTTCAGCGAGACCGACGATGCCGGTGGAGATGAGGAATGCTTCCATGAGATTGCAAGAGGTACGCGGGCCGGACGAATTAACCAATGATCCACAGGCGACTCCGGCCCATGCGGCCGCCCTGGATCAATGGTCTCGTCAAGTTCTGCAACCACCTGCACCATGGCCTGCGGGCCAATCATGTTGATACAGGTTCCCGCGGCAGGACCGCGGGACGACTACTCCCCAATGTTCGAGGCGCATCATACGCCAATGCCCGCGCCGGCGCCAGTAGCGCCCGGGTGGGGCGCGGCCCGGTGTGTGGGACTTCGACAACAATGACCGGTTTGCAAACAGAGTCGACTTAGAATGCAGTTCTGTCCACCACTCCCAGATGGAATGCGCCATGCCGGTCCTCGTTCGCTTGCTTGCCTTGTGTTTGACCTTGTTTTCTCCCTTGCCCGGACTGTGCGCCGCCGCGCCCTTCGACGACAAGTTCCGCCAACTGGAAGAGCTGCTGCCCACGCCGAACAGCTACCGTACGGCCTCCGGCGCACCCGGCCACGCCTACTGGCAGCAGCGCGCCGATTACGTGATCCGCGCCACGCTCGATGAGGAACGCCGCGCCATCACGGCCAGTGAGCAGATCACCTATCACAACCGCTCGCCCGACAGCCTGGCCTATCTGTGGCTGCAGCTGGACCAGAATGGCTTGCGCCAGGATGCCGACCAGCGCCGCGTACTGAGTGCGCCATCGCGCCAGGCCTGGCTCAGTGGCAGCGAAGACGAGGCGCTGAAATTCGAGGACTTGCGCGCCATCCATGCGGGCCGCGAATTTGACGGCGGCTTCAAGTTCACCGCCGTGAAAGCGGCCAACGGCAAGCCGCTGCCGTATGTGGTCAACCAGACCATGCTGCGCATCGATCTGCCGGTGGCGCTGGCGCCCGGCCAGAGCGTCACGTTCAATATCGACTGGTCGTATCGGATCAATGACCAGAAGGTGCTCGTCGAGCGCTCCGGCTACGAGTATTTTGAAGACGACAAGAACACGATCTTCCAGATCGCGCAGTGGTTCCCGCGCATGGCCGCGTATTACGACGCCGCCGGCTGGCAGCACAAGCAGTTCCTCGGCTCCGGCGAATTCACGCTGGAGTTTGGCGACTACGAGCTGTACCTGACGGTGCCGGGCGACCACGTGGTGGCCGCCACGGGCGAGCTGCAAAATCCTGCGGCCGTACTGAGCGCGGTGCAGCGCGAGCGCCTGGCGCGGGCGAAAAACAGCAACACGCCGCTGCTGGTGATCACGCCGCCGGAAGCGCTGGCGGCGGAAAAGGGCAAGGCTGCGGGCATGAAAACCTGGCACTTCAAGGCGGCCAATGTGCGCGACGTGGCGTGGGCCTCGAGCCGCAAGTTCATCTGGGATGCGCAGGGCCTGGACAGCGGCGGCAAGCGCGTGATGGCCATGTCGTATTATCCGAACGAAGGCAATCCGCTGTGGCAGCAGTACAGCACGCGCGCCGTCGTGCACGCGATCGAGCAGTACAACAAATACAGTTTCGACTATCCGTATCCGAACGCGATTTCCGTCAATGGCGCCGTTGGCGGCATGGAGTATCCGATGATTGCGTTCAATGGCGGGCGCCCCGTGAAGGACAAGAAGACGGGCGAACTCACGTATTCGAAGACGACGAAGTACGATCTGATCGGCGTGATCATCCATGAAGTGGGCCACAATTATTTTCCCATGATCGTCAACTCCGACGAGCGCCAGTGGACGTGGATGGACGAGGGCCTCAATTCCTTCCTGCAGTACCTGGCCGAGCAGGCGTGGGAAGAGCATTTCCCGTCCTGGAATGGCGAGCCGCGCAAGATCGTCGACTACATGCGCAGCCAGAACCAGGTGCCCATCATGACCAATTCCGAGTCCTTGCTGCAGTTTACGGCGAACGCCTACGACAAGCCGGCCACGGCGCTCAACATCCTGCGCGAGACCATCCTCGGGCGCGAACTGTTCGACTTCGCCTTCAAGCAGTACGCGCTGCGCTGGAAGTTCAAGCGCCCGACGCCAGCCGACTTTTTCCGCACCATGGAAGACGCGTCCGGCACGGACCTGGACTGGTTCTGGCGCGGCTGGTTCTATACCACCGATGCGGTCGATATCAGCATCGATGGCATCAGCGAATATGGCGTGAGCACGAAGAACCCGGAAGTCGAGAAAGCGTGGAAGAAGGCGCAGAAAGACGCGCAGCCCATCTCGATTTCGGACCAGCGCAACAAGGTGCTGCCGAAGAAGGTCGACATCGATCCTGCGTTGAAGGATTTCTATAACCGGCACGATGATTTCACGGTCACCAACAAGGACCGCAACAGCTATGCGGAAGAGCAGGAGGGGCTGGAGCCGTGGGAGAGGAAGCTGCTGGAACAGCGCAACATGGGCAAGCATCTGTACCTGGTCGATTTTTCGAATCTCGGCGGCCTGGTGATGCCGCTGATCCTGGAAATCGAACTGAAAAGCGGCAAGAAGATCATCGAGCGCGTGCCGGCCGAAGTGTGGCGCCATGCGCCGCACAAGATCAGCAAGGTGATCGTCACGGACGAGCCGATGGTGGGACTGGTGCAGGACCCGTACTGGGAGACGGCCGACATCGACACCAGCAATAACGCCTGGCCGAGAAAAATCACGCCATCGCGCCTCGAGCTGTTCAAGCAGGACCGCGACAAGAACAACCTGATGAAGGATTTTAATACGCCGCTCAAGGCGCCCGATGCCAAGCCGGAAGCAAAATAGGGAAACAGCGCCGGCCAGTCCGGCGCTTTTTTCTGCCGGCCCGCGCCGGAAGTGCTATTCTGCGCGACGCCCCGGCGTACACGGACCGGGGCTTTCGCAAATCATTCAAAAGACGACCATGCAAACTTTGACCTTCCTGCGCGCGCTGGGCTGTGCGCTCCTTTGCCAGCTAACCCTGGCCGCGCACGCCGACCCCCTCAGCTATGCGCGCTACGACCAGGTGCGCACGCGCGACCTGCAACTGGACCTGAAAGCGGACTTCAAGCAAAAGACGCTCTCCGGCTATGCCGAGCTGTCCTTGAACTGGATCGATCCGGCGGCGCGCACTTTGGTGCTCGATACGCGCGATTTGTCGATCGCCAAGGTGCAGGTACAGGACAAGCGCGGCGCCTGGCAGATGGCGCCGTACCAGCTGGACAAGGCCGACCCGGAAAAGGGCCAGGCGCTGCGCATTACCACCACGGGCCAGCCGGGCAAAGTGCGCGTCTACTATCACACGGCGCCGAACGCCATCGCGCTGCAGTGGCTCACGCCGCAGCAGACCATGTCGGGCAAGCTGCCTTTCATGTTCAGCCAGTCGCAAAGCATCAATGCCCGCTCGTGGGTACCGTCGCAGGATACGCCGGCTGTGCGTTTTACGTATAGCGCGCGCATCGATGCGCCAGCGGGCATGCGCGTCGTGATGAGCGCCGAGAACGATGAAAAGGCGACGGGCAAGGGCGGCTGGAAATTCAGGATGCCGCAGCCGATTCCATCGTACCTGCTGGCCATTGCCATCGGCGAATTGGAAGTGCGCAAACTCGGTCCCCGCTCCGCCGTGTATGCGGAACCGCCGCGCATCAAGGCGGCCGAATACGAGCTGGCCGACACGGAAAAGATGATCCAGGCAGCCGAAGCGCTGTACGGTCCATATGGCTGGGGACGCTACGACATGATCGTGCTGCCACCATCGTTCCCCTATGGCGGCATGGAAAACCCGCGCCTGACCTTCCTCACGCCGACCATGATCGCGGGCGACCGCAGCCTGGTCGACCTGATCGCGCATGAACTGGCCCACTCGTGGTCGGGCAACCTGGTCACCAACGCGTCGTGGAAGCACATGTGGCTCAACGAAGGCTTCACCACCTACGTCACCACGCGCATCGTCGAGCAGCTGTATGGCAGCGAAGTGGCGCAGATGGGCGTGCAGGTCGACCAGGAAGAACTGGCCGCTGCGATCCGCGAACTTCCGGCCGCGAAAACGGCGCTGATCACGCGCGACGCGGACGCCAACCCGGCCGAAACGTACACGGACGACGGCATCATCTATCCGAAAGGCGCCTGGTTCCTGGCCACCATGGAGCGCCGTGCCGGCCGCGCCGTGTTCGATCCTTTCCTGCGCGGCTGGTTCGACCAGCACGCGTTCCAGAGCGTGACGACGGAGCAGTTCATCACCTACCTGCGCAAGAACCTGCTGGCGCAGCATCCGGCCGTGATGCCGGAAGCGGAACTCGATGAATGGCTGTATGGCACGGGCGTTCCGGCCAGCGCGCAGCGCGTCGTCTCGCCGCGCCTGGCGCTGCTCGACCAGCATCGCGACGCCTGGTTGAAAGGCACATTGCCGACGAAAGACCTGGGCATGGACAAGTGGATCGCCATCGAATCGATGCACTTCCTGAACGACATCAACAACAAGGCCAGCGCGGCGCAATTGCGTGAGCTGGACCAGGTCTACGGCGTGGGCAAGAGCGGCAACAATGAAGTGGCGTACCGCTTCTACCTGGCCTCCGTGAACGCCGGCTACGACGTGCAGCAGCCCTTGCAGGCATTCCTCATGAGCGTGGGCCGCCAGAAGTTCGTCGTGCCCCTGTACAGCGCCCTGATGAAGACGCCGCAAGGCCACGCCTGGGCCAAGGACGTGTATGCGAAGGCGCGCGAACGCTACCACCCGGTGACGCAGGAAAGCGTCGACAAATTGATGGCCGCGCAAGCGCATTGAACTTCCTTTGGACATCCTGACCATGCATACCATGAACCGCCTCGCCACCGCCATCGTGCTGGCGTTTTCCGGCATCGCCGTGCCGGCGCTGGCTGTTGACGCGGCCCCCGTTGTCGCCGCCGCACCGGTGCCCGCGCCGGCCTTCGATCTTGAGCGCGACGTCGCCACCGCCCTGAAAGTGTTCGACGTGCCCGGCATGGCGATCGCCATCGTCAAGGACGGTAAAGTCATCACCGCCAGGGGATTCGGCGTACGCAAGCTGGGCGAACCGGCCGCCGTTGACGCGAAGACCGAGTTCGAAGTGGCGTCGAACTCGAAAGGCTTCACGGCCGCCGCGCTGGCCATGCTGGTCGACGAGGGCAAGCTGGCCTGGGATGATCCCGTCACCAAGCATTTGCCCGGCTTCCAGATGCACGATTCCTACGTGACGGGCGCCATGACCATCCGCGATTTGCTGACGCACCGCAGCGGCCTGGGCCTGGGCGCCGGCGACTTGCTGTGGTGGCCGACGACGACCTTCAGCACCGACGAGATCATCGAGAAGCTGCGCTACATCCGTCCGGCCACGAGTTTTCGCAACAGCTATGCCTACGATAACCTGCTGTACATCGTGGCTGGCAAGATCATCGCCGACAAGGCGGGGAAAAGCTGGGGCGAGGCCATGCATGAACGCATCCTGGCGCCGCTGGGCATGACGGGCACCACCACCAGCCTGGCTGAAAATGCGGGCAATCCCGACGTCGCCAATGCGCACAGCAAGATCGACGGCAAGATCACCGCCGTCAAATCGATGCCCGTGCCGAATGCCGTGGGCGCCGTCGGCATCAACACGAATGCGGAAGATATCGCCAAGTGGATGATGGTGCTGCTTGACGGCGGCAAGATCGCCGGCGTGAAGGACAAGGATGGCAAGGACGCGCGCCTGTTCAGCGAAAAGCAGGGCCGCGAAATGTGGACGGCGCAAACGCCGATCAAGATCCCCGAGCCGAACCCGGCATTGGCCGCGACGAAACCGAACTTCAGCGCGTATGGCCTGGGCTTCCAGCTGCGCGACTACAAGGGCATGAAGGTGGCCATGCACGGCGGCGCGCTGCAGGGATTTTATTCGCGCGTGGTGATGGTGCCGGAAGCGAAACTGGGCGTGGCCATTCTCACCAATGCGGAAAATGGCGGTTCCATGACGGCGCTGCAATGGCGCATCCTCGACCATTACCTGCAGGCGGCGCCATCGGACTGGCTGGCGCTGGTGGCCAAGGTGGAGCAGGACCAGCATGCGGAAGAAGTGAAAAAGCAGGGCAAGGCGTCGAGCGCGCGCGCGGCCAGATCGCAGCCATCGCTGCCGCTGGCGGCGTACGACGGCGAGTACGAGGATGCCTGGTACGGCAAGGTCATCATCAAGCCCGAGGGGAAAAAACATATCCTCAGCTTCACGCGCACGCCGGACCTGACGGGCGAGCTGGAACACTGGCAGCACGACACCTTCATCGTGCGCTGGAAAGAGCGTAACTTCAACGCGGACGCCTACGTGACGTTCTCGCTCAATCCCGATGGCAGCATCGACCGGGTGAAGATGGCGCCCGTGTCGGCCGAGACGGATTTCAGCTACGACTTCCAGGACCTGAGCCTGGTGCCGGTGAAACCGAAGGAAGCGAAGAAATAAAGGGTCGATACATAAAGGGTCGATACCAGAACCGCAGCCTGTGCTGCGGTTTTTTTTCGCCCGTTGCCATGCAAATGCGCGGCAGGAGGTCGGCGGGCCGGTTTTTATTCCATGAAATGGGGCGAAAAAGAAACGTTATCTTGTTTTCTTGTTTGCGGATTTACTAACTTTTCAAGGTGATACTATTTCCGTGCGCCATGAAATTTGTCTGTCGACAGACGCTTTCTGGCGGCTGACGTCTTTGTCTTCCAGTGTTTTTTATAACGACTCAACTTTGGAGAATGGGATAAAAATGATCAATGTGAAAAAAGCCGTATTTGTCTTTTGCGCCGCCGTCGGTTTTGCCGGCGTCATCAGTTCTTCCGCGTTTGCCTTGCCAACGCGTGAAACCTGCGAGGAAGCCTATACCGCCTGCGTGACGGACGGCGATGCCAACGCCTGCACCCTGGTCAAGCGCCTGTGCGGCGTCTACGGCATCCACCTGTAAGGCGGCATTCCAGTCCGGGATCGGGCGGCGCGCCGCAGTGGCACGCCGCCGTTTGCTTTTTATGGCTTGACGAACTTCAAGGTCATGCGGTCGCTCTCGCCGATGGCCGTGTACTTGGCCCGGTCCACATCCTTGTTAGCGTAGGTGGGCGGCAGCGCCCAGACGCCCCCCTGGTGGTCCGCCGTGTCTTTCGGATTGGCGTTGATCTCCGACTTGGCCGCCAGTTTGAAACCTGCGCCTTCGGCCAGCTTGATCACATACGCTTCGTGCATGTAGCCGCTGCTGGCCGTGGCATCCTGCGCCTTGTTCGCCGGCAGGCGGTGCTCGACGACGCCGAACACGCCGCCCGGTTTCAGGCTGTCATACACTTCCTTGAACAGGGTCTGCATGCCCGCTTCGCCGATCGGTATCCAGTTGTGGATATTGCGGAAGGTGAGCACCATGTCGGCCGTGCCCTTGGGCGCGATGCGGTAGGTGGTGGGTGGTGCGAAGGCGCCGATGTCCACCTTGCCGAAGGCGGTGGGATTGGCGTCGAGTTTTTGCTGGAAGCGCGCCGCGCCACGGCGTGCGCCTTCGCTGCTTGCCTGCGGGTCGTTGCCGGCGGCAATCAGCTTGCCGTTGTCGCGCAGGTAGGGCGCCAGGATTTCCGTGTACCAGCCGCCGCCGGGCGCCAGTTCCACCACCGTCATCGTCGGCTTGATGCCGAAGAACGTCAGCGTTTCATACGGGTGGCGGGCGCTGTCGCGCAGCGCATTGGCCGGCGTGCGCGCGCTGCCGGCGATGGCCGCTTTCAGGGCTGCGTCGCCCGTGTCGGCGGCCAGTGCCGCGCCGCTGCCGCCACAGGCCAGCATGACCGTCAGGGCCGCAGCCAGGGATACTCGCTTCATCATCATTTGCTCCATGCGTGATTGGATCGGTTGGTGAATTGGTGGCGATCGCCATCAACGCCGATCATCGGTCAAGCACGCTGGCCGGTCAAGCGGATTCCGTCCCCCATGCGGCGGCATACGCGGGCATGTCGCAGGTGTTGAGCGCATCGGCGACGGCCGCGCCACGGCCGTGCGTGAACGGCAGTTCGCCCGTCCAGACGGCATGCGCCATGTCGCCAGCATCGTCGAGCGGGCCGCCCTTGCGCTGCTTGACGGCGTATTCGTCGAGCGCGATGCGCAGTACGGTGGTGGCCGCGTATTCCTTGGCGTTGCCGCCGCGCACGTGCGCCAGGCGTCCCGGCATCAGCTTTTCCATCAGCGCATCCATGGCCGCATGCTGCTGGCCGATATCGCTGACTTTTTCAAACCGCCCGTACACCATCGCCGAACGGTAGTTCATCGTGTGGTTGAAGGCGGAGCGCGCCAGTACCAGGCCGTCGAGATGGGTGACCGTCACGCATACGTCGCTGTCTTGCAGGAGCTTGAGCATGCGGCTGCCGTTCGAGCCGTGGATATACAGGTGGCCATCGATGCGCCAGCAGGCGGTCGGAATGCAATGGCTGCCCTTGTCGTCGTGGAAGGCGATATGGCACAGGTAGGCGGCATCGAGGATGGCGTACAGGGCGGTTTGCTCGTAGCTGGCCAGTTCGGCGACGCGGCGCACGCGGGTACGGGGGCTGGGAGGCAGGGCGGTAGTGGTCATGGCGGAAGTCCCGTTGGTTGAAGAGGAAGGCCGCACTATAATCGGCATCTGGCCCTGAAAAAAGATCCAGAACCGATAAATAATGTAGAGCCACAGTTGAGGGAGCCACATGGATTTTGCTTTGCTGCTGAGCGCATTCGAGCGCACGCACCGCGAGCGGGGCTGGCCGCGCCAGCGCCTGCTGCATGAATGCCTGCGCGCGGCGATCCGCGGCGGCCAGCTGGCCCCTGGCACGCGCCTGACCGCCACGCGCGTGCTGGCCGCGGAACTGGGACTGGCGCGCAATACCGTGCTGTACGCCTACGAGCAATTGGCCAGCGAAGGGTTTGTCTTGCCGGACCGGCGCGGCACCGTCGTCGCCGGCAGCGTGGGCGTGCCGGAAGCGGCACCTGCTGCCGGCGGCGGCAATGACGGCTTGTCGCGCCGCGCCCGGCGTTTGCGCGGCGTGGCGGGACAGGATGCCGGCGCGGCGGTGGTGTTTCCCGCCGACGCCATGGGTGCGTTCGCGCCCGGCGTTCCGGCGCTCGACGAATTTCCGCTGGCGCAGTGGCGGCGCATGCTGGACCGCGCGTGGCGCGCGCTGACGCCGCGCCAGCTCAATTACGGCGACCCTGCCGGCGAGCCGCAGCTGCGCATGGCCATCGCCGACCATTTGCGCGCTGCGCGCGGCGTCGTCTGCGATGCGGGCCAGGTGTTCATCACGGACGGCACGCAGAGCAGCCTCGATGTCTGCCTGCGCGCCTTTGCCGACCAGGGAGATACCTTGTGGATCGAGCATCCCGGCTATGGTGGCGCGCTGGCGGCGGGCCGTGGCGCCGGCTTGCAGGTGACGGGTATCGCCGTCGACATCGATGGCATCGCGCCGATGGACGACGACTGGCGCGATACGCCGCCGCGCCTGATCTACACGACGCCGTCGCACCAGTATCCGACGGGCAGCGTACTCAGTCCCGCGCGCCGCATGGCGCTGCTCGAACGCGCGCGCGCGGCCGGCGCCCTGATCATCGAAGACGATTACGACAGCGAATTTCGCCATGGCGGCCCGCCCCTGGCGGCCATGCAGGGACTGGTGGCCGACGCGCCCATCGTATATCTGGGCACCTTCAGCAAGACCATGTTCCCCGCCTTGCGCCTGGCCTTTATCGTCGTGCCGGCCGCGCTGGCCGGGGCCTTCGCGCAGATGCAGGCGCAGGGTGCCGCGCGGGGCCGCGTGGCCGAACAGCTGGCGCTGGCCGAGTTCCTGCGCAGCGGCCTGTTTGCGCGCCATGTACGCCGCATGCGCCGCCTGTACCGCCAGCGGCGCGACGCCTTGAGCGAGGCACTGCAGCGCCATGCGTGTGGGGGCGCGGCCATCCACGGCGGCACGGCCGGCATGCACCTGGCGCTGCGTTTTCACGATCGCGCATGGGATGACCTGGCGCTGAGCCGCCGCGCCGCGCGGGACGGCATCGTGGCGCTGGCGCTGTCCGCCCATGGCACGGGCGAGGGGACGCGAGAAGAGGCAGGCTGGAACGGTTTTCTGCTCGGCTATGCCCAGGTGCCGGCCGAGAACATGGATGGCCTGGCGCGCCGCCTGGGCGCGCTGCTGCCGGCGTGATGCGGTTATCTTACTGCTGGTCCTGCATCCACTGTTTCAAACCGTTGACCCAGTTCTTGGCGGGCAGGTTGAACTGCTTCTTGATGGTGGCGGCGCGTTCGTATAGCTCGCTGAAGTCGAGCGATGGCGATTTTTTGAAGGCCAGCACGACGATGTTTTCATCTTCCATTTCCGGCACCCAGACGACGGCGTCGAAGACCAGTTCCATCGCCTGCAGATTCTTGTCGTAGTTGGGGAAGTCGCCGAAGACATTCGTGCACATGATGCCGTCGTCCGTCAGACAGTCGAAGCAGGCCTGGTAGAACTCGGGCGTGTCGAGCACGGGGCCGCGCGCGTCTTCATCGTACAGGTCCACTTGCAGCGCGTCGACGGTGCCATGGTTGGCCGGGTCGAGCACGAAGTCGAGCGCATTCATTTCGCGCACATCGAGGCGTGCATCGTTCGGCGGCAGCGCGAACTGGGCGCCGCAGATGGCGATCACGTTCGGATTGAGTTCGATGGCCGTGACCGCGGCGTCGGGGAAGCGGCGGTAGCTGAACTTGGTCAGCGCGGCGCTGCCCAGGCCCAGCTGCACGATGCGTCTGGGCTGCGTCTTGAACAGCATCCACATCATCATCATCTGCACGTATTCGAGCTCGATGGCATCGGGTTTGTCGAGGCGCATGGCGCCTTGCACCCACTTGGTTCCCAGGTGCAGGTAACGGATGCCGCGGTGTTCGGTGGTGGTGGCGGGCGGGTGGCCCGGGTGGCTGAAAGCGGTATGGCTGGTGGAGGTAAAGTCGGTCGTCATGGCGCCAGTTTAGCAGCCGCCAAAGAAAAAGACGCCGTGGCGTCTTTTGGGTGGAGCGCTCAAGATTGTTTGCGGCGCCGCGCCAGGAAGCCGAGTATGCCCAGGCCGGCCAGCAGCATGCCATAGGTTTCCGGTTCAGGAACGGGAGCCAGGTTCAGGTTGAAGACGCCGCCATAGCTGCCGCCCTTGGTGTTGCCGATGACGGTGAGGACCAGCGGGCCATTGAACAGGAGGTTCGTCGGCGCCAGTATTTCGCCCTGGGCATAGCCAAAGACGGTGGGGCCGCCAAAGCCGGTCAGGCCGATGCCATTCAGGTTGGCGCTGGTGAAGCTGATGGAGGAACTGTCCGAACCCGTGACGGACAGGTTGGCCAGAAAGGCTTGCGCGGTGGAACCGAAGGTCGCATCGGGTGTGAACGTGAAGGTATCGGTGAAGTCGCCGAGCGGACTGGGCACGGCGCTGAAGCCGCTGGTCCACAGATTCCCCGTGGTATTGACGAGGTTGACGATGTAGTCGGCGGCACTGGCGCTGCCGATGGAAGCAGCGCTCAGTACTGCCGCTGCGATGAGTGATTTTAATTTCATGTTGATCCCCGCGAAAAGACGATTGATGTTTCAAAAAAACCGTACCGCGCTGATAAATTATCGCTGAGACATCACGTTGTCAATTAGTTATTTCAATATCATTATGCAAACTCAAATAGCTTATTTCTAACACACGGGCATGGGACGTGAGTGATTTCAATATTGACAATTGTTATTGTCAATATTTTACTCAAAAATCGTCCGGGGTTTTGTGGTCTAAAAATCGTTACGCTGGGAACTAATTTCTGTCCAGCAAGGGAAGAATCAAGGTCACCGCCAGGCCGCCACCCTCGCGGTTGGCCAGGGTGATGCGCCCGCCATGGGCTTCGGCGATTTCGCGCGCCAGGGCCAGGCCCAGTCCCGTGCCGCTGCGCTTGGTGGAATAAAACGGCACCAGCGCGTTTTCCAGCACGGCGCCGCTCATGCCCGGCCCGCGGTCGCGCACTTCGATGCGCAGCTGGCCATGCGCCTGGCTGACTTGCAGGCCGATATGCTCTTCCCGCGAGCCCGATTCCAGCGCATTCTTGAGCAGGTTCAGCAGCGCTTGCTGCATTTGCGCCGCATCGAACAAGGCCGCTTGCGCGGGCGGCGGGGCGTCGAGCGTGAAGGCTGCCTGCGAGGCCAGGCTGTCAAGGAAGAGGGGCCATTCGCATGGCGCCAGGCGCGGCGTGGGCAACTTGGCAAAGCGCGCATAGCCGAGGATGAAGGTTTCCAGGTGACGCGTGCGCTCTTCGATGGTGGCGAGGATTTGCGGCAGGCGCTCCGTCTGGCCGCGGCGCACCAGCTCGGCGCCGGAATGGGCCAGCGAGGCCAGTGGCGCCAGCGAGTTGTTGAGCTCATGGCTGATGACGCGGATGACTTTTTTCCAGGTCTGCACTTCCTGCCGGCGCAGTTCCAGGGTCAGCTGGCGCAACAGCAGCAGTTCGTGCTTGCGTCCGTTCAGGCTGAAGCTGCGCCGCGCCAGGTGATACACCTCTTCCTGTTCCCCTTCGCCGCTGGTAAACAAGCCGTCGTTGCGGCGCGCCAGCGCTTCGGCCAGTGCCGGCGCCGCCTGCTGCACGATGTCGGCCAGGTGATGTCCTTCCAGCCGGCGTCCCTGGTGCAGCAGCTGGCGCGCGGCCAGGTTGGCGTAGACGATGGCGCTGCCCTCGGCCACCAGCAGCATGGCCACCGGCGTGTTTTGCACCATGGTGTCGAGCAGCAGTTCGCGCTGCACCAGGTCCAGGCGCTGCTTGCGCAGCACGTCGCCCAGCGCATTGTGGGCCGCCACCAGGTCGGCCAGCTCATCGTCCTGCGGCCAGCGCAGGCTGAAGCCGAAGTCGCCGTCCTGGTAGCTCGTCACTGTGCCGCTCAAGGCGCGAAACAGCGACAGCATCGATTGCAGCTGCGCGCGGATGGTGATGACGGCCACCGGCAGCACGCACAGCAGGGTACCGGCCAGCACCAGCAGCGGCTGGCCTGGCAAAAAGTGCGCGAGCAGCAGCGCGATGATGATGCCCAGCACCAGCAGGGTGACGATCAGCGCCGTCCAGCGCGTGAGCAGGGAGAGGCGCATGGGGCGGTATCCCATCAGCCGCGCGCGATGCCCAGGCGTTCCATGCGACGGTACAGTGCCTGGCGCGACAGCCCCAGTTCCTGCGCCGCTTGCGCCACCACGCCGTGCGCACGCGCGAGCGCCGCGGTGACGCTGTCGCGGTCCGGTTCCGTCGCGCCGGCATCCTGCGGCGCGCGCGGCGATGCCGCACCGGCCAGCGGCAAGCCCGTTTCCAGCGCGCCGATCACCGGGCCGGCCGTCAGCAGGCTGGCGCGCTGCATGACGTTTTTCAGTTCGCGCACATTGCCTGGCCAGCCGTGCGCCAGCAAGGTCGCCTGCGCCTGCGCGTCCAGTGTCTTTTCGCCGCCCAGGAAATGCCGCGCCAGGAACAGGATGTCCAGCGGGCGCTGGGCCAGCGCCGGCAATCGCAGTTCGATCACGTTCAGGCGGTAGAACAGGTCTTCGCGAAACGTGCCGGCCTTGATCATCGCCGGCAGGTCGGCGTTGCTGGCGCTGATGACGCGCACTTTCACTTGCCGCTCGCGGTTCGAGCCGAGGCGCTCGAAGCGTCCCGTTTCGAGCACGCGCAGCAGTTTCATTTGTCCGGCCAGCGGCAGGTTGCCGATCTCGTCGAGGAACAGGGTGCCGCCGTCGGCCGCGTCGAACTTGCCGTCGCGTGCGCGCGTGATGCCCGTATAGGCGCCTGCTTCCGCGCCGAACAGTTCCGCCTCGATCAGTTCCACGGGCACGGCGCCGCAATTGAGCACGACGAAAGGGCCGCTGGCGACCTGCGAATTGGCTTGCACGATGGCGGCGATGCGTTCCTTGCCGCTGCCGTTCGGCCCCGAAATGAGCACGGGCACGTCGGCGCGCGCCACCTGGCACGCCAGGTGCACGACTCGTTCCGTGGCCGGGTCTTGCCATACCATGCCGCGCAGGTCGAAGTCGTGTTCCAGGGTGTGGCGCTGGCGCTGCTCGGCCACCACGCGCTGGCGCAGCGCGCGGTTGGCTTGTCCCAGCTCCAGCAGGTTCTGCACGCTGGCGATCAGGCGCCGGTCATCCCATGGCTTGGCCAGGTAGTCGGCCGCGCCCGACTTGATCAGGTCGACGGCCGCGTCGAGCTGGGTCCATGCCGTCAGCAGGATCACGGGCAGGTCCGGGTAGCGCGCGCGGATCGCATGGAACAGCGCGCCACCTTCCTCGCCCGACGTGGTGTCGGCCGTGAAGTTCATGTCCTGCACCACCAGGTCGATGGCGTGGCGCTCGAGCAGCTGCAAGCCTTCCTCGGGCGAGGCGGCGCGCACGGCGTCGATCTCATGCAGGGAGAACAGCACGTCGAGCGCGATGGCCACGGCGGCATTGTCGTCAATAATCAGTACGGTAGGCATGCGCGCAGCATATCACTGAGGTGCCGGCTCAGGCACTGCGGGTGGCGGTGGCCGGCGAAATGCTGGCCGCGCGCCATGCCGGGCCGTACACCGCGCCCACGCCCAGCAGCCAGAACACGAGCGCGCCGGCCAGCAGATAGCCGGGTGGCAGGCGCGCCATTTCCAGCTGGCTTACCAGCAGCTGGTTCAAGCCCAATCCCAGCAGCACGCCGCACGCCACGCCGACGCTGGTGATCATGAAATTCTCCGTCAAAAAATAGCGCAGGATGTCGATGCGGCGGGCGCCCAATGCGCGGCGCACGCCGATCTGTTTGCGGCGCTGCGACACCCACAGGCTGGCGATGCCGACGATGCCGCTGGCGGTGACCAGCAGCAGCAGGGTCGACACGGCGATCAGCATCCACGACAGGCCCTGGTCGGCACGGTAGCGCGCCTTGCGGTGCTGTTCCAGGGTGTCGGTGTGTACCAGCAGCCGGTCCGTGCTGGACCTGCGGATGGCCTGCTCCGCCTCCTGCATCAGGCGGTCACGCTGGCCGGGTTCGGCCCGCACGGCGTACATCAGCAGGTCGCGCCCACCCGTCAGGCGTGTCGGCAGCAGGGCCGAATACTCGCCGCGCGGCTTGGTCTGCGCACCCTGGGTCTGCAGCCGTTCGACGATGCCGACCACGCGCAGTTCCGGGTCGTCGTTGCCGGTGCCCTGGTACAAGGTCTTGCCGACAAAGCTGGTCTCGCCGGGCCAGATCTTTTGCGCCGCCGCCCGAGTCAGTATCAGCACCTTGGGCGAGCTCTCGTCGACGTCTTCGTTGATTTCGGGCACCTCGTCGGGCCGAAAATCGCGGCCTTCGACCAATTGCAAGCCATACGTCCTGATCAGCGAATCGGGACTGACATAGGTGGACACTTCGGCGCTGGCCGAAGCCTGGCCGCGCTTGGCCGACACGCTGGTACTGTGGCCGGAGCGCGACAGCACCGCCTGCGACGTTTGCGCCACCGACATCACGCCCGGCAGCGCGCGCAGCAGTGCCGCCTGGCGCTTCTGTTCCGCCAGCTGGCGCTCATGGCTGCCGCGGTTGATGTTCTGGATACTGACGTAAAAAATATCGCTTTCGGCGGCCACGCCGGTGGGCCGCGCGGCGACGGCCTGGCGCAGGTTGACGATGTGCAGGGCGTTGGCCAGGATGGCCAGGCTGATTGCCACTTGCACCGCCACCAGGACGGCGCCGGTTTTGCTGCGCATCAGCGCCGACAGGATGGGACGGATTTCCATGCTGGACCTCATGTTGGGTAAACGATGTTCATTGGGATTTGAGCTGGATCGCTGGCGTCACCTGGCAGGCGCGCCAGGTCGGCAGCAGGCCTGCCAGCACGGCGGCCAGCACCGACATGGCAAACGTCAGCAGCAGCATCGGTATGTCCATGTGCGCGACCGTGCCCAGATCCTCCGACTGCTTGCTGACCACGGCCAGCGCGCCAAACGCCAGCAGCAGGCCCAGTACGCCACCGGCCAGGCCGATCACGGTGGTCTCGATCAGGAACTGGCGGAAGATGTCGCGCCGGGTGGCGCCCAGCGCGCGGCGGATGCCCACCTCGGACGCGCGCACGGAAAACTTCGCCAGCAGCAGGCCGATGGTATTGACCAGGCACAGCAGCAAGAAGCCGAAGGCCAGCCATGCCGCCAGCTTGTTGTCGTTGTCGACCACCTGCAAAAAACCCATCCATTCGTTCAGGTCGTACAGGCTGTTCGGCGCATTGCGCTGCATGCGCCCCAGCTTGCGCTGCTCGCCCGCATAGGCGTCCAGGTATTGTTGCAACTGGCCGCGCTCGCCGCTGCTGGCCATCTCGAACCAGAACTGCAGCCAGGTGCAGCCCGAGGCGAGCGTGCCCTGGTAGCCGGGTGCGTTATTGTCGCCGTTGCAGCTCATGCCGCCATCGTGCACGGTCTCGTGGCGGATGGCGCTGGCGAATGGAATGAAGAATTCGTCCTCCGGCCCGAATGCCCCCTTGCTGCCGATAATGTGATGGGCGCGCGGCACGACGTCCCAGGTAGCCAAGACGCCCGTCACCATGTAGGGCCGGCCCAGCACCGTGACGCGCTGGCCGACCGGATTGGCGCTGCCGACCAGTTTCTCCGACAGCGCGCGGCTGAGCACGATCACGTCGGCGCCGCTGGCGTCGTCGGCGTCGCTCCATGGCTGGCCGTACAGGAATGGCGGCTCGAACATGGCAAAGAAGTCGCGCGTGGGCGCCATGCCCTGCGCATTGAAGACGCCGATATCCTTGCGCAAGGGTTCGACCGGGCCGGCCACGCCGAACATCACGGTGCGGCGTACGCCGATTTTGCTGCGCATGAAGTTCTGGGCGTCGATATAGCTCATCTGCATTTGCGGAAAGCCCGGCTTTTCACCGGCGACATAGCCTTTCATGGGCAGGATGTCGATCATCGGTACGAACAGGCGGTCGCTCTTGTGCGGCAGCGGGTCGCCCGACATGGCGTGCAGGATGGTGACGGTGGACACGCTGGCGGCCACGCCGACGGCCAGGGTCAGTATCATCAGCGCCGTCAGGGCGCGGTTGCGGCGCAGGCTGCGCAGGCCCAAGGTGAAATAGTAGCGGAACATGGGCTCTCCTTACGCGGTCGCGGCGTGCTGCGGCCTGGCCGACAGCGTGGCGCCGTGCTGCACCAGGTCCGACACCTGGCCATCGATGATGTGCACGTTGCGCTGGCTGCGCAGCGCCAGTTCCGGATCGTGCGTGACCATCAGGATGGTGGTGCCTTGCGCGTTGATGTCTTCCAGCAGTTCCATCACGCCGCGCGCCATCTGCGTGTCCAGGTTGCCCGTCGGTTCATCGGCCAGCAGCAGCTTGGGCGAGCCGGCCAGCGCGCGCGCGATCGCCACGCGCTGCTGCTGGCCGCCCGACAGTTCGGCCGGATAATGCTTCATGCGCGACGCCAGGCCGACCTTGGCCAGCGCGTCCTCGATGCGTTCCTTGCGTTCGGCGCGGTTGAAGCCCCGGTAGCGCAGCGGCACGTCGACGTTGTCGAACAGCGACAGGTCGGGAATCAGATTAAAACCCTGGAAGATGAAGCCGAGTTTTTCATTGCGCAGGCGCGAGCGGGCATTGTCGTCCATGCCCCTGACGTTGACGCCGTCGAGTATGTATTCGCCGTCGGTGAATTCCTCGAGCAGGCCGGCGATGTTCAGAAAGCTCGTCTTGCCCGAGCCGGACGGCCCCGTGACGGTGACGAATTCACCTTGTTGCACATGGATGTCGAAGCCGCGCAGCGCGTGGGTTTCGATCATGTGGGTGCGGTAGACTTTGCTCAGGTTTTGCATGCGCAGCATGGAGGGCCTCTCAGGGTATAAGTTGAATGATGTGTCAGTTGAGCGAGACGCGGGCCGCGTTCTCGAAGTTTTCCGTGCCGGCGACGACGACCTTGTCGCCCAGCTTCAAGCCGTCGAGGATTTCCACTGATGACACGCTGGTCGCGCCCAGCTTGATCGGCGTGCGCATCGCCACGCCGTCGCGCACGACGTAGGCGAAACGGCCGCCTTCCGCTTCGACGAAGGAGCCGCGCGCCAGCATCAGCACATTCGGTTTTTCATCGATCAGCAGGCGCGCCGCCACGCGCTGGTTCTGGCGCAGGCCGGCCGGCTGTTCGCCGTCGAAACGCACGCGCGCCAGCACCTGGTTTTTCACCACTTCGGGCGACAGCGCCGACAGCTTGCCGGTGGCCCGGATGGCGCCTGTTTCGATCTCGGCGCGCATGCCCAGGCCGATGTCGGCCACATACGTTTCCGGCACCTCGAGCTCGATTTCCAGCTGCGACAGGTCGACCAGGGTCATCAGTGCCGTATTGGCTTGCACCACGCTGCGGTTGGCCACCGACAGGGTGCCGATGAAGCCGTTGACGGGAGCACGCACGGTCAGTTCATCGACCCTGCGCTGGGCGTTGTCGCGGACGAGACGCTGGCGTTCGAGTTCATTGCTCTTTGTTTTCAGGGCCAGGGTCACGTCTTCGCTTTCCAGGCCCGCCGCCTGCGAAGCGTGCTTGCTGCGGATATCGGCCGAATTCAAGGCATCCTTGGCCTTCTGGTAATCGATCTTGGCGATGATGCCCACCTGCGCCACGCTTTCATAGCGCTCCAGCGTGCGCTGCGCGGACAGGCGGTCGATTTCAGCCGTATCGGCTTCGCGCCGCGCCAGCAGTTTCTGCTTCTTGGCCAGGATCTGCTGGCGCGCCACTTCCGCCTCCAGCTGCTGCACGCTCGATTGTTCGCGCTTGAGTGCGTCGGACAGGTCCGGCGACTCCAGCACGGCCAGGATGTCGCCCTTTTTCACCGTGTCGCCCGCCTTCGCTTTCAGCGTGACGGTGGCCACCGTGGTCGAATACAGGGTGGGGCTGATGGCGGCGACGACGCGGCCCGTGACGGCCGCGTCACGTATCAGGGTGCCGCGCGTGACATCGGCGATGCGCAGGCGGCTGCTGTTGACGGAATGCTCGCTGTTGCGCCAGCCGGCAACGACAGCGATGGCGCCGCCGATGATGACGACGGCGCCAGCGAGCAGCAGGGCGCGTCGCTTGTGGCGCTGGCCTGGCGGAGCGGACAGTACGGCGTCTTGAGAAGAGGTATCGCGGATCATGGTCATGTCTCGTGAAGGATTTCCTTTCTAATGCACGATCCATGCCAATGATTAAATCATTGATTTGAATGGGAAAAAATATGGGCGTCCGACTGTCCGCCGTGTCCGCGCTGTCCAGGCGGTGTCCGCGCCCGGCACTGTCGCGGCGTTTGCACATGGATCTTGATATTCTGGCAATCGACCTGATCTGCGGCCCAGGCAATGATGGCGCGCGGCGCCATGCCGGTCCCCTTCTTTGGAGCATGATGTCGCCTTCGCCCTCCCTGTTTGCCCGCCTGCGTCCCTGGCTGCGCCAGTTCGCCAGCCTGCCCGAGCCGGTGGAACTCGATTATCCATTTGCCGCCAGCGACATCGCCATGCTGCAGCGGTTCGACGGTGGTTTGCCTCAGCTTGATCGCCAGACGTGGGATGAAATGCTGCTCGACGACTACCATGCGCGACTTGCCACGCAGACCAGCATTCTTGGCCAGCAGCGATTGCATCAGCGCCTGGCAAGCGGTAAGGCGGGCGCCGCCTCGCGGGCGCGCATCGCGGCCTTGCTGGCCGCACCGGCACAGCAGGCGGTGATCGAGCAAGCGATGCAGCCGCTGCGCACGGTAGACATGGAAGTGGCGGCGCTGCTGTGCGGCGCACCGCCGCCAGCACCACCGTGGTGGAGCCGCTGGCTGCTGCTGCCGACACTGGCGCTGGTGGCGTCGCTGCTGGCCGCGTGGCTGTTTGCGCCGCTGGCATGGGCCGTCGCGGTGCCCGTTTGGCTCTTGCTGATGGCCTTGCAGATGCATTTTCACGACCGTTGCAAACCGTGGGAGCGCAGCGTCTTTACCTTGCAGCAGATACTGCTGGTGCATGGCCGCCTGGGTGCGCTTGATACGGCGTTCACGGCGGAGCTGCGAGAATGCGGTCGGGCAGCTGGCGTGATTAACCGCCAGCTCACGCCAGTGCGCTGGACCAAGATGGTTCCCCTGCTGAGCGAATACGACGACTGGCTCATGCTGGGCAATATCCGCCGCTACTTTCACAGCCTGCGCGTGGTACGGCGCGAACGCGCTTTCCTGCGTCAGAGTTTCCTGCTGCTGGCCGACCTCGAGGCGGACCTGGCCCTGGCGCGCCACCTGCGCGGCCGCGAAGAGTTTTGCTGGGCGCAGCAAGCCGATGCGCGGCAGTTGTCGTTGGAGGCCATGGTGCATCCGCTGCTGGAGGGCGCCATGCCACTGTCGCTGCGGCTCGATGGCCGCGGCGCCTTCATTTCGGGGCAGAATGCGGTGGGCAAAAGTACCTTGCTGCGCGGAGTGGGCCTCAATTTGATCAGTGCGCGCGCCTTCGGCTTTTGCTATGCGCAGGCGGCCCGGGTGCCGATGCTGCCCCTGTATTCGAGCATGCAGAACGAGGATTCGCTCGATGGCGGTGAAAGTCTGTATATCGCCGAATTGCGGCGCGCGCGCGAATTGCTGGCGCTGGCCGAAGAGGGCGTGCCTGCCCTGTTCCTGATCGATGAAATTTTCCGCGGCACGAATCACCTCGAATCGGTGGCGGCGGCCGCCGCCGTGCTGCACAGCCTGGCCGCGCAGCACCTGGTGATCGTCTCCTCGCACAATCTGGTGCTGGGGCCGCTGCTGGAGGACTGCCTGGCGCCGTGGTGCGTGCGCCGCGATGAGGCGGGCGCGTTATTGCTGGCGCCCGGCGTGCTGCAGGCCACGAATGGCATCGCCCTGCTGGCGCAGCGCGGTTTTGACGCCGGTATCGCGGACAAGGCGGGCCGCGTCTTCGATTGGCTCAGTACCCACATGGCGCAGCCGGCCGATTGCGGCGGCGTGCTGGAACGGGCGTGATGGCCGCCCTTATTTGTCCTGCTTCTCCGGCGTGCTCTTGTCGATCACTTCGCGGCAATCGCCGCGGATGATGGCGTTGTCGTAGTTGGTCCAGCCGTAGCTGTCGACGTAGCGCTTGTGCTGCTTGAAGCGGGCGCTGGCGATGCTCCATTCGGGCTGTTCGCCGGCAAAGCGGATGTCGCCCAGGTCGAGCAGAGTATGGAACATGTTTTCCGTCGACAGGCGCGCCTTTTGATGGCGCCGCAGCTGCGTTACCTTGTCCGGATAGTGCTGCTGGAATTGCGGCGAATACCAGACGAAGGCGGGCACGTGGAATTCGAACTGCGTGTTGTGCCCGTGGAAGGCCAGGCGGCAAGTGCCGTCGTACAGGGTCTGGCCGTGGTCGGCCACATAGACGAGCGAGCTGCGCAGGGCGGTGCGCTGGCCGTCGTCCTTCAGCATGCCGATCACGTTCGACAGGAACCAGTCCGTGTACAGGATGGAACTGTCGTAGCTGTTGTTCAGCTGCGGCTTGATCGCCGTATCCGTGTAGATGGGCTTGTCGACGCCGAACAGCGACGGCTGCCACTTGTCGAAGGCCTTCGGATAGCGCTGGCTGTAGTTCCAGTGGCTGCCCAGGGTGTGCAGCACGATGAGTTTTTTCGGCGCCGGGTCGGCCAGCGCGTTCTTGAATGGATCGAACAGGATCTGGTCGAAGTTCGAACTGTTGGTAAAGCCGCCCAGGTTCAGGAATTGCACCACGTCCGCTTCCTTGGCGAAGACGGACACGGGCGTGTCGAACTGGCCGAACGAGATCTGGTTCGACAGCCAGTAGGTCTTGAAGCCCGCTTCCTTGTAGGCGGTCAGGAAGGATTTTTCCGAGAAGCCATCCTTGAGGCTTTGCGTGGCCGGCTTGCGCGAGATGATGACGGGCACGGACAGGCGCGTGGCGGAAACGGCCGTGATGACGTCGGCCAGCGGCACCAGGTTGCTTTCCTGTTTCAGCAGGGGATTGGTGTCGCGTTCGTAGCCGTTCAGGCTCCAGCGGTCGTAGCGCGACGATTCGCCGATCACCATGACCACCACTTCCGGGTTGGTATCGGGCTGTTGCTGGTGCGCGCCGAAACGGAAGCTGCTGCTTTTCTGTCCCAGTTCGGCCAGGTACTTGCGTTCCTTGTAGAAATCGAAGCCGCGCGCGGCCAGGCCGAAGGGCCAGGAATTGCTGACGGTGTCGAAGGCGTAGGGCAGGCGCGCCCAGTGGGGCAGGCTGGGCCAGCCCAGGCCCGTTTCATCGGCGCCGGCGATGCTGGCGTTCTCCGGCTTGCTGCTTTCCTCGTCTTCCTCCTCCGTTTCATCGTCGGCCGAGCTGGCGTCGCCGAAGCCGGAGGCGCCCGCCTTGGCGCTGGCCGCCGGCTTGCTTGCCTTGGCGGACGCGGCGGCACTGTGCACGGCCTTGGCCTCGAAACCGAATTCGTAGCCATACCACCAGAAGCCGCCCAGCAGGATCAGCAGCACGAAGGCGGCCGGGCGCGTCTTGCCGCGCCAGTCGAGGTCGCGCGTGCGCGTGGCCGCATACCAGCTCAGGGCGCACCAGGTGATCACGCCCAGCATGACGGCGCCCATCAGCCATACTTTTTGCCCGAGGAATTCCATCGCTTCCTTGGGGCTGGTTTCGAAGATGATGCCCAGGTGGTGCGTGGAAATGCCCTGGCCATAAAAGATGAACAGGTAGATTTCCGTCGGCAGGGCCAGGAAGGCGGGCACCAGCAGCCAGTGGAAGTAGGCGGGGCGCTTGAAGATGCTCCAGACGGCCAGCCAGGCCAGCAGCTCGAACGTGAGCATCTGCCACGGATGCTCGAGCGCACGCCCCAGCAGCGCGGGGATGAAGGGCACGGCCGTCAGCGAGGCATACGTCAGGAGCAGGATCAGATTGGCGGGGCGAAGCAAGGAGCGCATAAAGGAGGGCGGGAGGGCAGCGAAAAATGTCCGCTATTATCAATCCTTTTGTTGTCTTGCGGTCACACAAGAATGTGCACGGCAGATGCTTGGCCGCAGGGAAAGAATGTCAAATCATCAATCGTTTACGCATGCCGGCAGCCGCGCATCGGTGCCAAAGATTAGTCAAAATGCCACAAACACCTGCCATTTTTGCCTTTTTTTATAGCAAAAAGTGGTAAACCGATTGACCCCCTGTGGCACAAGGTCTAAACTAGCGAGTTCTCGATTTTATTCTGCTCATCGTTTACGCATTACTTGGCATTTCATGGCCGCTCCTAATCGAGTGGCTGCGGGCGCCTCCGGTGCGCAGTAGATGAAAGCGGGACGAGGTTTTAGTCGCCGGGCATCTTGCCCGGGTTATTAATCGTAGTTTTTTGTTGGATTTATAACGATGCCAACCATCAATCAATTGATTCGCAATCCACGCGTCGCTTTGACCGTGAAGAGCAAATCGCCGGCGCTGGAAAACAGCCCGCAAAAACGTGGCGTCTGCACACGTGTTTACACCACGACTCCAAAGAAGCCTAACTCGGCTCTGCGTAAAGTCGCTAAAGTTCGCCTGACCAATGGTTTCGAAGTCATTTCGTACATTGGCGGTGAAGGCCATAACCTGCAAGAGCATAGTGTTGTGCTGTTGCGCGGCGGCCGCGTCAAGGATTTGCCGGGTGTGCGTTACCACATGGTTCGCGGTGCTCTGGATACCCAAGGCGTTAAAGACCGTAAGCAATCGCGTTCGAAGTACGGTACTAAGCGCGCTAAAGCTGGCAAGAAGTAATAAGTTGTACGCAGCAAACCCAAGTTTCGCTCAGTGGCAACTAGCTAAGTGAATGTAGTCGACCGCATCTGGTCGAGTAAGTGGAAGACTATGATGGTCGTCCGCGAGTGTGCGAAGAACGCGCGCTCAACTGAAGATTGAAAGGAATTGATATGCCACGTCGTCGTGAAGTACCCAAGCGCGAAATTTTGCCAGATCCAAAATTCGGCAACACTGATGTCGCTAAATTTGTAAACGTGCTGATGCTGTCCGGTAAGAAATCGGTTGCAGAAAACATCATCTACGGTGCTTTCGAGCACATCGCAGCAAAATCGGGCAAAGATCCGCTCGAAGTTTTTGCTACCGCAATCAACAACGCCAAGCCGCTGGTTGAGGTGAAATCCCGTCGCGTCGGTGGTGCAAACTACCAGGTGCCGGTCGAAGTTCGCCCAGTCCGTCGTATGGCTCTGTCCATGCGTTGGTTGCGTGAAGCTGCTAACAAGCGCAGCGAAAAATCGATGCCACAACGCCTCGGCGGTGAGCTGATGGAAGCGGCTGAAAGCCGCGGCGGCGCGATGAAAAAACGCGACGAAGTCCATCGTATGGCTGAAGCGAACAAAGCGTTCTCGCATTTCCGCTTCTAATATAAAGCCAGCTACCGCAAGGCGGCTGTCAAGCATCTGTTGTTCGAGGCCGGGCTCATTTTTGCAAAAAAATGCTGCTCGGTTTTGTCC
Organism: Janthinobacterium sp. HH104; assembly: GCF_001758715.1. Taxonomy (NCBI): domain Bacteria; kingdom Pseudomonadati; phylum Pseudomonadota; class Betaproteobacteria; order Burkholderiales; family Oxalobacteraceae; genus Janthinobacterium; species Janthinobacterium sp. HH104. The sequence goes on along the minus strand of NZ_LRIB01000019.1, from coordinate 2,248 downwards.
ATTCATTTAGGATTAATTATGGCCCGCAAGACCCCCATTGAGCGCTATCGTAATATCGGTATCTCCGCTCACATCGATGCAGGTAAGACGACCACGACCGAGCGCGTCCTGTTCTACACAGGCGTGAACCACAAGCTGGGCGAAGTCCATGATGGCGCTGCCACCACCGACTGGATGGCACAAGAGCAAGAGCGCGGTATCACGATTACCTCGGCTGCTGTTACGTGCTTCTGGAAAGGCATGGCAAACAACTTCCCAGCTCACCACATCAACATCATCGACACCCCAGGCCACGTTGACTTCACCATTGAAGTGGAACGTTCGATGCGCGTGTTGGATGGCGCCTGCATGGTTTACTGTGCAGTCGGCGGCGTGCAGCCACAATCGGAAACGGTATGGCGTCAGGCTAACAAGTACAAAGTGCCACGTCTGGCCTTCGTGAACAAGATGGACCGTACCGGCGCCAACTTCTTCAAGGTCTACGATCAGATGCGTTCGCGTCTGAAAGCCAACCCAGTACCTATTCAGATGCCTATCGGCGCTGAAGACGTCTTCACCGGTGTTATCGATCTGGTCAAGATGAAAGCGGTTATCTGGGACGACGCTTCGCAAGGCATGAAGTTCGAATACGGCGACATTCCTGCACACCTGGCCGCTGATGCTGCCAAGTGGCGCGAAAACATGGTTGAAGCCGCTGCTGAAGCGTCGGAAGACCTGATGAACAAGTACCTGGAAGAAGGCGACCTCTCGGAAGAAGAGATCAAGGCTGCCCTGCGTCAGCGTACCATCGCCAGCGAAATCGTTCCAATGTTGTGCGGTACCGCCTTTAAAAACAAGGGCGTACAAGCCATGTTGGACGCGGTCATCGAGTACCTGCCATCGCCAATCGACATTCCGCCTGTCCCAGGTCTGGACGAGGACGAGCAGCCAGTCGAGCGCGCAGCTGACGACAATGAGAAATTCTCGGCATTGGCGTTCAAGATCGCAACCGATCCGTTCGTCGGTCAGTTGTGCTTCATCCGTTGCTACTCGGGTACCCTGAATTCGGGCGACTCGGTGTTGAACTCCGTGAAGCAGAAGAAAGAGCGTATCGGCCGTATCGTGCAGATGCAAGCGAACGAACGCGAAGAAATCAAGGAAATGCGCGCTGGCGACATCGCCGCTGTTGTGGGTCTGAAAGACACCACCACCGGCGATACGCTTTGCGACGAAAAAGCCAGTGTCGTTCTGGAACGCATGGTCTTCCCTGAGCCAGTGATTTCGCAGGCAGTCGAGCCAAAAACCAAGGCCGACCAGGAAAAAATGGGCCTGGCGCTGAACCGCCTGGCTGCAGAAGATCCATCGTTCCGCGTGCGTACCGATGAAGAATCGGGCCAGACCATCATCGCCGGTATGGGCGAGTTGCATCTGGACATCATCGTTGACCGCATGAAGCGCGAATTCAACGTTGAAGCGACCGTCGGCAAGCCACAAGTGGCTTACCGCGAAACGATCCGTAAAGTGTGCGAAGAGTCGGAAGGCAAATTCGTCAAGCAATCGGGTGGTCGTGGTCAATACGGTCACGTGGTTCTGAAGATCGAACCGCAAGAACCGGGCAAGGGCTTCGAATTCGTTGACGCGATCAAGGGCGGTACCGTTCCTCGCGAATACATCCCTGCAGTTGAAAAAGGTGTGCGCGACACGCTGACTTCGGGCGTGATGGCTGGTTACCCAGTCGTTGACGTGAAAGTCACGCTGTTCTTCGGTTCGTACCATGATGTTGACTCGAACGAAAATGCATTCCGCATGGCCGCTTCGATGGCATTCAAAGATGGCTGCCGCAAAGCATCGCCAGTCATCCTGGAGCCGATGATGGCCGTGGAAGTGGAAACGCCGGAAGACTACGCCGGTACCGTGATGGGCGATCTGTCGTCGCGTCGCGGCATGGTGCAAGGTATGGATGAAATTGCTGGCGGTGGCGGCAAGATCATCAAGGCCGAAGTACCTCTGTCGGAAATGTTCGGTTACGCCACATCGTTGCGTTCGTCGACCCAAGGTCGTGCGACTTACACGATGGAATTCAAGCACTATGCTGAAGCACCTAAGCATGTGACTGAAGCAATCGTAAGCTCGAAAGCTAAGTAATAGAAGTTCCGGGCCGGCTTTCACGAGAATGCCGGTCCCTACATTTAAATCATTGTTCTAAGGAAGAATAAAATGGCAAAAGGTAAATTCGAACGGACCAAGCCGCACGTCAACGTCGGCACCA
>NZ_LRIB01000018.1:0-1664 GCF_001758715.1 Janthinobacterium sp. HH104 | reverse complement strand
CGACGGACTGTTAATCCGCAGGTCCCTGGTTCGAGTCCAGGTCGGGGAGCCAGAACACGTAGTAGCAAAAAGCCCAGCCTTTACCGGTTGGGCTTTTTGCATTTCAGCGCGCCGCGATTGCCGCGGGCACGGTCCCGATGATCGATCGCTGGAATTTCTCCGGTTCATCCTGGTGTATCTGGTGTCCCGACTGTTCGAATACAAACAGCCCCTTCTTTGGCGCCTGCAGCTGCTCAAAATAGTCTTGCGTGATGCGGGTGGACGTCTGGATGTCGTTCTTGCCAACGAAGAAATAGACCGGGCAGTCGACTTTCTTCAAGGTCTTCGGCAAATCGATATGCATCACTTCGTTCCATACGGGCGACCAGGCTTTGGACCATTGCAGAAAACCGGTCTTGAAGCCATCGCTGGTCGCGAATGTTTTTCCCTCCTGATGGAAAAGCCATTTGCGCAAATAGAACAGGTCTTCATCCTGTTGAAAGGGGATATGCACCTGCGCCAGTTCCTTGCTGGCGGTGGCATCGTCCCGGAAATGCGCCTTCAAATTGGCCAGCAATTCCTTTTCGCTGGCCAGCTGGCTGATGACGGGATTGACGGCGAAATACGCATGCAGCAGTTCCGGATGCTGTTCGACGATATGAAAACCGAGCACATTGCCCCAGGAACTGCCCAGCAAGTATATTTTTTCCTGCTTGAACTCTTTTTGCAGAAACGCGATGACCTGGTAGGTGTCCTGCTTCATCTGCGCGACGGAGGGCTGGCTAGGCGATGGATTGAGTTTCAGGGTTTTTCCCGCATCGCGCTGATCCCACTGCACCAGCGTAAATCTGTTTTTCAGGATGGCGGTGAAGGCATCCGCATTCTTCATCATCGAACTTCCCGGCCCGCCCGATAAAAAGAGCAGAACAGGTTTTTTTGAGTCATCTGTCTTGATTTCCACAAACTGCTTGATCCCGCCAATGTCGGGAATCAGTAGCGCGTCGATGGCAAGCGCTTGCGCTTTGCATGCAGAAAATGGCATCAAGGTGATGAATAGCACTGCCAGTAGCTTTGTCATGGTCTGATATGAATGGTTGCTTGCGGGTATGGGGGTGTCCATGGGGATATTATCCGAATAACATGTTGCATATAGAAAATATCTGCGCCATGGCGGGCCGCTGCCTGTGTGCTTTTCCGTTTTGCGCTATCCTGAAGGCAAGCCCATAGGAGAGTTGCCACCATGACCTGTTCTATCCCGTTGCGCCATATCGTCCTGTGTGATTTTCTTGAGGACATCACACCGGCCAAGCATGCCGAGCTGGTCTATGAATTTTCCCAGCTTAAACACCGCATCCCCGGCGTGCTGCAATTCGAATGGGGGCCGAACGTCAGCCCGGAAGGCCTCGATGACGGCTTTACCGATTGCTTTACCTTGACCTTCGATGGCGCCAGCGCACGCGACGTGTACCTGGCCCATCCGGCCCACCTGGCCTTTGTCGATTTGCTCAAGCCATGGTTGGGGCGGGTGCTGGTGTTTGACTATCAGCCCCGGGAAAATCCGGGCTGATCGCCGCCGCGCGTAAATTTTTCAGCGTAAATCTGGACAACTGAAAATTTGCCCTATAGAATGCGGCCTCTTTTCCCTGATAGCTCAGTTGGTAGAGCGACGGACTGTTAATCCGCAG
>NZ_LRIB01000017.1:0-96676 GCF_001758715.1 Janthinobacterium sp. HH104 | reverse complement strand
CGTCGGCAGCGTCAGATGTGTATAAGAGACAGACCGGTGAATAACCGGTGCCTGCCGCTGAGTACTTTATCGAGTAGCTGTAGGTCGGATTAGCGGTACGCGTAATCCGACATGCGTTGCCAACTGCGCTTGTCGGATTACGCGCAGCCTGCGGCCCCGCTAATCCGACCTACTCTCTCTATCGATATCAATGACGGAAGTGACGCGTGCCCGTGTACAGCATGACCACGCCGCGCTCGTCCGCCGCATCGATCACTTCCTGGTCGCGCATCGAGCCGCCCGGGTGGATGACGCAGGTCGCGCCCGCGTCGACGACGACGTCGAGGCCATCGCGGAACGGGAAGAAGGCGTCCGACGCCACGACGGAGCCCGTCAGCGACAGGCCCGCGTTTTGCGCCTTGATGGAAGCGATGCGGGCCGAATCGATACGGCTCATCTGGCCAGCGCCCACGCCCAGGGTCATGTTATTGCCGCAGAAGACGATGGCGTTCGACTTGACGAATTTCGCCACTTTCCAGGCGAACATCAGGTCGGCCAGTTGCTGCGGCGTTGGCTGCAGCTTGCTGACCACGCGCAAGTCGCCGATACCGACGTTTTTAGCGTCAGGCGATTGCACCAGCAAGCCGCCACCGACGCGCTTGAAGTCCATGGCGTGCACGCCGCTGCCCAGCGGGATTTCCAGCATGCGCACGTTTTGCTTGCTCGACAGAATCTGTTTCGCTTCGGCGGAGAACGACGGGGCGATCAGCACTTCGACGAACAGCTTGGCGATTTCGCCGGCGGTGGCGCCGTCGAGTTCCGTGTTGAAGGCGATGATGCCGCCGAATGCCGAGGTCGGGTCCGTCTGCAGGGCGCGCGCATACGCTTCCGCCGCATTCTTGCCCAGGGCCACGCCGCATGGGTTCGCGTGCTTGACGATGACGCACGCGGCGCTTTGCTCGAAGCCGCCCATGCTCTTCACGCATTCCCAGGCAGCATCAGCGTCGGCGATGTTGTTGTACGACAATTCCTTGCCTTGCAGCTGGCGGTAGTTGGCCAGCGCGCCGTCGGTGGTGACGAGGTCGCGGTAGAAGGCGGCGCTCTGGTGCGGGTTTTCACCGTAGCGCATGTCTTGCACTTTTTCAAAGGCCACGTTCAGGATTTGCGGATAGGTGCCGCGCTCGGCGTGCACTTTCGTCGGGCCCAGGCTCGTCAGGTAGTTGGTGATGGCGCCATCGTATTGCGCCGTGTGCGCAAAGACTTTTTTCGCCAGCATGAATTTGGTGTCGTAGCTGACGTCGCCTGCCTTGCCATCGGCCGCACGCATTTCCGCCAGTACCACGTCGTAGTCGGTCGGGTCGCAGATGACAACCACGTCCTTGTGGTTCTTGGCCGCCGAACGCAGCATGGTCGGGCCGCCGATATCGATGTTTTCGATCGCGTCTTCCAGGGTGCAATCAGCCTTGGCGACCGTGCCTTGGAACGGGTACAGGTTGACCACCACCATGTCGATAGTCGGCATGTCGTGCTCGACCAGTTTCGACATATGCTCAGGGAAATCACGGCGCGCCAGGATACCGCCGTGCACTTTCGGGTGCAGGGTTTTCACACGGCCATCGAGCATCTCCGGGAAACCCGTGTAATCGGCCACTTCCGTGACAGGAACACCGTTGTCTGCCAGCAGTTTGGCGGTGCCGCCCGTGGACAGGAGGTTGACGCCGAGGGCGGACAGGGCGCGGGCGAATTCGAGAACGCCGGTCTTGTCGGAAACGGAGAGGAGAGCTTGTTTGATCATGGCTGTGGCTAGGTGGTTAAGTGTTCTTGGCGAATGGCGCAGCGGTCAGCTATGAAGCTGGGCCCGCTGCGGCGGATTCAAATCTTGGCGTCACTTGCATGCCGGCATTACAGCAAACCGTGCTCCTGCAATTTCTTTCGCAGGGTATTGCGGTTGATGCCCAGCATCTGCGCGGCGTGCGACTGGTTGCCATCGGCGCGTGTCATCACGACTTCCAGGATGGGCTTTTCGACGGTCAACACGACCATGTCGTAGATATTCGATGCTTGCTGTTCGCCCAGGTCATTGAAGTAATCTTCTAGACTTTTCTGTACGACTTCCTGAATGCTTTCTTTGCTCATTTGTATGCTTCAACCGGCTGAACACCTGGCCATCCGGCGCCGCGTCGCTCATGCGGTCCGCGTGCTGCCCTCTTGCCTCGGTGTTGTAATTAATATTGCATGACGCTCTGTATAGGCGCTCGCCCTTGTACTTCTTATCACTCGTACTGATCACTATTGCTTATAACTTATGCCACTACCTTGCTATCTGCTCATGCTGCCGTGGCCGCTTCTATCAGGCCACTTTCACTGGATTCGGAGAGGCGGTATTGTAACCGTTCGCCAAATTTCCATTGCGACTCAAAAAATTGATCAACGGCCAGCAATTGCGCATCCGTCGATTCCAGCAAGTTCATTTGCTGGCGGAACGCTTCGCCGCCCTCCAGATCCTTGACGTACCAGCCGATGTGCTTGCGCGCCGTGCGCACGCCGAGAAATTCACCGTAAAACGCGTAATGGGCGCGCAAATGCTCGTCCATCAGCGTGCGCACTTCATCCACGTACGGCGCCGGCAGCAAGGTGCCCGTGCGCAAAAAATGGTCGATCTCGCGGCAAATCCACGGCCGCCCCTGCGCCGCGCGGCCGATCATGACGGCATCGGCGCCCGTTTGATCGAGCACAAAGCGGGCCTTTTCCGGACTGGTAATGTCGCCATTGGCCACCACGGGGATGCCCACTGATGCTTTCACGGCGGCAATGGTTTCATATTCGGCATCGCCCTTGTAGCCATCGGCACGCGTGCGTCCGTGCAAGGTCAACATCTGGATGCCGGCTTGCTCGGCGATGCGGGCGATGGTCAGGGCATTCTTGTTGGAACGGTTCCAGCCCGTGCGAAATTTCAGGGTGACGGGCACGTCGACGGCGTTGACGACGGCGTGCAATATCTTTTCGACCAGGCTTTCATCTTGCAACAGGGCCGAACCGCACCAGCTGTTGCACACCTTTTTCACAGGGCAACCCATGTTGATGTCGATGATCTGCGCGCCCCGGTCCACGTTGAACTTGGCGCAATCGGCCAGGTCTTGCGGATCGGCGCCGGCGATCTGCACGGCTTTCGGCTCCATTTCGCCTTCGTGGTCCGTGCGCCGCGCGCTTTTTTCCGTCGCCCACAGGCGCGGATTCGACGCCGCCATCTCCGACACGGCGTAGCCGGCACCCAACTGCTTGCACAACTGGCGGAAAGGCCGATCCGTCACGCCCGCCATGGGAGCGACGAAAACGTTGTTGCGCAGAATGTGAGGGCCGATTTGCACTGAGGAACCTGGAATGGACGGAGGAACCTGCTATTTTAACCGATTCCCTGCCTATTTAATAAGCACTATTTTTTAGCTCAGTGCGTCAGAGTGAGGATGGGGCCGCTTAGCCCAGCTCGTCCATCGCGGGTGCGCTCAGGTGCTCGATATTTCCCCAGTGCACTAAATGCAGCTTGCCGTCGGCGTAAGAAAACCGGTTGACGCTGGCATTTTTGACCTGGAAGTCGCGCGGACTGTCGAGCGCCATGCCGACCGCCTCGCGGTAAGCGCACTCGAGCACGCCGCCGTGGGCCACGATGGCAATCGTCTGGCCGTCATATTGCTCGGCCCAGCGGGCGATGGCGCCGTTTGCGCGCGCATAGAACTGGCGGAAACTTTCGGCCTGGCGCTCGCCCGACGGCATCACGGCGTCGATCTGGCGCGATTGCCATTGCGCATACTCGTGCGGATAGCGCGCGGCGATGTCCGCATACAGCAAGCCTTCGAAAGCGCCATAGCAGCGCTCGCGCAGCAAGGGGTCAATCTGCACTGGCAGCTTGTTCACGTCGGCCACGGCTTGCGCCGTCTGCCGCGCGCGCTGCAGGTCGCTGGCGATGATGGCGGCCAGCGGTTCGTCCGCCAGCGCCTGCCCCAGCGCGACCGCTTGCGCCAGGCCCGCCTCGTTCAAGGCGATGTCGATATGGCCCTGCAGGCGACGGCCCGCATTCCAGGCCGTCTCGCCATGGCGTATCAATAAAATCGTGGTGCTCATGCGTTATTTCTTCAGAGTAAGTGCCAACTCGGGATTGAGCGAATAGGCGACGACGAGCTGGGCTTCATCGAGGATGTGGCCGTACAGGGCGGCATGGGCTTGCTGCCCCGTGAAACGCTCGGGCAAAGCCAGTTGCGGCACGTCGAGCGCGTACAGGCGGAAAATATAGTGGTGGATGCGCTCGTCATTCCACGGCGGGCACGGACCATCATAGCCGTAGTAATCGCCGGCCATGGCGGCATCGCCGGCAAACCAGCCCGTGTAATCGTTGATGCCCTGGCGCAACCCGGGACCTGCCGCCTTGCCACGGGGAGTGATGCCGCTGGAAAATTCTCCGGCGGCAATAACCCGCATGGCCGGAGGCAAGTCGAGCAAGCTCCAGTGATAAAAGTCGCCGCGCAGCGCCGTCAGCGACAGGGCCTGGTCATCGCGGTTGGCCAGGCTGGCATCTTGCGGCGCATCGGGGTCGATGCAGAACAGGGCCAGCGACTCGGTGCCGTTGGGCACGTCGTCCCAGGCCAGATGGGGATTGCGGTTGCCGGCGAGGCGCACGCGGCTGGCCGGATCGATCTCGGCAAAAGCATAGTCGGCCGGCATCAGGCCTCCATCACGAAACGTCTCGCTCCACAATTTCATCGCTTGCTCCTCTTTATAGTTATTGCTTTGCGTTCACTTGTAGCCAGAACGTGACGGGGCCGTCATTGGTGAGCGACACCTGCATGTCGGCACCGAACTGCCCCGTTTGCACGCCTGCATGGCGGCTGCGCGCCTGGTCCACGAAATGCGTGAACAGGCGCAAGCCGTCCTGCGGCGCGGCGGCCGGCGTAAACGACGGGCGCGTGCCGGACTTGGTGTCGGCCGCCAGCGTAAACTGCGGCACCAGCAGCAAGCCGCCGGCCACGTCCGTCACGCTGCGGTTCATCTTGCCCGCCTCGTCGGCAAACACGCGGTAGCCGAGCAGTTTTGTCAGCAGGGCGTCCGCTTCCTTCTCCGTATCCCCCCGCTCGGCGCACACGAGCACCATCAGCCCGGCGTCGATGGCGCCGATGGTGGCGCCATCGACATCCACCTTCGCCTGCGTGACTCTTTGCAGCAGCGCGATCATGCCGTCAAGGTGACGCGCGCAAAGCTGCGCTTGCCAACTTGCAACACGAACTGACCGGCTTCCACTTGCAAGCCCTTGTCGCTGATGACGGTGCCGTCGATGCGCACGCCGCCCTGGTCGATCTTGCGCATGGCTTCCGACGTGGATGGGCACAGACCGGCTTGCTTGAGCAATTGCGGGATGCCCAGCGGTGCGCCAGCGAGGCTCACTTCCGGGATATCGTCGGGGATGCCGCCCTTCGAGCGGTTGACGAAGTCGGCCAGCGCATCTTCGGCCGCCTGCTGCGAGTGGAAGCGGGCGACGATCTCTTGCGCCAGCGCAACCTTGGCGTCACGCGGGTTGCGGCCTTCCTCGACTTCGCGCTTCAGCTGGGCCAGTTCGGCGATCGAGCGCCACGACAGCAGCTCGTAGTAGCGCCACATCATGACGTCGGAAATGCTCATCAGCTTGGCGAACATGGTGTTGCCCGGTTCCGTGATGCCGATGTAGTTATTCTTCGACTTGGACATTTTTTCCACGCCGTCCAAACCTTCCAGCAGCGGCATGGTCAAAATACACTGCTGCTCCTGTCCGTACTGCTTTTGCAGTTCGCGGCCCACCAGCAGGTTGAACTTCTGGTCCGTGCCGCCCAGTTCCAGGTCCGATTTCAGGGCCACCGAGTCGTAGCCTTGCATCAGCGGGTACAGGAATTCATGGACGGAAATAGGAATGCCGCCCTGGAAGCGCTTGGTGAAATCGTCGCGCTCGATCATGCGCGCCACCGTGTAGTGGGAAGCGAGCTGGATGATGCCGCGCGCGCCCAGCGGATCGCACCATTCGGAGTTATAGCGGATTTCAGTCTTGCTGGCGTCCAACACTAAAGATGCTTGCGCGAAATACGTCATCGCGTTAATCTCGATCTGTTCCTTGGTCAGCGGCGGGCGCGTGACGTTGCGGCCCGAAGGGTCGCCGATCATGGACGTGAAGTCGCCAATGAGGAAAATGACTTGATGGCCGAGGTTTTGCAGCTGGCGCATCTTGTTCAGGACGACAGTGTGGCCCAGATGCAAGTCGGGTGCGGTCGGGTCCAGGCCCAGTTTGATGCGCAGCGGAACACCGGTTTTCTCGGAGCGTGCTAATTTTTGCGCAAATTCGCTTTCGATCAATAGTTCGTCGACGCCACGCTTGGTAATCGCGAGGGCTTCTTGTACTCTGTCAGACAGCGGAAGCGCGGTCTGAGCGGCGTTAGCCTTTGTAGGCGATGCGGTGGTGTTGATTTCCATAAAATTTGACTGTAGATCTCAAAATGGTAGTAGGTTTGCGGAGTTTGTTATAATGCTCGATCCCATCAATCTTGCCGTATGAAAACGAATCAAAATAACAATAACAAAGAGCGCTAGCTCAGGTCACGTTCAAGGGCAAATTTTAACTGATTGCATGAACCCTATACATAAAATCACAGGCTCACGCTTGTACACACAGCTGACGACGACCCGCAAGGCACGCATTATTGGTGCGTCCGCGGTGCTGCTCGCCGTGGCCGCCTTCGGCGCGGTCGCTGTGTCGCCCATGGCGCCCGACGCATCGGACTTGCCGGTCACGTCCATCGCCCAAAACCTGGAAATGCCTGATCTCGCCTCGCAAATTTCCGCGATGGAACAGGTAGACCAGAATTTCACCCACGAAGAAAAAGTCCGCGCTGGCGATACCCTCGCCACTCTGCTGACCCGTCTCGGCGTGGATGATCAGGCGGCCGCCAATTTCATTAAAACCGACAAGATCGCGCGCGGCGTGATGTTGCTGAAATCGGGCAAGCGCGTGCAAGCGCAAACGACCGAAAACGGCGACCTCAACTGGATGCGCGCCACCCTCGTCGACGGCACGGACAAATCGGTCAAGAACATCCTGATCACCCGCAAGGGCGACAAGTTCGTGGCTACGGAAGTGGCAGCCCAGCTGGAACGCCGCGTTGAAATGCACGCGCGCAAGATTACCTCCACCCTGTTTGCCGCTACCGATTCCAGCCTGGACGGCACCCGCCTGCCAGACTCGATTTCCGCGCAAATCGTGGAAATGTTCTCCACCAATATCGACTTCCGCTCCGACCTGAAACGCGGCGACTCGTTCAATGTTGTCTACGAGACATTCTGGCAAGATGGCGAATTTGTCCGAGCGGGCCGCATCCTGGCCGGTGAATTCACCAACCGCGGCACGACTTACCAGTCCGTTTGGTTCGAAGACCCAGCCAGCAAGCAAGGCGGCGGTTACTACAGCTTCGACGGCAAGTCCCTCAAAAAAGCCTTCCTGAAATCCCCCCTCGAATTCTCCCGTATCTCGTCCGGCTTCTCCATGCGCGTGCACCCGATTTCCGGCAACTGGAAAGCGCACAAGGGCATCGATTTCGCTGCAGCAACGGGTACGCCTATCCGCGCTTCGGGCGATGGCGTGGTCGACTCCGTCGGCAGCCAAAACGGCTATGGCAATGTTGTTGTCCTGAAACACTGGGCCAACTACAGTACCGCCTACGCCCACATGAGCCGCTTCGCTTCGGGCCTGAAAAAAGGTCAAAAAGTCAGCCAGGGCGATGTGATCGGCTACGTCGGCACCACCGGCTGGTCCACGGGCGCGCATTTGCACTATGAATTCCGCGTCGGCGGCGTGGCACAAGATCCAAGCAAGCTGAACGTACAAGCCCAGGCGCCATTGACGGCCGCCGAGCTGAGCCGCTTCCGCATGGTGTCGGCTGACATGATGCACCGCTTCACCCTGCTGCGTCCGAACGACACGGCACTGGCTTCGCGCTAAGCAACACTGCCTTCGGGCAATATATAAAGGCACCGCCCATGCAGATGGCCGGTGCCTTTATTTTTTGAACAGGAAAATGCGGCACAATGCACCCCATCACTTACGCACTCAAGGAATACCCATGCTGTATATCGGTCTGATGTCTGGCACCAGCCTGGACGGCGTTGACGGCGCGCTGGTCGACTTTTCCGATGATGGCGGCACACGCAGCCTCGGCGATGCCTACATTCCCTTCCCCGCCAGCCTGCGCGACGATCTGATGGCGCTACAAAGTGCCGGCCAGAATGAAATCGAACGCGAAGCGCTGGCGGCAAACCAGCTCGTGCGCCATTACGCCGACTGCGTCGCCCAGCTCCTGAGCAACGCGGGCATCGGCCCGGATGCCGTCACCGCCATCGGCGCGCATGGCCAGACCATCCGCCACCGCCCCGAGCTGGGTTTTACGCGCCAATTGAACAACCCCGCCCTGCTGGCAGAACTGACGGGTATCGACGTCATCGCCGACTTGCGCAGCCGCGACGTGGCGGCCGGTGGCCAGGGCGCGCCCCTGGTGCCCGCTTTTCACCAGGCCATTTTCAATGTGCCAGGCCACACGCGCGTGCTGGCCAATATCGGCGGCATCAGCAATATCAGCGTGCTGCACGCGGACGGCACCGTGACGGGCTACGACACGGGCCCCGGCAATGCACTGATGGATGGCTGGGTCCTGCAGCACCTGGGCCAGCCCTACGACGCCAACGGCGCCTGGGCAGCGACAGGCCAGGTCATCCCTGCCCTGCTGGCGGAATTGCTCAATGAACCGTATTTTGACTTGCCGGCGCCGAAAAGCACGGGGCGCGACCTGTTCCATGCCGGCTGGCTGCAGGACAAGCTGAGCAACTACCCGCAAGCCAATCCTGCCGACGTGCAGGCGACCCTGACACAGCTGACGGCCGCCAGCCTGGCGCATGCCATCGCGCGCGACGGGGCACAGGCGGAAACCGTGTATGTATGTGGCGGTGGCGCGCAGAACGCCAGCCTGATGGCGGCGCTGGCCCGTGCATTGCCGGGCATGGCGGTGGAATCGACAGCAGCGCTGGGCGTGGCGCCCAGTCAGGTCGAGGCGCTGGCCTTTGCGTGGCTGGCCTGGCGCTTTACGCAGCGCAAGCCGGGCAATCTGCCGGCCGTGACGGGGGCGCAGGGGCTGAGGGTATTGGGCGCCTTATATCCGAGCTAAGCCGGCGTAGAAACACAAATAGCGGATCGATGATCCGCTATTTTTACATTCCGATAAAACTACTTTATACCGAGAACGAGGAACCGCAACCGCAGGTAGAAGTAGCGGTAGGATTCTTGATCACGAACTGTGCGCCTTCCAGGTCATCCTTGTAGTCGATTTCCGCGCCGACCAAGTACTGGTAGCTCATGGAATCGATCAACAGCTGGACGCCGTTCTTGACCATGGTGGTGTCATCTTCGTTGACGATTTCGTCGAAGGTGAAGCCATACTGGAAACCGGAGCAGCCGCCGCCCTGCACGAAGACGCGCAATTTCAGGTCGGGATTGCCTTCTTCTTCGATCAGCTGCGCGACTTTTTCAGCGGCGCTATCGGTAAAGATAATAGGGGAAGGGATCACATCTTGCATTTCAGCGACGGCATTCATATCAGGCACTCCTACTAGAAAACATTAAGTCATTATAGACTGTTGGCGCAAGTCGCGCTGCGGCCGCCGCTGATGCGGCTGGACGGTGTTGTTCCTGCTCACATTTCCGACACGGCCAGGTGCAGCACGGGGTCGGCGCTGTCGTGCCGACTGAGCTTGCCTTGCACCAATGCACCGCTGTGCATTTCCAGCACCTTGTAATAGACCTCTCCTACAATGCGGGCTTTTGGCTGGATTTCAAGCATTTCGGACACATACACGGGGCCATTGATCTCGCCGCTGACGACCAGGCTCGAGCAGCGCACTTCGCCATCGATGCGGCCCGCCTCGCCCAGCACTATATACGTGGGCTCGCCCGGCTCGCCCGTGACGTTGCCGCGCACATGGCCATCGATGCGCAAGCCGCCGCAAAACAGCAGGTCGCCCTCGATCCGCGTGGAAGCGCCGATCAAGGTGTCGATGGGATTTTTCGCGTTGCGCTCGAACATGAACGTCATCCTGTCGGGGTAGGTGGCAGTCCAATTTATCACAGGTCCGGCAAAAAGGCGCCGGACCCGCGCAAGCACCGTCGCGTATCGTTACGGCATCACGGCGATGTGTTGCAAACCGGCCGTTTCTTTCAAGCCAAACATCAAGTTCATGCACTGCACGGCCTGGCCCGATGCGCCCTTGACCAGGTTGTCCTGCACCACCAGCACGATGACGGTGTTGCCGCCTTCGGGACGGTGCAAGGCCAGGCGCAGCATGTTCGAGCCACGCGTAGAGCGGGTTTCCGGGTGCGAGCCGAATGGCATCACGTCGACGAAAGGCTCGTCCTTGTATTGCTCTTCGAATAAGGATTGCAGCTCTTCATTGCTGACATCCTTGTTCAGCTGCGCGTACAGGGTCGAATGCATGCCGCGGATCATCGGCACCAGGTGCGGCGTGAAGGTCAGCGCCACTTTCTCGTCAGTGAAACGCTGCAGTTGCGCCGTCGTTTCCGGCAGGTGGCGGTGGCCGGCCACGCCGTAGGCTTTGAAGCTGTCGCTGCTTTCCGAGAACAGGATGCCGATTTCCGCCTTGCGGCCAGCGCCGGACACGCCCGACTTGCAGTCGGCGATCAAGCCGCCCGCGTTGACCAGGCCAGCTTTCAACAGCGGGTAAAAGCCCAGCTGCATAGTGGTCGGGTAGCAACCTGGGTTGGCGATCAGCTTGGCTTGCTTGATGTCTTCGCGGTTCAGTTCCGGCAAGCCGTACACGGCCTGTTCGATCAACTCGGGGGCCGTGTGGGGAATCTTGTACCACTGCTCGAACTTGGCCTGGTCTTTCAGGCGGAAGTCGGCGGCCAGGTCGATGACTTTCACGCCGGCGGCCAGCAGGGCTGGTGCTTGCGCCATGGCAACGCCATGCGGGGTCGCAAAGAAGACCACGTCGCACTGCTCCAGGTTCGCCTTGTCCGGCGAGGAAAACGCCAGTTTGACATGGCCGCGCAGGGAAGGATACATGTCAGCAACGGGCAAGCCATCTTCCTTGCGCGAGGTAATCGCCGTCAACTCGACATCTGGATGGGTAGCGAGCAAGCGCAGCAATTCCACGCCCGTGTATCCAGTGCCGCCGACGATGCCAACTTTGATCATGTTCTTTCCTTGTGTATAGATTGCATAAAGATGAGGGGAAACGCTACCCCTGCGGGTTTTCCGCGTATTTTACAGCGCAACGCCGAGTCACGCTGAAATGCAAAAAAGCCGCGGGACCGAAGTCCAGCGGCTTTTCGACCAGCACCCCGGAAGGTGCTGTAGCGTAGAAATTAACGCTTCGAGAATTGCTTTGCGCGACGTGCTTTGCGCAGACCAACTTTTTTACGCTCGACTTCACGTGCATCGCGGGTAACGAAGCCGGCTTTTGCCAGTTCCGGTTTCAACGCTGCATCGTAGTCGATCAGAGCGCGGGTGATGCCGTGACGAACTGCACCAGCCTGGCCCGACTCACCGCCGCCATGGACGTTGACTTTGATGTCGAAACGCTCGACATTGCCGGTCAGTTCCAGTGGTTGACGGATGACCATCAGACCCGTTTCGCGCGAAAAGTATTCGTTTGCTGGTTTGCCGTTAACAACGATCAAGCCTGTGCCAACTTTGATAAAAACCCGAGCCACTGCACTTTTGCGACGGCCGGTTCCATAATTGTAATTACCGATCATGTCAGTTCCTTAGAGAACAAGTGCTTTAGGTTGCTGAGCAGCGTGCGGATGGGAACCTTCCGCGTACACTTTCAGCTTCTTGATCATTGCGTAGCCGAGTGGGCCTTTAGGCAGCATGCCTTTGACCGCTTTCTCAAGCGCGCGACCTGGAAAACGCTGTTGCATTTTCTGGAAGTTGGTTTCGTAGATGCCGCCTGGATAGCCAGAGTGACGGTAGTAAATTTTCTCAGTAGCTTTGGTACCGGTCACACGCAGTTTGCCTGCGTTGATGACGACGATAAAGTCGCCGGTATCGACGTGAGGAGTAAATTCTGGTTTGTGTTTGCCGCGCAGTCGGAGTGCCACTTCGCTGGCAACACGTCCGAGGACTTTGTCCGTCGCGTCAACCACGAACCAATCGCGCTGGACTTCATGTCCTTTAGCGGAAAATGTTTTCATGTTGACTTCCTAATAGATTACACGCTCAAATGGTGGTTCCGCCGATGCTGCCGTGCGGACTCTGCCTTATTTACTTTTCCTGAGCGAACGGAAAGCCGACAAGTATAAGCGGCTTTGCCTTGCCGCGTCAAGCTGCAATCGAGGCCGGCTGCGGCCCGGCGGGCGGCACATGGATGGGCATTCCTCTATTACAATACAAAACGCTTACAATTTTCGGAGAGTACGATGGAATGCAAAGTCAGCTGGAATGGCCCGTCGGGCATGAGTTTTCGGGCAGAAACGGGTTCCGGCCACCTGGTGACCATGGATGGCGCGCCCGATGGCGGCGGCCACAACCTGGCGCCACGCCCCATGGAAATGGTCTTGCTGGGCACGGGCGGCTGCACCGCCTATGACGTGGTGCTGATCCTGAAACGGGGCCGCGAAGCCGTCAGTGGCTGCGAGGTGACCCTGAAGGCCGACCGCGCCGACACCGATCCGAAAGTCTTTACCAAGATCCACTTCCACTTCACGGTGCGGGGCAAGGCCCTGAAACCGACGGCCGTGGAGCGGGCCGTGGCCTTGTCGCATGACAAATATTGCTCGGCGTCGATCATGCTGGCCAAGACGGCCGAGATTACGCATTCCTTCGAAATCATCGAGGAATGATGTAGGTCGGATTAGCGGGGCAAGCCCCGCGTAATCCGACGACACTACCGGCGCCAACAATGTTGTCGGATTACGGCCTGCGGCCTAATCCGACCTACCCGATCTACGCAGAAGTATCAGATGTAATACGCTGTTTTTGTCATCACTTTGCCCATCAACCCCATCAGCGCCTTCACGGGCGCCGGGGTGTCGATGGCGCCCAGTCTCTGGGCGGCGGCGCCGTGTTCCACTTCGTCGATGGCCATTTGCTTGACGATGGCGCGCGACTTGGCGTCCTGCGGCGGTAATTCCTGCAAGTGGCTAGCCAAATGCGCTTCCACCTGGCGTTCCGTTTCCACTACAAAACCCAGGCTGCGGCCGTCGCCCATGCGCGCGGCAATGGTACCCAGCGCAAACGAACCCGCGTACCACAGGGGATTGAGCAGACTCAGACGCGAGCCCAGCTCCGTCAGGCGCTGGGCCGTCCAGGCCAGGTGGTCTTCCTCTTCGCGTCCCGCTTCGTCGAACTGGGCGCGGATGGCCGGGCTGTGCGCATAGCGCGCCTGCGAGTTGTACAGGGCTTGCGCGCACACTTCGCCCACATGGTTGACGCGCATCAAGCCGGCGCTGTGGCGCTGTTCGGCCGGGCTCAGCTCCGCATCGGGCGCATGTGCGGCTGGCGTGGGGCGCGAGGCCGAGGCCACGCCCGCCATGACGCGCAGGGCCTTGTCGGCGCCAACAATCAAACGATCCAGGGGGTGAAAATGGCGGTTTGCGGTCATCGTGGCTATTCATGTCAGGGAAAACATGAATTATAGGACGATAGCGACCAGCCGTCCCCACGCCGCGCGCAGGGGGATCGGGGCTTTATTGACTTGTGCGCGCTTTTTCCTGCTCGATCCAGTCCACCACGGGGCCGACGGCGTCCAGGCCGGACAGGCTTTTCGCCACGCCCAGGTTCAGTGAAATCAGGAAAGAAATACTGTCGACGGGAATGTCCGGGCAGTGCTGGGCAAACGCGGCGCGAAAACGCTCCGATTGCAGCACGCGCAAGACTTTCTCGCCACTCATGAATTGCAGCACGCTGGCGATGCTGTGCCCGCCACCTATGGAGTGGTAGATGAAACGGTTGTACTTCGCGTCGATCTGCTTGAAATCGAGCGTTTCCTCCGTCATCAGGCCGGCCAGGTAGTACAGCCCCAGGCTGACGCGGAAGAAACCGATGGCTTCGGCACTGGTCATGCCGGCACGGGCCACGGCCAGTACCTTGTTCTGCATCGCCTGATCGATCTTTTGCATTGCGCTCTCCCGCGCCGTCCGCGGCGCCCACCGGGCCAGCTTGCATGAAGATGCTGTTTTTTTCAATAGACCAAACGATATTTCCACCTTGCAAGTTACATTTTTTGCATGCTACTCTCGTTCTTCACCATTGAATGGATGATGCACATGATAGAGGTCAAGCACCTGGCAAAACGTTTCCGCATGCCGCCCCACAAGGGCAAGGGCGTGCACGTCAGCGATCCGCGCGAACACGATGGCTGGTTCCACGCCGTGCGCGACGTCAGTTTCAGCTGCGCTCCGGGCGAAGTGCTGGGCCTGCTCGGCCCGAATGGCGCTGGCAAGACGACCACCCTGCGCCTGCTGTCGACGGCCTTGCAGGCGGACGCAGGCAGCGCCCTCGTCAACGGCGTCGATGTCTTGCAGCAACCGCTGGTGGCGCGCCAGAGCATCGGCTTCCTGTCCGGTTCGACGGGATTGTACGGCCGCCTGACGGCGCGCGAAAACGTCGAGTACTTTGGCCGCCTGCACGGCATGCCGGCCGACAAGCTGAAACGCCGCTGCGACGAGCTGTTTGCCCTGCTGCAAATGGAAGAGTACGGCGGCAAGCGGGCCGATCAGCTGTCGACGGGCATGAAACAGAAGTGCGCGATCGCCCGCACCGTCGTGCACGAGCCGCAGGTGGTGATCCTTGACGAGCCGACGACGGGCCTCGACGTAATGTCGGCCAAGATCCTGCTCGACTTCATCGCCAGCTACAAGGCGCTGCGCGTGCCGCTGATCTTTTCCACGCACCACCTGCACGAGGTGGAAAAGCTGTGCGACCGCGTCTGCATCATCAACCGCGGCACCACCGCCTTCAATGGCACGGTCAACGAACTGCGCCACCTGGGCGGCAGCGCGGACTTGTACGACGCCTTTGTCAGCGTCATCAACCAGGGAGCCTGAGCCATGTGGACCATTTATCTGAAAGAGTTGCTGGAACTCACGCGCGACCGCAAGACGCTGATCTTCACCATCCTCATCCCCATCTTTGCCATGCCGCTGATCTTTGGCGGCTTCGCTTATGTTTCCAGCAATATGTTCAAGAACGCGAAAACGGCGGAAATGCGCTACGCGCTGTTCGGCAAGGACCATTCACCGGGCTTGAGCGCGCGTTTTGCGCAGCAGCACAACCTGCGCGAAGTGCCGCTGGCCAGCGAGGGAGACATTCGCCGCGCCATCGGCGACGACAGCATCAAGTTCGCCGTCGTCATCCCGCCCCGGTTTGAAGAGACGCTGCAGCAACAGCAGCAAGCCAAGGTCACCCTGCACTACAACAGCGCCAGCACGGTCGACGTGACCCAGCAACGGGTGCGCGAGATCGTCGAGGCCTACAACGCCAGCCTGCGCGAAAGCGCGCTGTCGGCCCTGAACCTGAGCCCGGCCCAGCTGGCCTTTGCCCTGCATCCCATTGTGCTCGACAAGCAATCGACGGCCAACGAGCGCGAGCAGATGGGCGCCATCGTCGGCGGCATGCTGCCGTATCTGCTGCTGATGGTGTGCCTGACGGCGGCCATGTATCCGGCCATCGACCTGGGCGCGGGCGAAAAGGAACGGGGCACCCTGGAAACCCTGCTGCTGGCGCCCGTGCCGCGCAGCGCCATCGTGGTGGCCAAGTTCCTCGTGCTGTTTACCGTCGGCATGACCTCGGCCGTGCTGATGGTGGGCAGCATGGGCGCCCTGCTGGCCATCTTCGGCAGTTCGCTCGAAGGCAACATGGCCGTCATGGTGCGCAGCATCGGCTTGCCCGACCTGGCCATGGTGACCCTGATGCTGGTGCCGACGGCCGCCATCTTCGCCTCGCTGCTGCTGTCGATCTCGATCTACGCGAAAAGCTACAAGGAAGCGGCCGGCATGATCACGCCATTGATGCTGTTCGTCATCCTGCCCACGGTGGCGGCCATGCTGCCCGGCGTCGAGCTGAACTGGATGTGGGCCATGGTGCCGCTGACGAATGTGTCGCTGGCCATGAAGGAACTGGTCAAGGGCACCATGGATTACCGCATGTTCGGCGTGATCCTGGCCTCGACCACGGTGATCGCTGGCGCGCTGCTGGCCCTGTGCCGCTGGTGGTTCAACCGCGAATCGGTGTTATTCCGCAATTAAACTTGCCATGTGACTCGCGGCGGGGCGCCATCCGCCCCGCCCGGCTGCACTCTGGGCACGCGAAAATGCCGTGTATCGCATGCAACTGCCCAGTACGTCTTAAATTCAATACAATGCCAGCATAGAGTAGCCCTGTCGCATCGGGCAGCAACGCATGAGTTAGGAGTTGTATGGAATTGCAGATCCGCAAATTGTCGAAGACCTACGCGAATGGCGTAGTGGCGCTGGACAATGTTTCGCTGACGATACCGCCGGGCATGTTCGGCTTGTTGGGCCCGAACGGCGCCGGCAAGTCGACCCTGATGCGCACCCTGGCCACCTTGCAGGAATGCGATTCCGGTTCCATCTTCTTCGGCGACTACGACGTGCTCGACGACAAGGACGAGATCCGCCGCATGCTCGGTTATCTGCCGCAAGACTTCGGCCTGTACCCGAAAGTGACGGCCTACGAGCTGCTCGACCACTTCGCCATGTTAAAAGGGCTGTCGCAGCGGACGCGCAGGCGCGAGGTTGTCGATGGCCTGTTGCAGCAAACCAATCTGTTCGACGTGCGCCACCAGCGCCTGGGCGGCTTTTCCGGCGGCATGCGCCAGCGCTTCGGCATCGCGCAAGCCCTGCTGGGCGACCCGAAACTGATCATCGTCGACGAGCCGACGGCCGGCCTCGACCCGCAGGAGCGGGTGCGCTTCCACAACTTGCTGTCTGACATCGGCGAAGACAAGACGGTGATCCTGTCGACCCACATCGTGTCCGACGTGGCCGACCTGTGCGCCAACATGGCCATCATCAACAAGGGGCATTTGCTGCTGTGCGGCAAGACCCAGGAACTGATCGACGAAGTCAGCTGCAAGATCTGGGCACGCTTTGTCGACAAAAAAGAGCTGGCCAGCTTCCAGCAGCGCCACGCCGTCATTTCCACGCGCTTGCTGTCGGGCCGCACCTTGATTCACGTCTACAGCGACGACGACCCGG
Source organism: Janthinobacterium sp. HH104 (assembly GCF_001758715.1). Taxonomy (NCBI): domain Bacteria; kingdom Pseudomonadati; phylum Pseudomonadota; class Betaproteobacteria; order Burkholderiales; family Oxalobacteraceae; genus Janthinobacterium; species Janthinobacterium sp. HH104. Next base: position 79,404 of record NZ_LRIB01000017.1, on the reverse strand, counting down.
GCGACGGCTTCGAGGAAGCCATCGGCGACCTGGAAGACCTGTATTTCGCCACCATTGCCGGGCGCCACCGCGTCGCCCCGCAGTGCGACTGAGGGGACGGCCATGTTTGCCATCGCCCGCTTTGAAGCGCGACAGCGGCTCAAGCTGCTGTCCACCTGGGTGTATTTCGCCATGTTCCTGGCGCTGGCCATGCTGTGGATGGCGGCCGCCGGCGGCGTCTTCAAGGAAGCGAGCATCAGTTTCGGCGGCAAATTCCTGATCAACGCACCCCGTTCGCTGGCGTTCACGTGCAGCGTACTGGGCTGCTTCGGCGCCGTGGTGGTGGCCGCCATGATGGGCCGCTCGGTGCAGCAGGATTTCGAATACGGCATGCAGCATTTCTTCTTCAGCGCGCCGATCAAGAAATACCAGTACGTATTCGGCCGCTTCCTCGGCGCCTATCTGGTGCTGGCCGTGGTGTTTTCCAGCATCGTCATCGGTGCCTGGCTGGGCGCCTGGCTGCCCGGCATCGACCCGGAACGGCTGGGGCCGCAACGGGCGCTCGCCTACCTGATGCCGTATGTATTTACCCTGCTGCCGAACCTGTTCATCTTCGGCGCCATCTTCTTCGTCATCGCGGCACTCACGCGGCGCATGCTGCCGGTGTACATCAGCTCGGTGGTGATGCTGATCGGCTACCTGGTGGCGCCGTCGCTGGCGCGCGACCTCGACTACAAGACCCTGGCCGCCCTGATCGACCCCTTCGGCACGACGGCGCTGATACGCCTGACGGAATACTGGCCGAACGCGGAGCGCAACACGCGCCTGGTGACCCTGGAAGGCGTGTACCTGCTGAACCGCGCCATCTGGTCCGGCTTCGCCCTGGTGGCCCTGCTGCTCGGCTACTGGCGCTTCCAGTTCCACGCGACGACGGACGCGGGCGCCGCCAGGCGCCGCAGCGAGGGCGAGGCGCCGCAGCGCCTGTCGAACGCCTCGCTGTCCACGCAGGAAACGCCCGACTTCGCGCAACGCAACCTGGCCGCCCTGCTTCTCAAGATGAGCTGGCTGAACCTGCGCGAAACCATCAAGAACATCTATTTTGTCGTCATCGTGCTGGCCGGCGTGCTGACCATGTATGCGGGCGCGCTGGACATGGGTTCCATGTACGGCACGAATACCTATCCCGTGACGGAAAAGGTGCTGGACATGGTCAGCGCCTCGTTCGCCCTGTTCATGCTGATCATTACCACCTTCTACGCGGGCGAGCTGGTGTGGCGTGAACGGGAAGCGGGCACGTATCTGATGCTCGACGCCCTGCCCGTGCCGAACTGGCTGCCCCTGCTGTCGAAGCTGTTGGCGCTGGTCGGCCTGCAAGCCTTGCTGAGCCTGGTCATCATGCTGTGCGGCATGTCGATCCAGGTCTTCAAGGGCTATTACCGCCTCGACCCCGGCCTGTACCTGGAATCGCTGTTCCTGTCGCACCTGCCCTACTATGCGCTGGTGGCCGTGCTGGCCATCTTCGTGCAGGTGCTGATCAATCAGAAATACCTCGCGTATTTCGCCATGATTCTGTACCACATCGCCAGCATCAGCTTTTCCTCGCTGGGTCTGGGCGACCCGCTGCTGCTGTACGGCAGCACGCCGGAAGTCGTGTATTCGGCCATGAACGGCGCCGGCCACTTTGTGTTGCGCGAGCGCTGGTATTTGCTGTACTGGAGCGGCGCGGCCGTCATGCTGACGGTGCTGTCGCTGCTGTTCTGGCCCCGCGGCGCACAGGACAGCTGGCGCATCCGCCTGCGCCTGGCGCGCCACGGCCTCACGCATGGCGTGCTGGCCAGCTTTGCCGGCGGCGCCCTGATCTTCGTCTTCGCCGGCGGCGTGCTGTTCTACGTTTTCCACGTGGCCAACGATTACCAGTCCGAATTTTCCCGCGATGCGGACCGCGCCAGCATCGAACGCCAGTACCGCAAGTTTGCCGCCACGCCGCAGCCGAGAATCACCGACGTGAAACTCGACGTGGCCATCTACCCGGCGCAGCGCAGCCTCATCGTCACGGGCCGCTATCTGTTGCAAAACAAGACCAGCCTGCCGATCAGCCACATTTTTGTGCAGCAAGACCCGACCGCCACCATGCGCCTGCGTTTTGACGCGCGCGTGCATCCCGGCCTCGACGACGGCAAGCTGGGCTTCTACAGCTACCGCCTGGCCGCGCCGCTGGCGCCGGGCGCCACCCTGGGCCTCGATTTCGACATTCGCTATGCGCCGCGCGGCATCTTCGGCCTGGGCCAGGACACCCCCGTGGTCGCCAACGGCACCTTCTTCACGAACGCCGTGCTGCCGCACATCGGCTACCAGCCGCAGCAGGAATTGACGGACCCGCGCGACCGCAAGAAACACGGTTTGCCGGCGCGCGAACGGGCCTTGCCGCGCGACGATGCGAAGGGCTTGGCCGACAATTACGTCAGCAACGATGCCGACCGCATCAACTTTGACGCCACCGTCAGCACCGTCGACGGCCAGACGGCCATCGCGCCGGGCATGCTGGACAACGACTGGATCGCCAAGGGCCGCCATTACTTCCACTACACGATGGACCAGCCCATCCTGAATTTCTACGCGTTCCAGTCGGCCCGCTACGCCGTCAAGCATGAGCGCTGGCAAGACGTGGCCATCGACGTGTATTACCACCCGGGACATGAATACAACCTCGATCGTTTCGTGCGCGGCAGCAAGGAAGCGCTCGAGTACTACACGAAGAACTTCGGCCCCTACCAGCACAAGATCCTGCGCATCGTCGAGTTCCCCCGCTACGCCACGTTCGCGCAATCGTTCCCTAACACGATTCCGTACTCGGAAGGCCTCGGGTTCATCGCCAAGGTGGACGACAAGAACCCGAAGGACATCGACTATCCGTTCTACGTCACGGCGCATGAAGTGGCGCACCAGTGGTGGGCGCATCAATTGGTGGGTGGCAACACGCGCGGCGCCACCGTGCTCAGCGAAACCCTGGCCGAATACTCGGCGCTGATGGTGATGAAGAAAACCGCAGGGCCGGCCAAGATGCGCCGCTTCCTGCGCTATGACCTGAATCAATACCTGATGGGACGCAGCGAAGAGCGCAAGAAGGAATTGCCGCTGGCCGAGAATGAAAACCAGGCCTACATCCACTACCACAAGGGCAGCCTGGCCATGTACTTGCTGCAAGATATCATCGGTGAAGACAAGGTCAACGGCGTGCTGCGCGACCTGCTCAAGATCTATGGCCAGAAAGGCCCGCCGTATGCGAGCGTGACTGCCCTGATTGCCGGCTTGCGCCAGGTCACGCCACCCGAACAGGCTTATCTGATCGACGACCTGTTCGAGAAAATCGTACTGTTCGACAACCGCGCCCTGTCGGCCACGGCCACCAAACGCGGCGATGGCAAGTACGCCGTCACCATCAAGGTGCAGGCGGGCAAATTGACGGCCGGCGAACAGGGAGAGGAACACGACGCGCCGCTGCACGACTGGATCGAGATCGGCGTCGACGATGCGAATGGCCATCCGCTGCTGCGCGAGCGCCTGCGCATGACGGCCCGCCAGGCGAGCTACACCGTCATCGTCGGCAGCCGCCCCGGCAAGGCGGGCATCGATCCCGACAACAAGCTGATCGACCGCAAGCCGGACGACAATATGGTCACCGTCGAGCTTGAAGAGCCGTGACGAACAATGGCCGCCCGTGCATTCAGGGCGGCCACTTCGGTATCACAAGGGAATCAGCCTGCGGCGGAACGCGTCACCAGGCTCAGGCTGACGCCCATTTCCGTCAGGTGCTGCATGTCGGCCAGCGACAGGTCGAGCGGCGCATCGACCGTGTCATCGCCGTTCAGCTCCAGTTGCAGCTCGGCCACGATGCGCGGCATTGTGAACGTGACGCCGCGCGAACGGCATTCGGCCAGGTAGCTGCGTATGCGCGAGGGCAACACTTGCGATTTGGGCGCCTGCGCGATCAGCACTTCAAAGCCGGAATCGAGATGCACGCGATTCGCGCCCTTCGCCTCGCCCTTGCGCCATTGTCGTTCCGGATCGGTGGGCAAGACTTCGAGGATGGATTTGAGCGTGGGGTCGTCCCCATGCACCGACAGCTTCGCGATATTCATATTGCAAGACTTTCTAGTCAGATCAGACCGACAAGTCTACGCATGGACGGCAAGTATGTCCATACGGCAATATTTAGTATCCGTCTCTAATTTGTGCTGCATCAACAACAGGCGGAACAAGCTTGTTCCGCCTGCCACACGCTTACAACGCCGCGCCGCGCGCCTGCAAGGCGGCCCGCACGCCGGCGCCGTAGGCGGCATCGGCCCGGTCGAAGTGACCGAGTTGACGCTGCAAGGTTTCCGGCCGCACCAGACTCAAGGGACCGGCCAGGTTGTCGAACAGGTTTTGCTTCGCCTGCGCTGACATCAGGCGGAACAGATTGCCGGCTTGCGTAAAGTCGTCTTCCACGCCGCGCCCATCGTAGCGCGCCGCGCCGCCGTCGAGCGCCAGCGCCCCCTCGCCATGGCCCAGCCCTTGCGGCTGCGTGCCTGCCGCCGCCACGTTTGCGTAATTCTGTGCCGCGCCGCCATTGTGGATCGCCATGCCGCCGTCGCGCTGCTGGTTATGGAAGGGGCAGCGGGCCGCATTCACGGGCAGATGCTGGTGGTTCGTGCCGACCCGGTACAGCTGGGCGTCGTGGTAGGCGAACAATCGGCCTTGCAGCATCTTGTCCGGCGAGTAACCCATGCCGGGCACGGCGTTGGCCGGCGAAAACGCGGCCTGCTCGACTTCCGCATGGTAATTGTCCGGGTTGCGGTTCAGCTCGAAAATACCGACCGGCAGCAGCGGGAAGTCCGCGTGCGGCCACACTTTCGTCAGGTCGAACGGGTTCCAGCCCGTGCGTTGTTCCCATGTATCGAGTTGCTCCTGCGTCGCCACCTGCAGCTTGACTTCCCACTGTGGAAAATCGCCGCGTGCGATGGCGCCGAACAGGTCGCGCTGCGCGTAGTCGGGGTCAGCACCGGCCAGGCGGCCCGCTTCCGCGGCAGGCAGATTCTTGATGCCCTGGCGCGTCTTGAAGTGCCATTTCACGTACACGCGCTGGCCCTCGGCATTGATCAGGCTATATGTGTGGCTGCCGAAGCCATCCATGTGGCGGTAGCCATCCGGCGTGCCCCGGTCCGAGAACAGCATGGTGACCTGGTGCAAGCTTTCCGGCGCATGGCTCCAGAAGTCGAACATCATTTCGGCCGATTTCAAATTGCTTTGCGGATCGCGCTTTTGCGTGTGGACGAAATCGGGGAACTTGATCGGGTCCTTGATGAAGAACATCGGCGTGTTGTTGCCAACCAAATCCCAGTTACCTTCTTCCGTGTAGAAACGTACGGCGAAACCGCGCGGGTCGCGTTCCGTGTCTGCACTGCCGCGTTCGCCGCCGACGGTGGAAAAGCGCGCGAAGGTCGCCGTCTGCTTGCCTACTTCGGCAAACAATTTGGCCTTGGTGTAGCGCGAGATGTCGTGCGTGACGGTAAAGGTGCCGTAGGCGCCCGAGCCTTTCGCGTGCACGACGCGCTCGGGAATGCGCTCGCGGTTGAAATGCTGAAGTTTTTCGATCAGGTGGAAGTCTTGCAGCAGCAGCGGGCCGCGGGGGCCGGCGCTGATGGAATTCTGGTTGTCGGCGACGGGGATGCCCGAGGCGGTACTGAATGGCGGCTGTTGGCTCATGGCTGCTTTTCCTTCGTTGTTGACTAATGGAAGCAGTGTAACGAGGTCAACAACAAAGGAAAAGGTAATTGATTTTATAGAATCGATAGTTATTTACAATGCACACCCTTGTGCATCGCACACGCCGCCCAGTTGCGCCTGCAATTTCTCCGGCTGGCCAAGGAAGCCGCCGATATCGATCACGGACAGCTTGCCGCTGCCATCGTCGAGCACGAAGGTAGGAAAGCCCTGGCCGCCCACCTGCGCCAGCAAGGCGCGACTGGCATCGATGTGCCGCTGCGTGGCGGCGCCCGCCTGCCGCGCATACTCGGCCTGGAATGCCGCCCCGTCCATGCCCAGCTCTTGCGCCAAGGTCACCAGCACGGGGACGTCGGCGATACGCAAGCCGTCCACGTAATGGGCATGCTGCACGCGCTGCAGCATGTCCAGGCCCTGGCCGGCCAGGACTTCAGCCGCCAGGATGGCCGTGATCGGCGGTTCGGAATCCATCATGGCCGTCGTGTCGTTCAGCAAACCGTTGACGTAGGCGTCGCCGAAAGGCTGGCCAGACATTTGCTCGATGCGCCGGTCATGCGGCAGCACATAGCCGCGCCATTCGGGCGTGATCTGGCGGCGATTACTGCCCGTCATCATGCCGCCGCCGTGGAACGCCACCGTCAGGCCAGGCACGGCGCGCGCCGCCTCGACCAGCGGCGCGGCGCCGTAGCACCAGCCGCACAGCGGGTCGAAAATGTAGTGCAGTGCGGGCATGAGAGCCTCCTTGTTGCCGGTTACCATTTCATTTCGCCTTTAGCCACTTTCGCGCTGGTCTCTAAAGCGCCATCGAGGCCCAGCTTCGGATAACGCATTTTCATCGCTTCGATCAGGGCGGCCGAATTGGCGGCCTTGGCCGTTTCCTCTTCAAACGTCACCAGGTAGTCGCGCGTAAAACCGATGCTGTCCGGCGTCAGGGGCGAACCGACCTTGAAGTGGCCAGGCACGACGGTGACGGGTTTCAGGGCGGCGATGCCGTCGAGGGTCTTGAGCCAATCCTGGCGCGATTGCGCGCTTTGCGTATCGGCCGTCCACACGTGCAAGTTACCAAACAGCACTACGCCGCCGACGACGGCCTTGATCGATGGAATCCACACATAGGTGCGCGCTGGCGTCGGGCCGGCGATGTCCAGCGACTGGCCTTCCAGGGCGATGCGCTTGCCTTTCAATGCTTCCGGAATGACGATGCTTTTCGGCGCATTGTCTTTCAGGATCGGGCCCCAGTAGGCGACCTTGGCGTCAGCCTTGCGGCGGATCTCGGCGACCGTTTCCGGCGTGGCAACGATTTTCGCCTGCGGGAACGCGGCCTTGATCACGTCGAGGCCAAAGTAGAAATCGGGATCGCTGTGGCTGATGTACACGGTCGTCAGTTTCTTGCCGCTGGCGCGGATCTTCTCCACCAGCTTTTGCGCTTCGGCGCGCGAAAACTGTGCATCGATCAGCACGGCGTCATGCTTGCCTGCCACCAGCACGGAAGCGACGGGGAAGATGGCCTCTTCGCCCGGGTTGAATACTTCCAGGGTCAGGGGAGCGCTGGCGGCGGCCGAGGCGGCGCCGGCGGCAAACACGGTGGAAACAAGAACGCTGCTGATGGTTTTGGAGAACATGATCTGCCTTCACAAGATGATTGGGATGACTGCATCTTACGTTGCTCGGTTCGGTAGAAAAACCCGTTAAAGCGCAATAGTTTGTTGCTCAATTCGGATGAATTGACAACTGCCGCACCAAGGCGTGCAGCCACTGCCCCGCCAGCGCATCATCCCACACGAGCAGGATTTGCTCGCTGCAATCGACGCTGCCGGCCAGTTCGACCTGCAGCAAATCGTGCGTGCGCACGGCGAAATCGGGCAGGTAGGCCAACGCCCGGCCGGACTGCACATAGCCCAACAGCAACTGCACATCGTCGCTCCAGTAGCGGATGGTACGCCCGGCCATGCCACGCCAGCCATCGGCATGGCGGCCACGCTCTTCGCCGCACAGCAGGGAGTGCGTCGGGCTGGCGAAGGCGTGCGGCAAGACGTCCCGCATGCCGCAGCGCACGGAGGCGCAGGCTGCCGGCACGCCGCGCGCCAGCACATGGCCGCGCCCGGCCGCCAGCAGCATGCGCATGCTGCCCAGCGCCGTGCTGTGCCAGGTGGCGGGCCAGTCGGCGCCGCGCTGGGTGATGGCGTCCTGCGTTACCAGTGCCGCATGGCAATCGCCACGCGCCAGGGCCGCCAGCGCCGCATCCTCGAAAGCCGGTTGCAAACGCACGCTGGCCTGCGGATAGGCGTCCAGCGCCGCCGCCAGGGTATCCGCGTGGCGCCACAGCAGCAGGGCGGGGCCGGCGATGCGGCCATCGATGGCGCCCCGCTCGCCCATCACGTCCAGGCGCGCCTGTTCGGCCAGCGCCAGCAAGGTGCGCGCACGCTCGAGCAGCAAACGGCCGCTGTCGTTGAGCAGCAATTGCTTGCCGCTCCGGTCAAACAGGGGCGCGCCCATGTCACCCTCCAGGCGACGCAAGGCTTTCGACACGGCCGATGGCGTCAGGTGCAATTCCAGCGCCGCCGCGCTCAGGGTTGGCTGGCGCGCGGCGCTGCAAAACACGCGCAGGTCGGCAAGGCTCATGTTCATGATGATTTCCAGACAGGACACAAAAAGTGAAAAATGGTTGCTGTACTGTCCATGATACCGCCCCTATCATCGTTGCATTCCAACTCATCGATGAAACCCATGCTGCGCACCCTCTTCCTTTCTCTGTTCCTGCTCGCCTCCGGCCTCGCCCACGCCGCGCCCCTGACCTGGGGCTTGCATGGCATGGTGCTGTTTGGCGGCAAGCAAGGGCTGTATGCCTCGCACCTGCCGATGTTCCATGCGCCGCACGATTACCAGGCGGTGCTGCAAGTGCGGCTGGCCGACCCCGTCCTCGATGCGCGGCTGCGCCAGCAGCTCGATGGCCATACGGCACTATGGACCCTCGAACCGGAACACTTCGAGCTGGCGCGCTTGCTGCCGGCCGCGCCGCTGCCGCTGCGCCAGTTCCAGGCGACGGTGGTGCGCGGACACTTCGAGAAGGATGGAAAAGCCGAACCCGGCTACGGCGCTGCCGCCATCATCGTCGAGCGCGTCCTGCTGATGCGCCAGCTGTCGCCGGCCCCCGCCACGCACGCCAGCGCGCGCTACCTGCAGGTGGGCGACGGCACGCAGCGCTTCCTCGTCAAGCGTATCGACAGCCGCCCCGATTTCGAGCATATCGTCGCCTGGACCAGCCCCCAGGATGCGCCGCACGACGACGTCGTCGTGGCGAAAACCGGCGTGCAGGAAACTCCTGCCGCCAGCTTGCAAGCTGCCTTGCGCGCACAACCGGGAAAAACGGCCCGCTTGCGCGGCACGGTGTACTTTTCCACCGAGGACGTGCGCTAAAACAACACACCGGGCGGACGCGCATCCACGTGTCAAATGTGTCACAGCGTCATGATGGCGTCACATTGGATTGTTATCTTGCTAGCTCTTTCAAACCTAGCCGGATGAACCACATGACACGCAGAAAAATTTCCGTCGCTGGCTGCAGCGTCGCCATCACCCTGATGCTGGCCGCCTGCGGCAGCGATGCAAAAAAAGAAGAGGTAGTGGCTGAAGCCCCGCCGAAAAACGTCATCTTCTTCCTCGGCGACGGCATGGGCCTGACCACCATGACGGCCGCGCGCATCTATTCGGTGGGCGAAGAAGGTGCGCTGACCATGGACACCCTGCCGGAAACGGCCTTCGTCAAGACGTTCTCGAACGACGCGCAAGTGACCGACAGCGCGCCATCGATGGCCGCCTACATGACCGGCGTCAAGATGAACAATGAAGTCATCTCGATGTCGGCCAACACGGTCGCCATCGATCCGGGCACGGATGCCAACGGCAACAAGCTGGTCAACAAATGCGGCACCGGCAACGGCACGCCCGCCACCACCTTGCTGGAACTGGCCAAGGCCAAGGGCTTTGCCGCCGGCGTCGTCAGCACGGCGCGCGTGACGCACGCCACGCCGGCAGCGACTTATTCTCACATCTGCCACCGCGACCTGGAAAACGATATCGCCGCGGCCCTGGTGCCGGGCGGCACCGGCTACAACAGCGCGCTGGGCACGGCCGGCCTGGACGTCGTCCTCGGCGGCGGCGCGCAATTCTTCAAGCCGTTCAAGGATGGCGGCAAGCGTTCCGACGGGCGCGACCTGCTGGCCGAGCTGAAAGCGAAAAGCTACACGGTCGCCAACACCGCCACCGACTTCAAGACCGTCGATGCGGCCAAGACGGAGCGCCTGTTCGGCGTGTTCACGTCCAGCCACATGAGCTATGACCTGGACCGCGATGCGGCCAAGGAACCTAGCCTGGCGGACATGACCACCAAGGCCATGGACGTATTGGCCAAGAACAAGAAGGGTTATTTCCTGATGGTCGAAGGCGGCCGCATCGACCATGCGCTGCACGAAACGACAGCCAAGAAAGCGCTGCAAGACACCGTCGCGTTCGACAACGCCATCAAGGCGGCCATCGACAAAGCCAAGCTCACCGACCCGACCCTGGCCAATACCCTGATCGTCGTCACGGCCGACCATGACCACACCCTGGTCCTGAACGGCTACGCCAAGCGCACGGGCAAGACGGCTGCCGGCAACCCTGGCGTGCTGGGCGTGGTGAAGAACTACGTGACCGGCGCGGTCGAGAAAGACCTCGATGGCGCACCGTATTCGATCATCGGCTTCGGCAATGGCGAAAACCGCACCCAGTCGAGCCGCGCCGCCATGGCCAGCCTCGATGAAACCGTCACCAGCGCCAACACCTACCACCAGGAGGCGGTCATCCGCACGGCGGCAGGCAATGAAACCCACGGCGGCACCGACGTCTTCCTGGGCGCCATCGGCAAGGGTTCGGAAACCTTCCTGGGCACCATCGACAACACCAAAGTATTCGGCCTGGTCAAGACGGCCGGCGGTCTGTAATCCCCAAGACATCAACATTGGACAAGCACATGAAACTTGCATTTAAACTCTCCTTGCTGACCACGCTCGTGGCCGCCAGCGTTGCCAGCGCCTACGCCGCCGACGCCAAGAACGTCATCTTCTTCCTCGGCGACGGCATGGGCCCGTCCGTCGTGACGGCATCGCGCATCTACAAATACGGCGAAGACGGCAGCCTGACGATGGACACGCTGGAGCGCACGGCGCGCATCAAGACGTTCTCGAACGATGCGCAAACGACGGACAGCGCGCCATCGATGGCCGCCTACATGACCGGCGTCAAGATGAACAATGAAGTCATCTCGATGGCGCAGGACACGATCGCCAAGGAACCCGGCCGCGACGCCAATGGCAACCTGGGCGTGGACAATTGCCCGGCCGGCGGCAAGAGCGTGCCGACCATTCTGGAACTGGCGAAAGCCAAGGGCAAGGCCGTGGGCGCCATCACCACCACGGAACTGACGCACGCCACACCGGCGACGACGTTCTCGCACATCTGCAACCGCAATGCACAATACGCGATCGCCGCGCAAGCGACGCCAGGCGGCGCGGGCTACAACGCGGCCCTGGGCGATGGCGTCGACGTGCTGATGGGTGGTGGCCGCAACCACTTCACCCCTTGGTCGACCAGCAACAAATACGGCCGCGTCGATGGCCGCAACCTGCTGACAGAATTTGCCGCCAAGGGCTACACCGTGGCCGCGACGAAAGCGGAAATGGCGGCGGCGCCAAGCGGCAAGAAATTCATCGGCCTGTACAGCACCCGCAGCCACTTGGAATATGAACTGGACCGTACGGCCACGCCACCGCTGGGTGAAGGCGCGACCCAGCCTAGCCTGTCGGAAATGACCCTCAAGGCCATCGACTTGCTGTCGAAAAACACGAACGGCTATTTCCTGATGGTCGAAGGCGGCCGCATCGATCACGCCTTGCACGGCATCAACGCCAAGCGCGCGCTGACGGACACCATCGCCTTCGACGACGCCATCAAGGCCGCCATCGCCAAGATCAAGGAAACCGATCCGACCTTGGCCAATACCCTGATCGTCGTCACGGCCGACCATGACCACACCCTGGCCTTCAACGGCTATGGCAAGCGCGGCAACAATATCCTCGACATCAATCGCGGCTACAAGGATAACCAGCCGAGCAAGGATGCCGATGGCAATACCTACACCACCCTGGTGTTCGGCAACGGCCCGAACCGCCCTGCCCTGCGCAGCAACGTCGACAGCGCCACGGCCCTGAAAGACAACTACCTGCAAGAAACGGGTGTGCGCCTGGCCAGCGAAACCCACGGCGGCGGCGACGTCAAGCTGCTGGCCACGGGCGCCGGCGCGAAGACCTTCAAGGGCACCCTGGACAACACCAAGGTGTTTGACTTGCTGAAGGCGGCGTTCGGTTTCTGATCCACATCAACACGGTAACCCCACCGGGGCGGATGGCGTAGGCCCTCCGCCCCTCTGCACGTAAAGGCAACACCATGAAATCGTCCCTGATCGCCGTCCTCCTCGCCGCCGGCTTTGCCGCCAGCGCGCAAGCCGCTCCTCCTTCCGCTCCTGCCGACCTGGACCTGGGCATCACCTATTACAGCCGCGTCCTGACGCCGGAAGGCGTGACGCGCGAGAGCCGCTACGAAGAAAAGATGCTGCGCCGCCCCGGCCACGTGTGGGTCGAGCGCGTGCTGGCGCCGTCGACGGACGCGCATGCGGGCCACAACCACGGCGAGAACAAGAAAGTGGCACTGAAGGCCACGCAGCATGAGCACAAGCACTTCAATCCCGTGCTGATCCCCCGCCACGTGATGCTGGAAAAGAACACCGTGCGCGTGGAATACATCGATGCGCATGACAAGATCGTCGTTTCCATCCCGAAAGCCGAGTACGAAAACGTCAATTTCGACGGCTCCTGGGAAAACAGTTTTTATCTGCTGGACCCGAAACTGGTGGCCGCCATGCCGCTGTCGAAACAGGCATCGAACGTGACGGGCGCGCGCTGGCGCGAAGTGGAAAAGAATGGCGTGTTCCAGCGCATTCTGTGGGATGAGCAAAAGCAGATTCCGCTGATCATCGAAAGCGGCGACCGCGCAAATACCTTCTACCGCCGGGTCGACGTCAAGCTGCAGCCAACCGTCAGCAAGGCGCAGCCATGGGCGAATTTGCAGAACTATGCGCAGCGCGAGTATTCCGACTACCTCGACTAAGCGTCAGACTAAGGCCAAGAAAATCGGGACGTAAAAAAAGCCAGGGAATTCCCTGGCTTTTGTTTGGCTGGCACCCGATTACTCGGCCGCTGCCGCTTTCTTCGCCGGCGCCTTCTTGGCGGCCGGCTTTTTCACGGCCGCAGCTTTCTTCGCTGGCGCCTTTTTCACGGCTGCCGCTTTCTTGACGGCCGTTTTCTTCGCTGGCGCCGCGCCTTCTTCGCCTTCGACCTCGGCGGCTGCCGCCTTCGTCTTGGCGCCCGGCTTGGCCTTGCGCTCTTCAAACTCGAAGCTCACCTTGCCATCCTTGCCGCGCACGAGGAAGGCCTTGAACGGGCGGCGGGTACGCTGGGATACGAACCCAGGCAACAGGTCCGTCTTGCCATCGTTGAGCAGTTTTGCCATTTGTTCCGGCAAGATTTCCTGCTGCAAGATGATGCGGCCGCTACGGAAGTCGCACGTCTTCGGCTTGGCCACGCTGTGTTCGCACACATAGGCCAGGCCCATTTCGTACACGCCGGCGTTGCACTTGGGGCACGGTCCCACGGGCGTCTGGCCCGTGAAATCGACGCCTTCGCCATCTTCGCTCTCGTCGTTCTGGCCGAAATCGAATTCCAGCTTGAAATTCTTGATCTCTTCATCGCGCACGATGCGCAGGATGGCAGCGAACGGACGGCCCATCTTCGAACGGAAGCCTTGCAGCGGGCCGATGGTGCGGTCCTTCAGCAATTGCTCCACTTCGGCGATTTCAAACTGGCGCGAGCCCGGCGTCTTGCTCATCGAAAATTCGCACTTGGTACAGGCGAAACGGCGGTAGTTTTCCTTCACCACGCCGCCGCAATTCGGGCATGGCGTTTCCAGCGTCGCGTAGTCGCCGGGGATCGTGTCGTTGTCGTATTCCTTGGCGCGCTTGACGATGATTTGCGTCATCTGCGCGATTTCGCGCATGAACTCTTCACGCGAAATCTTGCCTTTTTCCATCTGCGACAGCTTGTATTCCCACTCGCCCGTCAGCTCCGGCGCCGTCAATTCATTGACGCCCAGGCCTTTCAACAAGGTCATCAGCTGCGACGCCTTGGCCGTTGGAATCAGTTCGCGGCCTTCGCGGATCAGATAGCGTTCCGTCAGCAAGCCCTCGATGGTGGCCGCGCGCGTCGCTGGCGTGCCCAGGCCCTTGCCAGCCATCGCGTCGCGCAGCTCGTCGTCGTCGATCAGCTTGCCGGCGCCTTCCATGGCCGACAGCAACGTCGCTTCAGTGAAGCGCGCGGGCGGTTTCGTCACCAGGCCGTTGGCGCTGACGCTTTCCGTCTGCACTTTCTCGCCCTTGGCGACGGGAACCAGGTTGCCGTTGCCATTGCTTTCCTTGTCCGCGTCCGTCGATGCTTCCTTGCCGTAAATGGCCAGCCAGCCCGGATTGGTCATGACCTTGCCTTCAGTCTTGAACTGATGGCCGGATACTTCCGTGTAGCGCGTGGTGACCTGGAATTCCGCAGGCGGGAAGAACACGGCCATGAAGCGGCGCGTGACGAGGTCGTACAATTTTTGTTCCGGCTCGGACAAGTTCTTTGGCGCGATCGTCGTCGGGATGATCGCGAAGTGATCCGAGATCTTCGTGTTGTCGAAGATACGCTTGTTCGGCTTGACCCAGCCCTTGTCGATGATCTGCTTGGCGAACTGGTGGTAGTTGCTGTTTTCCTTGACCGTTTCCAGCGCCTGCAGCACGGTCGGCATGTAGTCTTCCGGCAGGTGGCGCGAATCGGTACGCGGATACGTGAGCACCTTGTGCTTTTCGTACAGCGCCTGGGCCAGGCCCAGGGTATTCTTGGCGGAGAAGCCGAAACGCGAGTTTGCTTCGCGCTGCAGGCTGGTCAGGTCGAACAGGCCCGGCGCCATCGAGGTGGTCGGTTTCGATTCTTCCGTGACGATGCCTTGGCGGCCGCGGCAGGCGGTGGCGATCGAGTCGGCAGCCGTCTTGCTCCACAGGCGCTCGGCGCGCTTCTCGGGGTCGTTCTCGTCCTTCTTGAACTTCGTGTCGAGCCAGCGGCCTTCATAGATACCGGCCGCGCAGACGAATTCGGCGCGCACTTCCCAGAAGTCGCGCGGCACGAATTTCTTGATCTTGTCTTCGCGTTCGACGACGATGGACAGGGTCGGCGTCTGCACGCGGCCCACGGTCGTCAGGTAGAAGCCGCCTTCTTTCGAATTGAACGCCGTCATGGCGCGCGTGCCATTGATGCCGATCAGCCAATCGGCTTCCGACCGGCAGCGGGCCGCGTCCGCCAGCGGCAGCATTTCCTCGTCGCTGCGCAGGTGCGAGAAACCGTCGCGGATGGCGCCCGGCGTCATCGACTGCAGCCACAGGCGCTTGACCGGTTGCTTGGCTTTCGCGTTTTGCGCGATCAGGCGGAAAATCAGCTCGCCTTCGCGCCCCGCATCGCATGCGTTGATGAGTGTGGTGACGTCTTTGCGTTTGATCAGCTTGTTTAATACTTTGAGGCGCGCTTCCGTCTTGGCGATCGGGTTCAGCGCGAAATACGGTGGAATCATCGGCAAGTGCGCGAAACTCCATTTGCCGCGCTTCACGTCGAATTCTTCCGGTACGGCGATCTCCAGCAAGTGGCCGACCGCCGACGACAGGACGTATTCATCCGATTCAAAGTACTCATCGTGCTTGGTAAAGCCGCCAAGCGTCTTCGCGATATCGTTCGCGACAGAAGGCTTCTCGGCGATGATGAGGGTTTTTGTCATATTTTTTAGTCTCGAAAAATGCTCTAGGATAGTTTCAGCATGCGCATCATACAGTGCATTGCCAGGCGCCGACGCTTTTGTCTGCGCAAGGCACAGTGACTTGTGGTCTTGTCAAGCGGCCAATGATAAGCGCCTATTGAAGAATTCGGCAAGTTATCTGCAAGCAAGAATGCGCAGGCGCAAACACAATGGCCTGGCGTGCGCGCCGGTGCAGCACATAGTAAAGGGGATGGCGCGGCGGTGGCGCCAGGGTCGGACAGACAGCGAAGAATATGGGTATATATTAGTGCAGCAGGCGCGGCGGGAGGTCTTCATCGTCGACGAACAGGTCGTCGAACATCAGGGCATCCGGTTCCTTGCCCTGGCTCCACAGCAGCATCAGCACGATGACTTTCAGCTTGCCCAGCGAAACGGGTGCCTCGTCGAGCGCCAGCGCCCGTTCGATGACGATTTCGCGCTGCAGTGGCGAAAGCACCTTGGCGCTTTCCAGGAACTGGATGAACCCGATGGCAGCCGTGCCCAGCACGTCGCTTTCCTGCTGCACATAGAAGCGCGTGCCCGTGGAACTGGCCGTCAGGGTTTGTTCGACGCCGGCCATGGCGTTCAAGTCCGTCAGCCACACGAGCGCTTCGGAAATCTCCACGTCGTCGAAACCGACGGCCGACAGTTTGCGCGCCAGGACTGCCGGCTCGGGGCAGGCATCGGGGCGATAGTAAGTCTCGTAGAGGTACACCAGGATATCGAACATGGCTCTACTCTAGCAGCTAAGCTCGCTAAGACACAAGGGTGCGCACAGACAAAGCGCCCCTGTGCGGCAAGGCCGCCACACAAGTGACAAGCTGTCATTTGCAGCGTTGAAACAGTCCTCCCGGCAAGCGTTCGACCCGGCCCGCCAGCTCCAGCGCCAGCAATTCGCCCATCAGCGCGCCCATGGCCAGGCCGCTGCGCGCGGCCAGGGTATCGGCATCGACGGGATCGTGGCCCAGCGCGGCCAGCAGCGGCGTCTCGTCTTCCACCGCCGCCGGCACGCCGGGGGCGCTACCCAGCCACTGCAGCTCTTGCAGCACGTCGTCGGCAGACTCGACCAGCTTGGCGCCCTGCTTGATCAGCGCATGGCAGCCCTTGGCCAGCGTGGCGTGGATGGAGCCGGGCAAGGCATACACGTCGCGCCCCTGCTCGCCGGCCAGGCGCGCCGTGATCAATGAACCCGACTGGGCCGCCGCCTCGATCACCAGCACGCCGCGCGCCAGGCCGCTGATCAGGCGGTTTCGGCGCGGAAAGTTACCGGGCATGGCCGGCAAGCCCAGCGCGTACTCGCTGACGATGCAGCCTTGCTCGGCGATTCTTTGCGCCAGATCAAGGTTGCGACGTGGATACACCAGATCGGCCCCCGTGCCGATCACGGCGACGGTGGCGCCTTCGCCGCGCAAGCCGCCCTCGTGCGCGTGCGTGTCGATGCCCAGCGCCAGCCCGGAAATGATGGTCAGGCCTGCCGCGCTGAGGGCTTGCGCGAAGGCAGCCGCATTCTGCATGCCTTGCGCGCTGGCATTGCGGCTGCCGATGATGGCCACACCGGGACGCGACAGCAGTTCCGCCCGTCCCCGCACATATAACAAGAGCGGCGGATCGGCGATTTCCAGCAGCAGCGGCGGATACGCGGCATCGGCCAGGGTCAGCACGGCATTGCCGGGCCGCTCCAGCCACTGCAGGGTGAGCGCCAGCTGGCTGTTGGCCACCGGCTTGGGCGGCTGCACAATGGCGCGCGCCACGCTGGCCGGCACCACCTCGCGCAAGGCCTCGAACGACGTGGCAAAGATTTGCGGCGGCAGGCCGAAGCGGGCCAGCAAGGCGCGCGCCGCCACCGGCCCCACGCCGGGCAGATGCTGCAGGCGCAGCCAGCCCGCCAGTTCCGTGGCCGTGTCTGCCGACGTTGCAATTGCATGCATGACAACCTCACTGTGTACTGTGCCATCCCATGCTAGCGCCATGGCACGGACGCGATACCGACGCGCGCAACAATGCGTGCAATGGCGCTGCAAAACGGCCCGCCGCCCACAGGGCCATGGGTGTCTGTGATAAAATTTCCCTTTGCAGCAAACGAATAGCGCACTGGCAAACGCATCTGCCGCGCCGTTGCGCCACACGCGCCCAACCGTAGCGTACTCAAAAATAAAATAGCCCTGCCATCGTTCGCATGGCCCAGGCATGAATAATCCGGCGCACCGGCGCCCACCTTAACCAGTCGAATCCGTATGTCCATATTAAATATCCTGCGTTACCCCGATCCTCGCCTGCACACGATCGCCAAGCCCGTCACCGAATTTGACGCGCGCCTGCAAACCCTGATCGACGACATGGCCGAAACCATGTACGACGCCCCTGGCGTCGGCCTGGCCGCGTCGCAAGTGGACGAGCATATCCAGATGATGGTGATCGACACCACCGAAGAGAAAAACCAGTTGCAAGTCTTCATCAACCCGGAAATCACCTGGGCCAGCGAAGAAAAGCAGGTCTACGACGAAGGCTGTCTGTCCGTGCCTGGCGTCTACGATGGCGTCGAGCGCCCGGCCCGCATCAAGGTGCGTGCCCTGGACCGCCACGGCAAGCAGTACGAACTGGAAGCCGATGGATTGCTGGCCGTCTGCATCCAGCATGAGATGGATCACTTGCTGGGCAAGGTATTCGTCGAATACCTGTCGCCGCTCAAGCGCAACCGCATCAAGACCAAGATGATCAAGGAAATCCGTGGTCTCGAGCGCGAAGCGAGCTTGCGTGCGCAGAACCGCCGTTTCTGAAAACACCTGACCAAACCTACTGCGCGTCGCGACTTGCGGCCTGCGATGCTCACTGTGCTCAAGCACAGTTCCGCTTCTCAGCCACAATTCGCTTCCGCTCGCTACGGTTTTGTAAGGTGTTCAAGGAGTTTTTGCAGTACAGCTGATAGACTAAGCAGCAACAGTAGTCGTTACACCACGCCAGCCTGGCGCCTTCGGCGCGGGCCTGCGCACCTCACGTCAAGGAACCATATGAAAGTGATCTTCGCAGGCACGCCTGAATTCGCCGCCACGGCCCTGAAAGACTTGCACGAAGCGGGATTCGAGATTCCGCTGGTGCTGACCCAGCCCGACCGCCCCGCCGGACGCGGCATGCAATTGCACGCCTCGGCCGTCAAGCAATATGCGCAGCAGCACGGCATCGAGGTGCTGCAACCGTTGTCCCTGCGCATGGACAGCAAGGACCCGCAGCGCGCCGCCGAAGCGAAAGCGGCCCACGAACGCCTGCTGGCAACCGACTACGACGTCATGGTGGTGGCGGCCTACGGCTTGATCTTGCCGCGCAGCACGCTCGACATCAAACCCTGCATCAATATCCATGGTTCCCTGCTGCCGCGCTGGCGCGGTGCCGCGCCGATCCACCGCGCCATCGAAGCGGGCGACGATGAAACGGGCGTGACCATCATGCAGATGGAAGAAGGCCTCGATACGGGCCCCATGCTGGCCATCGAGCGCACGCCCATCGAGGCGGGCGACTCCACCGCCACCTTGCACGACAAGCTGGCCACCCTGGGCGGCAAGATGATCGTCGAAACCCTGCGCAAGATGCAGCAGCAGCCGCTCGAAGCCGTGCCGCAGCCGGAAGCGGGCGTCACCTACGCGGCGAAAATCGCCAAGGAAGAAGCGGCGCTCGACTTCAGCCTGCCGGCGCTGGAACTGGGCCTGAAAATCCGCGCCTTCAATCCGTTTCCCGGCGCCTGCGGCCAGGTCGATGGCGTCACCATCAAGATCTGGGCCGCCGAGGTAATCGAGGCGGACAGCAAGGAGGCGCCTGGCCAGGTGCTGGCGGCCGACGCCCAGCACGGCATCGTCGTGGCTTGCGGCAATGGTTCCTTGCGCCTGACGGAACTGCAAAAGCCGGGCGGCAAGCGCCTGCCTGCGGCCGAGTTCATCAAGGGCTTCCCCCTCGAAGGCAAGCGCTTCGTTTAAACCGGCACGTGCCCATGGACCAGCTGACCGCCCTGCGCGCCCTGCGCCGCGTCGTGGAACTGGGCAGCTTCACGGCCGCCGGCGCCGCGCTGGGCATTTCCCACTCCATCGTCTCGCGCCAGGTGCGCCAGCTGGAAAGCCAGCTGGGCGCCCAGTTGCTCAACCGCACCACGCGCCGCTTCGCCCTGACGGCCGCCGGCCAGGAATACTACCTGGCCAGCCGCGATATCCTCGACGCCCTTGACGCTGCCGACCGCGCCGTCGCCATGCACCAGGCGCAACCGTCCGGCAGCTTGCGCATCAATGCGCCGATGGCTTTCGGCACCCTGGAACTGGCCGCCTGGCTGCCCGATTTCAGCCGCCAATATCCGCACATCCACATCGATCTCGTCTGCAATGACCGCATCGTCGACCTGATCGACGATGGCTTCGACGTGGCGCTGCGCCTGGCGCGCGGCTTGCCCGACTCCACCTTGGTGGCGCGCCAGCTGGCCAGCAGCCGCACGGTGGCCGTCGCCTCGCCCGCCTACCTGGCCCGCCATGGCCATCCGGCCACGCCGCAAGACCTGGTCCAGCACAATTGCCTGATGTACACCTCCGGCGAGAAGCCGGCGGAGTGGTCGTTCACCGATGGTGAAGGCGCCGCGCACAAGGTGGCCGTACGCGGCAGCCTGCAAGCCAATACGAGCGTGGCTCTGCGTGAAGCGGCCGTGGGGGGCATGGGGATTGCCGCCGCGGCCGGCTTCATCGTGCGCGACGCGCTGCGCAGCGGCCAGCTGGTGGAAGTCTTGCCCGGCTACACCTTGCGTCCACGCACCTTGTACGCGCTGTATCCGCACAGCCGCCAGCTGTCGCCGAAGGTCAGGGCCTTCATCGATTTTGCCGTGCAACACTATCAAAATCACCGCTGGGATTGATCAGGCCTGCTGTTGCAGCGCCTTGCGCACGGCGCGGAACTGCTGCGTCAAGCCGCCGTAGCCCCAGGCCGCCTGGCGCGCATCGTGCACATGGATGTAGCTGACGTCGTGCAAGGCGCCGAGATACTCGTGCATGGCGGCAAACACGGCGGCGATATACGCGGCCTTTTCCGCCGCCGTATTCGTTTCATCGCTGATCAGGATATCGAGGAAAAAACTGGCCTTGCCTTGCGCCTGCAACGAGGGCCCGCCGACAAACCAGTGCGCCGCGTCAAGATGGCTGATCGCCACCGACGTCAGCTCGGGCGCCTTGTGCAACAGTTGCGCCGTCAATTGACTCAGGGTGGCGGCGATGGCGGCCGACTGACGCGCATCGGGTGGCGTGGATAAACGCAGGTTCAGGATGGGCATGGGATGCTCCGCAAGTGGATGAAGCCCCATTCTAGGCAGGCGGGAGATAAAACGGCAGCCCCCGCCAGGCACAGGATCTGTGCAGTTTATGCACCAATGCCTGCGCGCATAAAAAAGGGCTTGCCGCGGCAAGCCCTTGTTGCATCGACCGCCCTTGCTTAGCGGCGCTGCACCTTCATCAGGCGTGCGCCCACGGACGACGACAGGCTGACCTCGAAGCGGCCACCGGCCGGCAAGGCGCTGACGTCGACGCTGGCTTTGCCACCCGTCAAGTCACTGGCGACCACCGTCTTGCGGCCATCGGCGGCCACGTGCAGCACGGCGGCGTACGGTTCCGCCTCGGCATTCCAGACCAGCGCCAGCTTGCCGCCGCTTTGTACCGCATCGAACGTGGCATCGTTGGCGGCGACCTTGCTGCGGCGCACCGGGCGCTCCAGCTTGGCCAAAGCCTTGCCATTTGCCAGCACTTGCACGTCGCTGATGTCGCCCGGGTTGGCGAAGCTGACGCGGAAATGGCTCATGGCGTTGCCGCCATGGTCGGCCACGGAGACGGCATCGAAGGGCAAGTCGATAGTCTGTCCCAACGCCGTCAGCACGCGCAAGGTATAAGCATGGCCGCTGCCGCTGGCCGCTGCGCCGATGCGCACCGACGAGGCAACGGCGGGACGCAGCCCCACGCCAGAAGGCGTGATACGGCCGGAAATCGTCAGATAGCCATTCTCGGCCACGGACATGCTGGCGGCCACCACATTGCTGCCCGTAACCTGCGTGCTGCGTTTCTCCAGGAATTGCTGTACGCGCACATAGCTGTAGTCGGAGAACCAGGCACCACTGCAATAGCTCATCACGTCTTTCATCGGCGTGCTGCCATAGACTGCCTTGCTCAACTGGCCAATGCTGCCCGCATAGCTGCTGTTGTACAGCGGTTGCGGACCCAGATCGCCATTCGCATACGGGTAGTCGGCAGCGGCGCCGGACGGACCGCCACAGGCAACGTGCTGCAACGAGTGGTTGTGACCCAGCTCATGCACCAGCGTAGTCAGCCATTCAGGCCATTGATTGCCGAATGGATCGACGGAGGCAATGCTGTTGAACCTGGCGTCCAGGCCGATGGCCGACGTGAAGTCGTTGCCGCTGCTGCGCTGGTTGATGTAGGCCAGGCCGGCGGCGCGCGTGGAGGACATTTTCGGCACGAAACCATAATAATAGGCGCCGCGGTCTTCCAGTGCGCGCTGGTTTTCCAGCTTGCCCAGGGTATCGCTCCACCAGCTGTCGGCCGTGCTGCTGCCAGGCATGCTCAGCGCCGCGCGCGTGGTGATGCTGATATTTTCCGCCGCATACGGATACACGCGCAGCAGCGCGGCACGGATCACCTCGGCGTCAGGCAGTTGCGCCACGCCATCATCGGTGCTCAACGGTACCAGCACCAGACGGATCCTGGCCAGGCTGGCCACCACGGGCGCCGCTTCCTGACTCACTTGCACGCCGTCATTGCCCACGGCCGTCACGCGCACGCGCACGCCAGGCAGAACCCAGCCGGACGGCAGGATGGCGCTGAAATTGCCGTTGAAACTGTAATCGCTTTTCGACGTCGGCAAGACCGATGGGCCGCTCATGGTGATGCTGCCCAGGTTGCTGCCATTGGCAGCCGTCGCATTCAAGGTCACGGCCGGGCTGGCCTGGCCTGTTTGCGTGGCCAGCACGGACACGCGCACGGCGGCCGGCTTGCCGCGCGTCAGGCGCAAGGCTGCATCGCTGGCATTCAAATTCAGTACCTGCGCGAAATCAATGCTGCCCAAGGTAAAGGCCGACACCGTGCCCGCATTCACGGCGATGCGCGAAGCGGCCGACAGCATCACGCTGCCCGTTGCCGACGCTGGCGCGGACAGCACCAGCTGGCTGGCACTGGCGCTGACGATGGCGGCTGGCGTACTGCCCACCGTGGCCGAGCTGACCTGGTCGAGATTGCTGCCCTGCAGCGTCACCGACAAGGTCGCGCCGTTGACGGCCGACACGATCGACGTCACTGCCACGTTTGCCAAGACCGTATACGTGTCGCTGCTGGCCACATCGTTGTAGGGACCGCGCACCGTCAGCGCGCCTGTCGCCGCACCCGCAGGCACCACCACCGTCACGCTGCTGGCCGTCTGGCTTTGCGGCGTTGCCGCAGCGCCATTGCCGAACTGCACCGCCGTCACGGCGCCCATGCCGCCGCCCGCGATCGTCACGCTGGAACCGACGCCGCCCGTTGCCGGTGCGACACTGCTCACGCTCAGCGGCAGGTACACGTTCACGTTATAGCTGGTGGTCGCCGTGCCGCTGGCGCTGACCAGGCTCAAGGCGCCCGTGACGGGCACGCCCGGCATGGCCAGGGTTACGCTGCTGTCGCTGCTGGCGCTGGCGGCAACGTTCACGCCGCCCACCTGAAAAGCCGTCACGCGGCTCAGATTCGTGCCCGTCACCACCAGGCTGCCACCCACGGCGACATTCGCCGCCGAGACGGCCGTCACGGCAGGAACCAGCACTGGCGTACCCGAGGTGGTCGCCACCACCGTGTCACCACCGCCACCGCCGCCTCCGCCGCAAGCGGACAGGCCCAGCACGACAAACAATGCTACAAGCAGATGGTTTTTCATGGCTGGCAACCATGTTGGTGCAGCGCGATGCCGGGGAGGACACGGGAGAAATGTGACATATTGGTGACTTTTGGTGAGAATATAATTTCGAAGAACCCATATTATGGGTTAATTCGATTCCCAAGGACAACTATTAATGCTTTTGATTCAATTGGTTTTGATAATAGTTAAAGTATCGACTTGGAAAGATTTATTCTAAGAATTATTCGCTTCACTCTGTCTTGTCTTAAATCAAAATTATTTTCCTTTGCAGCTATTGCCATTCAATTCATTAAAAAGATTCTGACAGTGCGCAAATAATGTGGAAATTTTTCCACAGCCTAGACGCCGTGCCTTCCTGCCAAGTTTGGCGGAAGAATTAACGTTTTGAGTAAGATTTTCAGGAATGTAATTTTCAGAAGCAGGCGCGGCGCAAGCTGATGTGTTGCAATGTGTTGCAACCTGGCCTGCTGTGGGGCGAACAGCCGCTTTTGCTTAAAACCAAAGCAGCCTGATGCCGTATAATTTTAGACCCGGTGAAATCAGGCGATTGCCACCTTCTGCCAGCCCTACCCGGCCGGCACACTCCGTCAGCTGATCCTGCTGACCCGCAACCGCCTCATACAGTCTTGTCGCCGCGCCGCCGCCCGTTTGCCTATTGAAAGCATGAAATGAACGATACCGTGATCCCCGCCATGTCCCCGACCGAAGCCACCTTGCGCGCCATCCTGGCGCAGCGGATCATGATCCTCGACGGCGCCATGGGCACGATCATCCAGCAATACAAGCTCGACGAAGAAGCGTACCGTGGCGGTCCCGCCGGCCGCTTCATCGATTTCGCCGCGCCGGCAGACAGTGGCGCGCGCGAACTGTTCGTCAAGGGCAACAATGAACTGCTGACCCTGACGCAGCCGCACATCATCCAGGAAATCCACGAGCGCTACCTGGCGGCCGGCGCCGACCTGATCGAAACGAATACCTTCGGCGCCACGACCATCGCGCAAGACGACTATCACATGGCCCACCTGGCCTATGAAATGAATGTGCAGGCGGCCAAGCTGGCGCGTGCCGCCTGCGACAAATATTCCACGCCGGACAAGCCGCGCTTCGTCGCCGGCGCCCTCGGGCCCACGCCAAAGACGGCGTCGATCTCGCCCGACGTGAACGACCCGGCCGCGCGCAACGTCACCTTCGATCAACTGGTGGCCGCCTACCTGCAACAGACGCAGGGTCTGGTCGAAGGCGGCGCCGACGTGCTGCTGGTGGAAACCATTTTCGACACCTTGAACTGCAAGGCGGCCCTGTTCGCCATCGACCTGTTCTACGAGCAAAACCCGACTGTCGTGCGCCTGCCCCTGATGATTTCCGGCACCGTCACGGATGCGTCGGGGCGCATTTTGTCGGGCCAGACCGTACCCGCCTTCTGGAATTCCGTGCGCCACGCGAAACCGCTGACCATCGGCCTGAACTGCGCGCTGGGCGCCGCCCTGATGCGTCCGTATGCGGAAGAGCTGGCCAAGATCGCCGACACCTTCGTGTGCATCTACCCGAACGCGGGCTTGCCCAACCCCATGAGCGACACGGGTTTCGACGAGTTGCCAGCCGACACGTCCGCCCTGCTGCGTGAATTTGCCGACGCGGGATTCTTGAACATGGCGGGCGGCTGCTGCGGCACCACGCCCGAGCACATCGCCGCCATCGGCCAATTGCTGTCGAAAAACACGCCGCGCACCGTGCCGGCCTCATCGCACGACCTGCGCCTTGCCGGCCTGGAACCGTTCGTCGTCAATGACGCGTCGCTGTTCGTCAACGTCGGCGAGCGCACCAACGTCACGGGCTCGAAGGCGTTCGCGCGCATGATTCTCAATGAGCAATACGACGAAGCCTTGTCCGTGGCGCGCCAGCAGGTGGAAAACGGTGCGCAAGTGATCGACATCAACATGGACGAAGCGATGCTCGATTCGCTGGCCGCCATGACGCGCTTTTTGAACCTGATCGCCTCGGAACCCGATATTTCGCGCGTGCCCATCATGGTCGACTCGTCGAAATGGTCGGTCATCGAAGCGGGCCTCAAATGCGTGCAGGGCAAGGCCATCGTCAACTCGATTTCCATGAAGGAAGGCGAAGAGGAATTCCTGCGCCAGGCGAAACTGTGCCGCCGCTACGGCGCTGCCGTCATCGTCATGGCTTTCGATGAAAAGGGGCAAGCCGACACCTTCGAGCGCAAGATCGAAATTTGCGCGCGCGCCTACCACCTGCTGATCGATGCGCTGGACTTCCCGCCCGAAGACATCATTTTCGATCCGAACATCTTTGCCGTCGCCACCGGTATCGAAGAGCACAACAACTACGCCGTCGACTTCATCAACGCCACGCGCTGGATCAAGGAAAACTTGCCGTACGCGAAGATCTCGGGCGGCGTATCGAACGTGTCCTTCAGTTTCCGCGGCAACGATCCAGCCCGCGAAGCCATCCATACCGTGTTCCTGTACCACGCGATCAAGGCGGGCATGACCATGGGCATCGTCAACGCCGGCATGGTCGGCGTGTACGACAACCTCGACCCGGAACTGCGCGAGCGCGTGGAAGACGTGGTGCTGAACCGCCGCGAAGACTCGACCGAGCGCATGATCGAATTTGCCGGCACCCTGAAGGCGGGCGGCAAGGCCGAAGCGCAAACCCTGGCCTGGCGCGAAGGCACGGTGCAGGCGCGCCTGTCGCACGCGCTGGTGCATGGCATCACGCAATTCATCGTGGAAGACACGGAAGAAGCGCGCCAGGAACTGCTGCACAATGGCGGGCGCCCCATCCACGTGATCGAGGGCCCCTTGATGGCCGGCATGGACGTGGTCGGCGACCTGTTTGGCCAAGGCAAGATGTTCCTGCCGCAAGTGGTGAAATCGGCGCGCGTCATGAAACAGGCCGTGGCCCACTTGATCCCGTTCATCGAGGAAGAAAAGCTGCTGGAAGAAAAACGCACGGGCATCGTCGCCAAGCCGAAGGGCAAGATCATCATGGCGACCGTCAAAGGCGACGTGCATGACATCGGCAAGAACATCGTCACCGTCGTTCTGCAGTGCAATAACTTCGAAGTAGTGAACATGGGCGTGATGGTGCCGTGCTCGGAAATCCTCGCCCGCGCCAAGGTGGAAAACGCGGACATCATCGGTCTCTCGGGCCTGATCACGCCGTCGCTGGAAGAAATGGCGTACGTCGCCAAGGAAATGCAGCGCGACGAACATTTCCGCATGCTCAAGATTCCCCTGCTGATCGGCGGCGCCACCACCAGCCGCGCCCACACGGCCGTGAAAATCGCGCACAACTACGAAGGCCCCGTGATCTACGTGCCGGACGCTTCGCGTTCCGTGTCCGTGGCGCAGTCGCTCTTGACGCCGGAGCAGCGCGACAAATACGTGGAAGACATCGAACTCGATTACGCGCGCATCCGCGAGCAGCACGCCAACAAGAAGGCCCTGCCCATCCTGCCGCTGGCGCAAGCGCGCGCCAACCGCATGGTCGTGCCGTTCGACGGCGCCTGCACGCCCGTGAAACCGAAGTTCATCGGCCGGCGCGTGTTTAAAAATGTCGACCTGGCCACCCTGGCCAACTACATCGACTGGGGCCCGTTCTTCCAGACCTGGGACCTGGCCGGCCCCTTCCCCGCCATTCTGACCGATGAAGTGGTGGGCGACGCGGCTACCAAGGTGTACGCGGAAGGCCAGGCCTTGCTGAAAAAACTCATCGACGGGCGCTGGCTGACGGCCAACGGCGTCGTGTCCTTGCTGCCAGCGAACAGCGTCAATGACGACGATATCGAGGTGTACACGGACGATACGCGCAGTACCGTGGCATTTACGTACTACGGCATGCGCCAGCAAGGCGTCAAACCCGTGGTCGACGGTGTGCAGCGTCCGAACCAGTGCCTGGCCGACTTCATTGCGCCGAAAGCATCGGGCGTGAAGGATTACATCGGCATGTTCGCCGTCACGTCCGGCCTGGGCATTGAAAAGTACGAAAAGCGCTTCGAGGATGCGCACGACGATTACTCGTCCATCATGCTCAAATCGCTGGCGGACCGCCTGGCCGAGGCGTTTGCCGAATACCTGCACGAGCGCGTGCGCAAGGATTTGTGGGGCTATGTGCCGGACGAGCACCTGGGCAACGACGACATGATCGCCGAGAAATATGTCGGCATCCGCCCGGCGCCCGGCTACCCGGCCTGCCCCGAGCACACGGTCAAGAAACAGATGTTCGAGGTCATGCAGGCCGAGGAAATCGGCATGCAGCTGACGGAATCGTATGCCATGTTCCCCGGCGCGGCAGTGTCCGGCTTCTATTTTGCCCACCCGGAGTCGAAATACTTCGTCGTCGGCAAGATCGGCATGGACCAGGTGGAAGACATGGCCAAACGCCGTGGCGCCAATATCGAGGACGTGGAACGCTGGCTGGCGCCCAATCTGTCATAATTTAAGCACAAGGCGCGCGGAACTTTCCGCGCGCCGCAGCGCACTAACGCAGTATGCCGGCCGGCATGCTGCATGCCCGCTCCGGCCCGTTCCCTGACTGGCTAAGGAGGATATATGGCAACCAACTTCAAACTGAAACGCTGGCAGGACCAAGTGATCCTGTTGCTGGGCTTATGGCTGGTCGTCTCGCCCTGGGCCTTTTCCTATCCCGAAGGCTCGCCGCAGATGATCAACGCCCTTGTCTCGGGCCTGGTGATCGCCGTGCTGGCCGCCTTCGACCTGTACAAGACCTATTTCTGGGCCGTCGTCGTCAACCTGCTTGTCGGCGTGTGGGTCGCCGCCTCGCCGTGGATCCTGCGGCTGGCCGATCAGCCCGTCGTCATGTGGAACGAACTGCTTGTCGGTATCGCCGTCGTCGTGCTGGCCCTGTGGGAACTGCGCACCGACCCCGAGCTGCACAAGCACTGGCCCGGGGCGGCAGCGTAGCGGCGTAAAAAAGCCCTGCTACGGCGACGCCGTGCAGGGCTTTTGAGAACGCGCCAACAATGTTGTCGGATTACGGCCCTTTGGGCCTAATCCGACCTACAGTGCGTAGCGGACGACGTTATCGCTCCACTCATAGGCGGCCATTTCCAGCTCCACCAGGTCGTCCGGCGACATGGCCAGGTCGCGCAGGGTCGGTACGATCTCGCCTTCCATGTCTTCGATGCGCTCGATGCATTCGGCCAGGCGCAGCAGGTCGCCGTAGAAGCCTTCGCGCGACAGCAGCGCTTCAGCCACTTCGTCGATCACTTCGATCTGGCTGAGGATTTCCGACATCGGCACGCCGAACAGGGTATCCATCAGCGACATGATGCCGACCGTGAAGGCGATATCGGCCGAGTGGGCGTGGTTCGGGCGCAGTTTATGTGCGAGCAATTCGAGCAAACGGCCGCGCGTGGTGGCCAGCATCAGCAGCGGCGTCATGCTATGGCCGCGCTTGCTTGGTTCCGCGTACAGCATGATTTGCAGCCAGCGCTGCAATTGGCGGCGGCCCAGTACGGTGACGGCCTGGCTCAGCGAATCGATGCGCTGGCGCGCGCCCACGGCCGGCGTATTGACCAGGCGCAGCAGGTTCAGGGCCAGGGACACGTCGCGCTTGATGGCGCGCTCGATATCCATGTTGTCGGCGTCCGACGTCACCAGGGTCATCAGTTCCATGACGGCCAGTTGCGACGGCGACAACTTCTTGCCCGTCATGATGGCCGGCTTGGCAAAGTAATAACCCTGGAAGTAATCGAAGCCCAGGTCCAGGCCCGACTTGAATTCTTCGCGCGTCTCGACCTTTTCCGCCACCAGTTTCTTGTTTTCCCGCTTGAAACGGGGCGCCAGCGCCGCCAGCACTTTCGGGTCGACCGTGCTCATGTCCATCTTGACGTACTGCACCAGCGGCAGCAGTTCCTGCACTTGCGCCGTATCGGAGACGACGTTTTCCAGCGCGAAGGTGAAGCCATGGCCCACCAGTTCGCTGATGCGCGCGCGCACTTCCGGCGTGACGGGCATCGATTCGACGATTTCCAGCACGACTTTTTCACGCGGCAGGAAGACGAAGATGTCGCTCATGATCACGTCGGCATCGACGTTGACGAAACCGAGCGCGTCGCCAATGACCTTTTCCATGCCCAGCTGGGAAGCGTGGGCGATGACGGACGCCGTGGCGGACAGGTCGCTGGTAATGTTGGCGGGGCCGACCGGAGCGTTGCGGAATAGCAACTCATAGCCGAACAGGGCCTGGTTGCGGTCGAGGATAGGTTGTCGACCCAGATAGAACTCGCGCACGCGCAAGGGTTTCGGGGTGATGTCGTTGCTGGAAATATCGATCATTAACTCTTCATCAATCACGTCGAGTGACACCGGCCGCGCCGCGCCCGCATCAAGGTTCACTATTGACAATACTTTAGCTGAATTCCGCCCGCGCTGTGGGTATTTTGGCAGCAATCCAGCGTATTGTCGTCAACAAATTAGGCCACTGGCGTGTCTTGCACCATCCCGTCGACAAATAATTTCAATTCGCCGGGCACAAACGCCGT
The DNA here is from genome assembly GCF_001758715.1 of Janthinobacterium sp. HH104. Taxonomy (NCBI): domain Bacteria; kingdom Pseudomonadati; phylum Pseudomonadota; class Betaproteobacteria; order Burkholderiales; family Oxalobacteraceae; genus Janthinobacterium; species Janthinobacterium sp. HH104. The sequence goes on along the minus strand of NZ_LRIB01000017.1, from coordinate 49,253 downwards.
CCATTGTTCATTCGTCGTCAGCGGCTGGGTAACGATCACGGCCACTCTGTCCTGGGGCGTCGTCACCTGGGAAAAGTCCACGCTCAGGTCTTCATCGGAGAGTTTAGCAGTTGGAAACGGATGTTGTCGCACCAGATAGTGCAAGCTGGTCGAGCAATGGGCAAACAGCGCCTCGCCGCTCGACAGCATCATGTTGAACGTGCCGTGGGCCGCGATGCTGGGCAACAAGTCCGCCAGCGCCGCATGCAGCTGCGGCAAAGCCGGCGGGGCGTCGCCAAAGCGCGCGTGCAATTCCTGCAGCAGGTAGCAGAAAGCCCGTTCGCTGTCGGTGCAGCCGACGGGACGGTAACTGCCCGTCAGCACGGGGTTGAAATCCTTCAAATCGCCATTGTGGGCAAAGACCCAGTAGCGGCCCCACAGTTCGCGCACGAAGGGGTGGCAGTTTTCCAGCGCCACCTGGCCTTGCGTGGCCTTGCGGATATGCGCGATGACATTGCGCGACTTGATCGGGTAGCGTTTGATCAGTTCGGCCACGGGCGAGGCGATGGCCGCCTGATGGTCGACAAAATGGCGCACGCCGGCGCCCTCGAAAAAGGCGATGCCCCAGCCATCATGGTGGGTATCTGTATGGCCGCCGCGCATGGCGAAGCCGGTAAAACTAAAGACAATGTCCGTGGGGACATTGCAATTCATTCCGAGAAGTTGGCACATGGTCTGTTTGCAGCTGGATAACACGGCCACCATACCACGCCCTGGCGGATTGGTATGGCGGCGATGGCCATCACATCAGTGCAACAGGACGGGCTGGCTCATGAGGGAATCGTAGCTGCCCAAGAATTCATCGATCTCTTCCATGCTCGGTTCGCTGGCGATCAATTCCGTGACGTCGCGGCGGAAGTTTTGCGCAAGGATACCGGCGATAAACGTTTCCCGCTTGCCCCCCTTGTCGACGATTTCATAGCCGCCAAAGCGCAGGGCTTCCAGGTCGCCATCGACGCCGAATTCCACGACGCTATATTGTTCGCTGTTATAGATCAGGTTCATTTTGCATCCTTCGCTCAAGCAAGAGAAACTCTTGCGGTTTCAGGACAGAGGTGGGGTTCACACGCCGCCATTTCAAGCGGCAAGGCCACCCTGCGGGCTACAGAGTTGTAACGAGATGCAAACTGCAACTGCGGTAAGACGGTCAGGAAACTACGTTGAGGAAACAAGCAAGTCCGCTTCCAGCGCCAGCAGGACATCGTAGGGACTGACGGTCAGCCAGGTGCGTAGCTGTTCGATATGCGAAGCGTCGGCCAGGCTGATGAACAGGCGCGCGGGTGGATGGCGCAGCAGACGATTTAATGTTACACGCAATACGAGATTGCCGCTGCAGCACAGGCAACCGGGCGCGATGCGCAACAGTTGCAATGGAAACGATGAGGAAGGGGAAATTTCTTCGGCCAGGTCGGCCAGGATGGCGTTGCCGTCGGCGAGACCCTCGAGGATCACGGCGGTCGCGTGGCCAGGCTGCAAGGCTTGCGCGATGGCCGCCTCGCGCTCGGCGGCGCGACCACCGCTGACCAGGGTCAGCGGCGTCGGACGCCGTACGGCTGACGTCACAGGCCTTTCTTGGCCAGCTTGCCCGGTTCGACGCCCAGCTGTTTCAGCTTACGATACAGATGGGTGCGTTCCAGGCCCGTTTTTTCCGCCACGCGGGTCATACTGCCGCCTTCGCGGCCCAGGTGGTGTTCGAAATACATGCGCTCGAACGCATCGCGCGCCTCGCGCAGCGGCAAGTCGAACGACAGGTTGTAGCCATGGCCTTCGGCCACCGCCGGTACGGCGATGCCTGGGCGCACCATCAGCTGTTGCGGTGCGCTGCCGCCAAAGCTGGGCACGGGATGGCTGCTTTCCTCGGCCACCACGGGCGCCACGGGACGCGGCGCCACGCTCGGCGCGCGCACGGTTTCCTGGGCCCGCGTCAAGCCTTGCTGGACCGCCTTCAGCAGTTTTTGCAGGGCAATCGGTTTTTCCAGGAAGTTCATGGCGCCGATGCGCGTCGCCTCGACCGCCGTATCGATGGTGGCGTGGCCCGACATCATGATCACCGGCATGGTCAGCAAGCCATCGCGCTGCCACTCCTTGAGCAAGGTGACGCCATCGGTGTCGGGCATCCAGATATCCAGCAATACCAGATCCGGCGCACCGGCGGCACGCGCTTCGCGCGCCTGCTGCGCATTTTCGGCCAGCTGGATAGCATGTCCTTCGTCGCCCAAAATTTCCGAGAGCAACTCACGGATACCCATTTCATCATCCACTACGAGTATGTTTGCCATTCGTGTCTTGCCTTCCTCATTTCGCCGGCCGTCGCGCACAAGATGCACGCGGCGGACAACTATGATTTTATTAGTGTTTTAAATACTAAACCAGACCCTCACGCCAGGAATTCCTGGGCAGGAGCGTCGGGAGCTAACTTTAACAGCAAAATGACCACCGAAGCGCCATTGCCGTCGACCCGGTTCTCGATATCGATGCGTCCGCCGTGTTCATCGATAATTTTCTTTACCATCGCCAGGCCCAATCCCGTGCCGCGGGCCTTCGAGGTCACATACGGCTCGAACGCGCGCGCCAGGATTTTGGGTGCAAAACCAGGACCATTGTCCGTGATGGCCAGCCGCACGGCGATATTCACGCCGCCGTCCGCACTGCGATAATGAATTGCTTCCGTCCTCACGTCAATCCGCGGATGCGGCGAGTCCGGCGGCAGGTCGGCCATGGCGTCCTGCGCGTTCTGCAGCAGGTTGTGAATCACCTGGCGCAACTGGGTCGGATCGCCCATCACCATCGGCAGATTCGGCGCCAGCAGCGGGTGGATGATGTCGCCATCGTCGCCGCGCAGGTACAGGTTCAGTATCTCTTCGATCAGCTCGTTCAGGCGCAGCGGCGTGAGCACGGCCGGCGGCGTGCGCGCATAGTCGCGGAAGTCGTCGACCATGCGCTTCATCGCATCGACCTGCTTGACGATGGTGGTGGTGGCGCGGCTGAGCAAATCCGCATCGGGCTGCTCCAGCTTGCCTTCGAGCTTCATCTGCAGGCGCTCGGCCGACAGCTGGATCGGCGTGAGCGGATTCTTGATTTCATGCGCAAGGCGGCGTGCCACCTCGCCCCAGGCGATCGAGCGCTGCGCGGAAATCACGTCGGAAATATCATCGAACACGACGATGTAGCCGCTGCCGGACTCCAGCGGCAGGCGCGAACCGCGCGCCAGCAGGGTGATGTCATGCTCGTCGGCACTGCTGCCCAGGCGGCGCGGAATCTCGATCTGCCGCTGCCAGTGCAGACGCTGCTGGTTGCGGCCCGACGCCGATTGCGCGCTTTGCGCCGTGAAGGCGCTGATGATGGCGCCGCCAAATTCTTCCATTCCAGCAATATGCGCCAGCGGCTGGCCCACCATGCTCGTGCCCGAATGCTGGAGGATGCGCTCGACCGATTCATTGCAGGTCACCAGCTTGAAGTCGCCGTCGAGCACCATCACGCCGGCCGACATGTTCGCCAGCACCGATTCCAGGTGGGCCTTGGCGTTTTGCAAGGCAGCACGGTTGCTTTCCACGGCCGTGCGCGCATCGAGCAACTGGCGCGTCATGATGTTGAACGACTGCGTCAGGGTACCCAGTTCATCCTTGGTGGCGACGATGGGGCGCGGCGACAGGTCGCCTTCGGCCACGGCGCGCGTGCCTTCGGCCAGCAGCAGCAGGGGCTGAGCCAGGTTGCCCGCGATCAGGAAAGCGCTGCCGATGGCGCCAAAGATGGCCAGCAGCAAGGTCAAAGTGAGGATTTCCATGTACATCTTGCGCAGACCCACGCGCGCGACGAAACGTTCCTTGTATTCGCTGTAGGCGGCGCGCAGCACTTCGCCATTCGTCGCCAGCTTGGGCGGCACCGCCTGCAGCAGTTGCAGATAGCGGGGCGACACGGACGGCCCCGGCACGGCCACCAGCACGCGCAGGCGCAGGCTGGCCGCCGTTTCCAGCGACGCCGGCAGGCCCGAGCGGAAACCGCCGCCGCCCGACTCCGTGCCATCGTCGTGCAATTCCAAGCCCCCTTCGGCCGAGGCATAGCCGGCCGGCGAGGCCGCCTGCACCAGCATGGCCGGCGTCGGCAAGTCGGCCGCGCTGTGCGGCCCGGCGCTGGCCAGCAGCACGCCGTCGCCGCTGACGAGCATGGCGTTTTGCATGCCCTCCTCGCGCAGCAGGCTGGTCAGCACGGCCGGGCCGGCCACCGGGTCGGCGCCCATTTCTTCGACCGCCTTGTGACCCCGGTGATCGAGCTCGACCAGGGCCGCATCGAGGCCGGCACGGCCCAGCTCAATCCCCGATTCCAGCGCCGCTTCGATCTTGACGTTGAACCAGGATTCGATGGAGTGGGAGACGAATTGCACGGAGACAAGGAAAATCACGAGGCCCGGCAGGATGCCGACGGCGGCGAACAGCATCACCAGGCGCGTCATCAGCTTGGAGCCGAACTTGCCGCTCTTGTAGCGCGCGTACAGGCGGGCCAGGGAAATACCCACCAGCGCCAGCAGGGACACGGCGACGGCCGCGTTCAGGCCCAGCAGCCAGGTGTAGTAACGGTCGAAAAAGCCGGAATTGTCGGAAGCCGACGCCAGCAGGAACAGCAGGATACTGACAATGCCGCCGCCCACCACCAGCAGATAGCGCAATGCTTGACTCACTACTCCGCCGTATACAAAAAGGTTTTTTTATTCGAAGCCAGGCGCCAGTCGCTGTTATTGAAGGCATTGACCTGTATCGGCTTGGGCAGGTAGTCGCGGTCCATGCCCATGCGCAAGGTGACGTTATACGTCTGCCCCACTTTCAGTTCGCCGCGCCGCGCCACCAGCCAGCGGCTGGGACGGCGGATCAGGAACAGCGCATCGTCGAGCGTGGCAAAGCTTTGCTGCAAGCCGCCGCCCGACACGTGGTACTGGCGCGTGAGCACGTTGTACGACAGCCGGCTGGTCTGGCGCGCCACGATGGCCTTTTCATCGAACCAGTACCAGCGGGGCCGGGTCAGTTCGATTTCCGTCGTGAAAAACAGCGGCACGCCATGCTGCACGGCATCATCGAGGTCATGATTGAGCTCGAAGGAATATGTGGCGGCCAGCTTGTAGCCCTCTTCGCTAGACTCGATGTAGGCACGGGTGATCTCGACCATATCGGCGGCATGCGCGCGTGGCATGGTACATGCCAGCATCAGCAGCAGGGCCAGGAGTCGGAAGAGTCGTGTTGTCACAAGTGTGCCGGTGTAGTCCGTAGGATAAGGTTCGACGAATCGCTCAAGCCGCATTTTTTTGGAATAGCGCATAGAACAAACCGTCGTGGTCCTGCTCCGCGCTGCCGGTCGGCAACAGCTGGCCAGGCGCTGTCAATCGGGTCGCATTATTGCGCACCGCAAATGCCGCCGCCTGTGCCTCGGACTCCTGCGGCCACAATGAACATGTCACGAACAGCAATTTACCATCGGGGCGCAGCATCTGCCACAGGTTGTCCAGAATTTTGGATGAAAGTGTTGCAAGTTGGAACGCGTCACCCTTGCGGCGCAACCAGCGGATATCGGGATGGCGGCGCACGATGCCCGAGGCCGTGCACGGCACGTCGGCCAGGATGCGGTCGTACTGCTGGCCGTCCCACCACGCGCTCGATTGCGCATCCTGCGCCTTCAGGGTGGCGTCCAGGCCCAGGCGCTCGAGGTTTTCCGCGATGCGCGGCAGGCGCTTGGCGTCCGCGTCGATGGCGGTCACGTGCACGTCGGCCAGTTCCAGGATGTGGCAGGTCTTGCCGCCCGGCGCCGCGCAGGCATCGAGCACGCGCATGCCGTCCTGCAAGTCGAGCAGCGGTGCGGCCAGTTGCGCGCCGGCATCCTGCACAGAGACGACGCCCTGCTCGAAGCCGGGGATCAGGGCCACGCCGATCGGTTTATCCAGGCGCACGGCGAACGGTCCCACCTGGCGCGCGGCGATGCCCGCTTCCTGCAGCACGGCCAGATACGCTTCCACCGTGCTCTTGCGGCGATTCACGCGCAGGGTCAATGGCGGCACGGCATTGCCGGCCGTCAAAATGGCTTGCCAGTCGCGCGGATAGGCCAGGCGCAGCGAGTCAATCCACCACTGCGGATAATTCCATTGCGCCAACGGTTGCTGCAGGGCCGCTTCCAGCAAGGATTTGCGCTCGCGCAAGAAACGGCGCAAGACAGCGTTGACCATGCCCTTGGCGTGCGCCAGGTCAGGGTGCGACGTGGCGACCGTGACGGCCTGGTCGACCACCGTGAATTCTTCGTATGGCTGCTCGCCCGGCTCGGCCGACATCAAGGACAGCGCGCAGCACAGCAAGGCGGCCAGCATCGGCGGCTCGGGCGCCTTCGACGTCATCAGGCCGACCAGGGTTTCGCTGCGGCCCAGCTGGCGCATGGTACGGTAGGAAATATCCTGGATGGCGCCGCGCGCCTGCGGGCTGGCGTTCGATTGCGTAAACACCTTGGCCAGCGCCTGCGGCAAGGCCGTTCCCGTGCGCACTTGCGCTATGGCATTGGCCGCGCCCAGCAGGCAAAACGCCAGCGAGTCGGCGCGCAAATCGGGCTGGAAGCCTGGCTGCAAGACCGGTTTCAGGTCGGGATGGTAGCTGGGACGCAATTTCGGTACGGCAGGAGCCTGGCCTGGCGCCGGCTTGGTTTTCAATTTCAGCGTGGGGCGCTTGTTCATAGTTATCCGGTGTGGCTGCGCGCGGCGGGCTGCATGGAGGCAAAGTCGCGGCCGCGCGTCATCAATAAAGGGTCGATTGTAGCGTTTGTGGCGCCCTCTGGCCCAAGCGATTGCAGCGATACCTGTAAATTGCGGCAAAAAACTGCATATATACAAGCAGAATGCACCATGCTGATGTTTTCGCGCACCAACATGGGCATGCTGTCCTGATAATATCGTGAAACGCGCCAGCACGGGAACACTGCCGGCTGGCGTATTGTTCCCGGCGGCAAACCAGTATAATTAACGCAGTCTGGGCGGCTTGTGTACTTGCCGTCCGTTTTGCTTTTTGATTCATTCTATTCATTCTTAACGCGGTTCCACCGCCATCCTGCTCATGCTCGCCCAACAGAAACAAGAAATCATCGCCCTGTTCCAGGCCGCCCTCGCTCCCGTCCTGGCCGGCACTACGCTCGAGCCTACCGTGGTGCTCGAGCGACCACGCGATGCATCGCATGGCGACGTCGCCTGCAATATCGCCATGCAACTGGCCAAGCAGCTGAAACAGAATCCCCGCGAACTGGCGCAAACCATCGTGACGGCCGTGCTGGCCAACCCGGCCGGCAAGGGCCTGGTCGAGGCAGTGGAAATCGCCGGTCCCGGCTTCATCAACGTGCGCGTGTCAAACGCCGCCAAGCAGGCCGTGGTGAAAACCATCCTGGGCGAGGCCGACAGCTATGGCCGCAGCACGGCAGGCGCCGGCAAGCAAGTCATCCTGGAATTCGTCTCGGCCAACCCGACCGGTCCGCTGCACGTGGGCCACGGCCGCCAGGCGGCCCTGGGCGACGCCCTGTCCTCGCTGTTCGACGCGCAAGGCTACAAAGTGACGCGCGAGTTCTACTATAACGACGCGGGCGTGCAGATCCAGACCCTGGCCAACTCCGTGCAGGCGCGCGCGCGCGGCTTCAAGCCGGGCGACGCCGAATGGCCCGAGTCCGCCTACAACGGCGACTACATCGCCGATATCGCCAACGACTTCAAGGCCGGCAAGACCGTCTCGGCCAGCGATGGCCAGCCTGCCACGGCCAATGGCAACGTGGAAGACATCGACTCGATCCGCCCGTTCGCCGTCACCTACCTGCGCAACGAGCAGGACATCGACTTGCAGGCGTTCGGCGTGAAGTTCGACAATTACTACCTGGAATCGTCGCTGTACGCGGACGGCAAGGTCAATAACGCCGTCGAAACCTTGATCAAGGCGGGCCACACCTACGAGCAGGATGGCGCGCTGTGGCTGCGCACCACCGACTTCGGCGACGACAAGGACCGCGTGATGCGCAAGACGGACGGCACCTACACGTATTTCGTGCCGGACGTCGCGTACCACTTGGTGAAATGGCAGCGCGGCTTCGTGCAGGCCATCAATATCCAGGGCAGCGACCACCACGGCACCATCGCCCGCGTGCGCGCCGGCCTGCAGGCCGTCGACATGGGCATCCCGCAAGGCTACCCCGACTACGTGCTGCACAAGATGGTCACCGTCATGAAAGACGGCGAAGAAGTCAAGATTTCGAAGCGCGCCGGCTCCTACGTGACCGTGCGCGACCTGATCGAATGGTCGGGCGGCGGCGACATCGCCAAGGGCCGCGACGCCGTGCGCTTCTTCCTGATCTCGCGCAAGGCCGACACGGAATTCGTCTTCGACGTCGACGTGGCGCTGAAAACCACCGATGAAAACCCCGTCTATTACGTGCAGTACGCGCATGCGCGCATCTGCCGCATCCTGGAAAACTGGGGCGGCGATGAAAGCACGGTTGCCGGCGTTGACCTGTCTCCCCTGACGGCGCCGACGGAAGCGACCCTGCTGGCGACCCTGGCCGCCTATCCGGAAATGCTGGCGCGCGCGCAAGCGGAACTGGGACCGCATCAAGTCGCCTTCTACCTGCGCGACCTGGCCGCCAACCTGCACAGCTTCTACTTCGCCGAAAAAGTGCTGGTCGAGGACGAAGCCGTCAAGATGGCCCGCCTGGCTCTCGTCATCGCCGCGCGCCAGGTACTGCGCAACGGCCTGGCACTGATCGGCGTGTCCGCGCCAAACAAAATGTAATCGCGAAGGTCAAACAGTCAATGAATCATGTTTCCCGCTTCTCTTCGTCCCGGCGCCAGCAGGGCAATACCCTGGTCGGCATCATCATCGGCCTGGTCATCGGCCTGGGCATCGCCGTCGTGGTCGCCCTGGTGATCACCAAGGGCGCCTCGCCGTTCACCGACAAGTCGGGCAAGGCCGGCAAATCGGCCGAACCGACGGCCGGCCAGATCGCCGACCCGAACAAGCCGATGTACGGCAACAAGGAAGCGGCCAAGGAAGCGGCGCGCGACTTCTCCAAGGAGCCACGCGAGATCGTCACGCCGACGCAGCCGGCAGCACCGGCGCCAGCTCCCGCGCAGCAGCCGAAGGCGCCGCCGCCGGACGCGCTGCAGGAATTGATCGGTACATTGAAAGACAAGCCAGCGCCGAAAACACCGGTGGCAGCGCCAGCGCCGCAAGCGAAGGCCGACGTGAAAGAGGCGAAGGCCGATGCAGCCAGCGACAAATGGATTTATTATCTGCAGGCCGGCGCCTTCCACGACATGTCGGACGCCGAAAGCACGCGCGGCAAACTGGCGCTGCTCGGCTTCGAAGCGGCCATCAGCGACCGCAGCACCGACGCCGGCGTGCTGCACCGCGTGCGCATCGGGCCGTTCAACCAGCTCGAAGCGATGAACCGCGCGCGCACCAAACTGTCTGAAAACGGCATCGACGTCGCCGTCGTCCGCAACCAAAAATAAGGAACCAGCATGCGTTTTCTGAAGAACATCCTGATCGCCGCCGCACTGTGCACCGCCGCCATGGGCGCATCGGCCTCGCCGGCCGACCCGAAGAACGGCGTCGAATACGAAACCCTGCCCACGCCGCAGGCGACGGAATCGGGCAAGAAAATCGAAGTGACGGAATTCTTCGCCTATTACTGCCCGCATTGCAACGTGCTCGAGCCGCAACTGGCGGCCTGGGTCAAGAAACAGGGCGACAACATCGTCTTCAAGCGCGTGCACGTGTCGCGCGATGAAAGCGTGGCGCCGCAGCAGCGGCTGTTCTTCACCCTGCAAGCCATGGGCCTGGTCGACAAGCTGCACACCAGCGTCTTCCACGCCATGCATGTGGAACGCAACCGCCTGAACACCGACGATGCCGTCTTCGACTTCGTCGCCAAGCAGGGCGTGGACCGCCAGAAATTCATCGACACCTACCGTTCGATGGGCATTTCGGCCCGCGTGCGCCGTGCGGATGCCATGATGCAGGGCTATAACGTGACGTTCTGGCCCATGATCGCCATCGATGGCCGCTACATCACGTCGCCTTCGCAAGCCGATCAGGGCAGCAAGTCGGCCAAGAACGAAGAGCAGTTGAACGCCCAGGCGCTCACCGTGATGGACGTGCTGGTCGCGAAAGCCAAAGCGGAAAAGAAATAAGCATGGCCACTACCCTGGCGCGCCCGGGCATCGCCTGATGCAACGCGTTTTCATCACGGGCGCGTCGAGCGGATTGGGCGCCGCCCTGGCGCTGAAGTACGCGCGCCAGGGCGCCCAATTGGGCTTGCTGGCCCGCCGCGGCGACACGCTGCGGCAACTGATCGCTTCCCTGCCCCACCCTGAACGCCACCGCGCCTATGCCGTCGATGTGTGCGACCACGCCGCCCTGAAAAGCGCGGCCGATGACTTCATCGCCCATGCCGGCGGCATCGACATCGTCATCGCCAGCGCCGGCGTGTCGTACGGCACCCTGAGCGAACACGCGGAAGACCTCGACGCCTTCGCGCGCCTCATGGCCATCAACGTCACGGCCACCGTCGCCACCTTCGCGCCCTTCATCGCCGCCATGAAAAACCAGGGCAGCGGACGCCTGGTGGGTATCGGCAGCGTGGCCGGTATCCGCGGCCTGCCCGGCGCCGAAGCCTACAGCGCCTCGAAGGCGGCCGTCATCAGCTACTGCGAATCGCTGCGCCTGGAATTGAAACCGGCGGGCATCAAGGTCGTCACCATCACGCCCGGCTACATCGACACGCCGATGACGCGCCACAACGCCTACCGCATGCCTTTCCTGATGCCGGCCGAAAAATTCGCCGTGCGCGCCGCGCGTGCTATCGCCGACGGCGACAGCTACCGCGTGATCCCGTGGCAGATGGGCGTCGTCGCCAAGCTGCTGCGCGCGCTGCCCAATGCCGTGTACGACCGGGCCTTCGCGAATGCGCCGCACAAGGCGCGCAACTGACCCTATCACCATGACGAAGCACTCAGACTTGAACAGCGCGGCCATCGCCGCCCATTGCGCCACGGGCGCCGCCCACGTATGCATAGAGGTGGTCGACGAAACGGGATCGACCAACGCCGATCTGCTGGCGCGCTGCGCCACCCTGGCCGGCCCCACCCTGCGCATCGCCGGCCAGCAGACGGCCGGACGGGGGCGCGCCGGACGGCCGTGGGTGTCGCAGGCGGACGCCAGCCTGATGTTCTCGCTGGCCTGGCGCTTCAAGGGACCGCTGCATCAACTGGTGGGATTGCCGCTGGCCGTCGGCGTGGCGCTGGCCGAAACCATGTCCTCGCTGGGGGTGCCGGTGCAGCTGAAGTGGCCGAACGACATGCTCAAGGATGGCCATAAACTGGCCGGCATTCTCGTCGAAACGCAGCAGGCACCCGACGGCGGCGTGTGGGCCGTCATCGGCTGCGGCATCAATCTGCTGATGCCCGATGCGCTGGAACGGCAGATCGGCCGCAGCGTCTCGGCCGTGCCCTGGCTGGCGCAGATGGAACGCAATACCCTGGTGGCCGCGCTCTTGAGCCGCCTGGCCGCCGTGCTGGCCGAATTCGACGACACGGGCTTTGCGCCGTTTACGGAGCGCTGGAACCTGCTGCACGCCTGGCAGGGCCAGCACGTGAAAATCCTCGACAACGGCCAGCTGCTGCAGCAAGGCGTGGCGGCCGGCGTGGATCACCTGGGCCGCCTGCTGCTGCGCACCGATGGTGGCCTGCAGGAAATCATGTCCGGCGACGTGTCCTTGCGCCTGCTGGGGGAGTAAGCACATGCTGCTGCTGATCGACGCCGGCAATACGCGCATCAAATGGGCACTCGTGGCGGCCGACAGTGCCGCCGGTGGCTGGCTGGCCAGCGGCGCCGTCGCGCATGCGCAGATCAACACCCTGGCTGCGCAATGGGCGCAACTGGCCATCCATGAGGCGCTGCTGTCGAACGTGGCCGGCGCCGTCATCGGCACGCGCCTGCGCGCCATGCTGCCCGTCGTTGCCCGCGACTTTGTCTCGCTGCCACAGCTGGCGGGCCTCACGAACGGCTACCGCGCGCCGTCGCAGCTGGGGTGCGACCGCTTTGCCGCCGCCATCGGCGCGCAGGCGCTGGCGCCTGGCCAGGCCGTCATCGTCGCCAATTGCGGCACCGCCACCACCATTGACGCCGTCACGGCCGACGGCGTTTTCCTCGGCGGGATGATCTTGCCGGGACTGGGACTGATGGCCAGTTCGCTGGCGCGCAACACGGCGCAGCTGCCGCAAATCGCCAGCGACGCCATGCTGCCGGCCGGCTTTGCCGACAACACGGACGACGCCATCCTCTCCGGCTGCCTGGCGGCCCAGGCGGGCGCCATCGAACGGGCCGTGCGCATGCACGGCGCCAGCGCCTGCCTGCTGTCGGGCGGCGCCGCGCCGCGCATCGCACCGGCCCTGGCGCTGGCGGTGCCGCTGCACCTGGTCGATAATATCGTCATGATCGGCCTGCAGGCGGCCGCGCGCGCCGGGGCCGCGGGAACACAAGGAAACCACGTATGCTGAAATTCGTCTTCTGGCTGCTGGCCGGCGTCAACCTGCTGGTGCTGGCCATCGGCCAGGGTTATCTGGGCAGTTTTCGCGCCGAGACGCGCGAACCGGCGCGCCTGAAAAACCAGCTGCAGCAGGGCAAGCTCACCTTGCTGACGCAGGAGCAGGCCACGGCGCCCGCCGCGCTACCAGCCACCGAAGGCGCGGCACCGGCAGCGGCAGCACCAGCGGCAACGGCGCCGCCATCGTATGCGTGCACGGAAGTGGGCAATTTCATGCTGGCCGACGGCCGCCGTTTCGAAGCGCAAGTGGCGACGCTGGACCTGGGCGACCGCCAGTCGCGCCGCAACGTGGCCGGCCAGGACATTTCCAGCTACATGGTGTATATCCCGCCGCAGGGCAGCAAGGAAGGCGCCGACCGCAAGGCCGGCGAATTGAAGCAGCTGGGCGTGACGAATTACTTCATCATGAACGAAAGCAGCCCGCTGCGCTGGGGCATTTCACTGGGCGTGTTCAAGTCGGAAACGAGCGCGCAAAGCCAGCTGGCAATGCTCAACAAACAGGGCGTGCACAGCGCCCGCGTCACGCCGCGCTACAGCGCCAGCAAGCAATTCGCTTACCAGTTCCGCGACCTCGACGCGGACACGCGCGCGCGGCTGGAAAAAATCAAGGCGCAGTTCCCGGAACAGGAATTGCGCTCCTGTAAATGACTGCTGACAATCGCGTCGGATTACGGCGCCTTGCGCCTAATCCGACCTACGTTCATCTCTCAATGACGATCGGTTTGACACCCGCCGACGCCGGCAGGCTGGCCGCCGCGCGCGCCGCATCGGTGCGGCTCGTAAACGGTCCGCCGTACAGGCGGAACAACGGGCCGGCCGGCACCACATCGAGATTGCCCAGCGTTTGCGCATACGGCGCCAGTTGCGCGCGGCCCGCTTCCGCATTGTCCGCACGCGAATAGGCGCCCAGCTGCAGGTAGAAGCCGGTGGCCAGCGCCGCTGGCGCGGGCGCGGCCACGGTGGCATCGACCGCTGACAGCGCGGTGATTTCAGGCTGCACCACGGCGCCCATTTCCGGTTCGCTGTCGGCCGGCGTATCGATCGACCTGGCCACCACCGACGGCACCGGCTTCGGCGCCGCGCGAGCGGCCAGGATGGCGTCGATATCGGCCGGCAGCAGGCGTTCGACGACCACTTGGTGGCTGCCCTTGCCCAGGAAACCCAGTTTCAGCGCCGCCGTATAGGACACGTCGATGACGCGCGTGGCGTGGAACGGGCCGCGGTCGTTGATGCGCACGATCACCTGCTGGCCGCTGTCGATGCTCGTCACGCGCGCATACGATGGAATCGGCAAGGTCGGGTGGGCCGCCGTCATCTTGTACATATCGTAGATTTCGCCCGACGAGGTGCGCTGGCCATGGAACTTCTTGCCATACCAAGTGCCCGTGCCCTTCTGCTTGAACGGTTCGTTGTCGGTGATCGGCGTGTAGGTCTTGCCGAAGACGACATACGGGCGGTTCGAGCGCGTCGAATACGGCTCGTTGCGCACTTCCGCGTCGGGTACGTCGCGCAGGTTGGCCGGCGGATTGTCGCCGGGACCGTCATCCTTGTAGTAGCCGCCGCGCCCGGAGCCGGCCGCCGGCAATACCGGCAAGGTGGGATCCTGGCGCACGGGCACCTTGACCTTGCCGCCGGACGGCAGCGGCACGTTATTCGATGCGGACTTTTGCGGCGTGGTGCCGCAGGCGGCCAGGGTCAGCAAGACCGCCAGGCTCAATCCGCGCATGGCGAAGGTGTCGAAAGGCGCGCGCATCATGTCTGCACCAGCTTGCGGTGGCGCTGAATACTCATCAGGATACCGGTTGCCACGCCCAGGGTCAGCAGCGCGGTGCCGCCATAGCTGAGGAATGGGAGGGGGACGCCGACCACCGGCACGATGCCGCTGACCATGCCCATGTTTACAAAGGCGTACGTAAAGAAAATCATAGTTATCGCTCCTGCCAGCAGGCGAGTGAAAAAACTGGGGGCGTTGGCGGCGATCATCATCCCCCGTCCCACCAGCAGCAAATACATCAGCATCAGGATCAAGTTACCGACCAGGCCGAATTCCTCGGAATATACGGCAAAAATAAAATCGGTCGTGCGCTCCGGAACGAATTCCAGGTGGGCCTGCGTGCCGTGCGTCCAACCCTTGCCCGTCATGCCGCCGGAACCGATGGCGATGATGGACTGGATAATATGGAAGCCCTTGCCCAGCGGGTCCTTGGTCGGGTCGATCAGCATCATCACGCGGTCGCGCTGGTAATCATGCAGGTGCGACCAGGCGATCGGCAGGCAGGACACAAAGGTGATCAGCAAGCCGGCCAGCACCTTCCACGACAGGCCGGCCAGGAAGATGACGGTAAAGCCGGCCGCCACCACCAGCAGCGCCGTGCCCAAGTCGGGCTGGCGCGCGATCAGGTAGACTGGCACCAGCAGCAGCACGGCCGCCATCAGGAACGACTTCCAGCGCAGGGCGCCCGCATTATGCTGGAAGAACCAGGCCAGCATCAACGGCGTGGCGATCTTCAGGAATTCGGACGGCTGGATGTCGATCACGCCTATATGCAGCCAGCGCCGCGCACCGAGCTTGATGGTGCCGAACAGCGCCACGGCCACCAGCAGGATCACCGATACCGTGTACACGGGCACGGCGATGCGCATCATCATCTGCGGCGTGACATTGGCCGCCACCCACATGACAAAAAAGCACAGCAGGATGTTGCGCAAGTGGTCCTCGATCTTGCCGGGAATGCCGATGCTGGCCGAATACAAGGTCAGCAAGCTGGTACTGAGCAGCATCAGGATGATGATCATCAACGGCGGATCGAACACCGCCAGGTAGGGTTTGGCGCGCCGCCACAGCGAGCGCCTCTCGTTAATGGGCATGTGCTTCCTTATTGCCTGGCAGGTGCCGGGGCGGCCTGCTCGTCCGTGATTTCTTCCAGGGTGCGCACTTCGTCGACATCTTCCTTGGGCACCTTGGTGGTGTCCCTTTCCTTGTCGCTCGGACGCTTGCCCAGCAGGTAGTAGTCGAGCGCCTTGCGCGCGATCGGTGCGGCCACGCCGGCGCCGAAGCCCGCGTTTTCCACCACGATGGCGATCGCGATACGCGGCTTGTCGGCCGGCGCGAAGGCCGTAAACAGGGCGTTGTCGCGCAGGCGCTCGGCCAGCAGCTTGGCATTGTACTTCTCGTTTTTCTTGATGCCCACCACCTGCGCCGTACCCGTCTTGCCGCCCACCGTGTACTGCACGCCGGTGAAGATGCGCGCGGCCGTGCCGCCCTGCTCGCTGGTCACGCCCACCATGGCACGCTTGATGGTGTCGATGTTTTCCTGCTTGAGCGGAATGCGGTAGCTTTCCTTCGGCACCGTCAGGGTGCGCGCGCGTGTGGCGGCGTCTTCGATGATCTTCACCAGATGCGGCTTCATCACCACGCCGTTGTTGGCCAGGTTGGCCGTCGCGTGGGCGATCTGCAGCGGCGTGTAGGAATTGTAGCCGGAGCCGTTACTCACCGAAATCGTGTCGCCGCCCACCCATTTTTTCTGCTGCGGCGTCTTGAAGCGGTTGCGCTTCCATTCCGTCGACGGCAGCACGCCCGTCTTCTCGTTATTCAGGTCGATGCCCGTCAGCTGGCCGAAGCCGAACGGCTTCATGAAGTCGTGAATGGCGTCGATGCCCATGTCGCGGCCCAGTTGATAATAATAGGTGTTGCACGAGACGACGATGGACTTGTGCATGTCCACCGTGCCATGGCCGCCGACTTTATCGTCGCGGAACATATGCCCGCCCAGCATGAAGAAACCGGGATCGGAAATCGACTGGCTCGGCGTGCGCTTGCCCAGTTCCAGCGCGGCCAGCGCCATGAAAGGCTTGAAAGTCGAGCCGGGCGCGTAGGTGCCGGACAGGGGACGGTTGACCATCGGCCGGTCCAGCGAGGTATTGAGTTCGTTCCAGCTTTGCTGGTCGATACCGTCGACGAACAGGTTCGGGTCGTAGCCGGGCTTGGACACGTAGGCGAGGATGTCGCCCGTGGCCGGGTCGATGGCCACGGCCGCGCCGCGCCATTCGCCGAACGCTTCCTCGACCACTTTTTGCAGTTCGATGTCGATCGACAGGATCAGGTTGTTGCCGGGGGTGGCCGCCGTGCGCGACAGGGTGCGCATGGCGCGCCCGCCGGCCGACACTTCCACTTCTTCGTAGCCGGTGGTGCCGTGCAGCTGCTTTTCGTAGCTTTTTTCCAGGCCTTCCTTGCCGATATGGTCGGTGCCATTGTAGTTGGCCGCGTCCTCGCCCTCTTCCAGCGCCTTGGATTCATTGCGGTTGATGCGGCCGATGAAGCCCACCACGTGCGAGGCCACTTCGCCCATCGGATACTGGCGGAACAATCGCGCCTGCACCTCGACGCCGGGGAAACGGAAACGCTGCGCCGTGAAGCGCGCCACTTCCTCGTCCGTCAAACGCGTGCGCAGCGGCACGCTGACGAAGTTCTTCGATTCTTCCAGCAGCTTCTTGAAGCGGCGGCGATCCTTGATGTCGATCTGCACCAGAGTCGACAGCTCGTCGATCACTGAATCGAGGCTGGCGCTCAATTTCGACGGCGTGATTTCCAGCGTATAGGCCGAGTAATTGCGCGCCAGTACCACGCCGTTGCGGTCGAGGATCAGGCCGCGCGTAGGCACGATGGGCACCACGGCGATGCGGTTGTCCTCGGCCTTGGTCGCATAGTCCTCGTGCTTGATCACCTGCAGCCAGATGAAGCGCGCCAGCAGCAGCGAAAAGCAGACGAAGACGAGCGCGCCCAGAATGGTCAGGCGCATGCGGAAAAAATGCAGTTCGCGCTCGGTGTTCTTAAGTTCAGTCATGGCAGGCGCTCGTCAGATCGGCCGGTTATGGTCGCGGTCCACGGCGCGGCGCTGCGGTGCCAGCAGAATCCACGTGACGATGGGCCACAGGGCGACGGCGACGAAGCTCTCGATGAAATTGAGCCAGCCGGGGAAGCGGCCCGAGACGATCAGCCGCGTCAGCAATTGCAGCGCCTGCGTCAGCAGCAGCAGCGGCAGCACGTGCAGCGCCTGCGTCATGATGGGGAACCACAGCACGCGGCGGTGCATCATGATGGCGAAATACGATAGCAAGGTATAGGCCAGCGCATTCTCGCCCAGCAGGGTCGAGTCGTGCACGTCCATCATCAAACCCATGAAGAAGGCCACGCCGATGCCGACCTTGCGCGGCTGGTGGATGCCCCAGAAGACCAGCACCAGCGCGACGAAATCGGGTACGCCGACGAACTGCCCCCATGGCAGCAGGTTCAGCAGAAAAGCGCACAGCAGGGAAAAGCCGATGAACAGGGGGCTGACCGGCAGCAGGATGTAATGCGGGCGGTTCATCGTGTCGCTTCCTTCGGTGGCACGGCGGCAGGTGCGGGCGCTGGCGTCGCAGGTTTTGCGGGCGCTGGCGCAGCCGCGTTGGCGGCAGGCGGCTTGGCGGCAGGCGCTGCCGCGGCGGCAGCCTCCTTGGCAGGGTCCTTGATCGGCGCCATCTTGCCGGCGATCTTGCGGCCCGTCTTGATATCTTCAGCGGGCGGACGCGGCGGAATCTCGGGCGACGTCATCAGGATGAGCAGCTGGGTGTTGCGTTCGATGCCGGCCAGCGGCTGGCACACGACGCGGCCGAACGGGCCATGCGCATTGCGCTCGACCAGGGTCACGCGCGCCACGGCCAGGCCAGCCGGGTACAGGCCGTCGAGGCCCGAGGTAATGACGATGTCGCCGATCTGGATGTCGGCGCTGGGGGCCGTGAAGCGCAATTCCATGGTGCCGGACTTGCCGCGGCCGATGGCCACGCTGCGCACGCCATTGCGCAGCAGCTGCACGGGAATGGCCTGCTCTTCATCCGTCAGCAAGGTCACTTCGGAGGTAAACGGGAACACGCGCGTGACCTGTCCCACCACACCGAGGTTGTCGATCACGGGGCGGCCCAGTTCCACGCCATGCTGGATGCCGCGATCGAGCACGATCTTGCGCGTGGCCGAATCGCGCGTGTCGTACAGCACTTCGGCCATCATGGTCTTGACGGGGACGCGCTCGCGCGCTTCCATCAGCTTGCGCAAGTGGTTGTTTTCAACGATGTTGAGCTGCGCCTGCTGCAGTATCTGCGCCGAGGCGATCTGTTCGTGCTTCAGGTCGCGCACCTGTTTTTCCAGGGCGGACAGCGAAGAAAAGTAATTGCCGACGCCAAGCGCCACATCGCGCGGCACCAGCGCCGCCATCTGCACCGGATACAGCACGGTGCCGACTGCCTGGCGCACGGCCGTCAGCGCGTGCATGCGCGAATCGACCAGCAGCAGGGCGATAGAAATGCCGGCGAACACCATCATCTTGACGCGGGCGGAGGCGCCTTGTTTGAAAAGTGGCGGAGGACTGTATTCCATGACTTCCAATGATCAGGCCAGGCGCAGTGCGCCAACGTGCAGGCCCCGGTCAAACGCCGGCGCCAAAACCAAAAAAAGGCCGGATTGGTTTCCGGCCCTTCTGTCAGATTATTCGTAGGAGAAGATCGAGCCGAGCTTGTCCATACGTTCCAGTGCCATCCCGGAACCGCGCACCACGCAGGTGAGCGGATCCTCGGCCACCAGCACCGGCAGGCCGGTTTCCTCCATCAGCAGGCGGTCCAGGTCGCGCAGCAGTGCGCCGCCGCCCGTCAGCATCATGCCTTTTTCGGCAATGTCGGCGCCCAGTTCCGGCGGCGTCTGTTCCAGCGCGTTTTTCACGGCCGAGACGATGTTGTTCAGCGGGTCGGTCAGCGCTTCGAGGATCTCGTTGCTGGAGATGGTGAACGAGCGCGGGATGCCTTCGGACAGGTTGCGGCCCTTGACTTCCATTTCCTTCACTTCCGAACCAGGGAAAGCCGAACCGATGGCTTTCTTGATGGCTTCGGCCGTCTGTTCGCCAATCAGCATGCCGTAGTTGCGGCGGATGTAGTTGACGATGGCTTCATCGAACTTGTCGCCGCCCACGCGCACGGAACCCTTGTAGACCATGCCGCCCAGCGAGATGATGCCCACTTCGGTCGTACCGCCGCCGATGTCGACCACCATCGAGCCGGTCGCTTCGGACACGGGCAAGCCCGCGCCGATGGCCGCGGCCATCGGTTCTTCGATCAGGTACACCTGCGAGGCGCCGGCGCCTAGCGCCGATTCGCGGATCGCGCGGCGTTCGACCTGGGTCGAACCGCAAGGAACGCAAATGATGATGCGCGGCGATGGACGGAAGAATTTCGAGTCGTGCACCATGCGGATGAATTGCTTGAGCATTTGCTCGGTCACGGTGAAGTCGGCGATCACGCCATCTTTCATCGGACGAATCGCTTCGATATTGCCCGGCACCTTGCCCAGCATCTGCTTGGCTTCCTTGCCGACTGCCTGAATGGTCTTCTTGCCATTCGGACCGCCTTCCTGGCGGATGGCGACGACGGATGGCTCGTCCAGGACGATACCGAGGCCGCGTACATAAATAAGGGTGTTGGCCGTGCCCAAGTCAATGGCCAGATCGGTGGAGATATACCTGCGTAAAAAACCAAACATGAGTGTCCTGTAGCGCATCGAGCTGCGCAAAAGCTGTTTATGGGGAGTTTCAAAGCGGGCGCTTTCAGGCACCCTGAAAATCCGTGGAGGCGATTTTTTCGGGTTTCGCTTGGCGCTTGCGCAATCTTTTCTATGCTGCGGCAGCGGTCCATCAGCGCCGGCAACGCATTAACCCGCCATTCTACCTTATAATTTGAATGCGATTTGCTCAAAAACCATGGAAAAGTGCGACTCTTGCAGCCGCGAGTTACGCGGCATTCCTCGATTTTTGTGAGCAAAATAGCAGTAAATACCCGCGTTTTATCAAAACGCCAACTTAATACTAATGCGCGGCACTCCGCGCCATTCGCCATGTCCCTGACACTCTCCGACGTAAAACGCATCGCCCACCTGGCCCAACTTGAAATGGCCGACGACCAGGCCGTCACGTCTTTGGCCCAATTGAACAAGATTTTTGCACTGGCAGAACAAATGCAAGCCGTCAATACCGATGGCGTGGCGCCCCTGAGCCACCCGCTGGCCGCCCACATGGACAATATCGCCCTGCGCCTGCGCGAAGACCTGGCCACGGAACAGAACCGCCGCGACGCCTATCAGGCCGTGGCGCCGAAGGTACAAGATGGCTTGTATCTGGTCCCCAAGGTCATCGAATAAACACGCCGCTGCGTTGTTCCCGCCTTTTTGCCGAATATCAAAATAGAAACGCCATGCATACAAAATCCATCAAACAGCTGTCCACGCTTTTGCAGAACAAGGAAATTTCCGCCGTTGCGCTGGCGACGCATTTCCTCGACCGCATCGAAGCGGACAACTCGAACGCCTTTTTGCACGTCGACCGTGCCCTGACCCTGGCGCAAGCGGCCGAAGCGGACGCGCGCATCGCCGCCGGCACGGCCACGCCATTGACCGGCGTGCCGATCGCGCACAAGGACTTGTTCGTCACCAAAGGCTGGCGCACGACGGCCGGCTCGAAAATGCTGGCCAACTACGCCAGCCCGTTTGACGCCACCGTGGTGGAAAAATTCCAGGCGGCCGGCATGGTCACCTTGGGCAAGGTCAATTGCGATGAATTCGCCATGGGCTCCGGCAATGAGAACTCCGCCTTCGGCGCCGTACAGAATCCGTGGGACAAGCACGCCGTGCCGGGCGGCTCGTCGGGCGGCTCGGCCGCCGCCGTGGCGGCCGGCCTGACGCCGGCGGCCACCGGCACCGACACGGGCGGCTCGATTCGCCAGCCTGCCGCTTTTTGCGGCATCACCGGCATCAAGCCGACGTATGGCCGCGTCTCGCGCTTCGGCATGATCGCCTTTGCCTCGTCGCTGGACCAGGGCGGCCCGATGGCCCGCTCGGCCGAAGACTGCGCCCTGCTCTTGAGTGCCATGGCCGGCTTCGACGAGCGCGATTCGACCAGCCTGTCGCCGGAACAAGGCGGCGTGGCGGAAGATTTTTCGCGCGACCTCGATCAACCCCTCACGGGCTTGCGCATCGGCGTGCCGCGCGAATACTTCGGCGAAGGACTGGCCAAGGACGTGGAAGCGGCCGTGCGCGGCGCGCTGGCGCAGTATGAAAAGCTGGGCGCCACCCTGGTCGACATCTCGCTGCCGAACACCGCCTTGTCGATTCCCGCCTACTACATGATCGCCCCGGCTGAGGCGTCGTCGAACCTGTCGCGCTACGATGGTGTGCGCTACGGCCACCGCGCCACCGAGTACAAGGACTTGCAGGACATGTACAAGAAGTCGCGCGCCCAGGGCTTCGGCCCGGAAGTGCAGCGCCGCATCATGGTCGGCACCTATGTGCTGTGCCACGGCTATTACGACGCCTACTACCTGAAAGCGCAAAAGATCCGCCGCCTGATCGCGCAGGATTTCGACGCCGTCCTGAATGGCCCGAACGCCGTCTGCGACGTCATCATGGGACCGGTCGCGCCGACCGTCGCCTGGGACCTGGGCGACAAGACGGACGACCCGGTGGCGAACTACCTGGCCGACATCTACACCCTGTCAACCAGCCTGGCCGGCCTGCCCGGCATGTCGATACCTTGCGGCTTCGGCGAAGGCGAGAAAAACGGCAAGCGCCCCGTCGGCCTGCAAATCATCGGCAATTATTTTGGCGAAGCCAAGCTGCTGAACGTCGCCCACCAGTTCCAGCAAGTGACGGACTGGCATACGCGCAGCCCTGCCGGTATTTAATAAGAACAGACGCGCCGCCCAGGCGGCGCCACCAAAAAATAAGCGAGAACACTATGCAATGGGAAGTCGTCATCGGTCTTGAGAACCACGTGCAGCTCACGACCGAATCCAAAATTTTCAGCGGTTCGCCAATCAAGTACGGCGCCGACGCCAACACGCAGGCGAGCCCCGTCGACCTGGCGCTGCCAGGCGTACTGCCCGTGATGAACAAGCAGGCCGTCGACCGCGCGATCCGCTTCGGTCTGGCCGTGGGCGCCACCGTCGCGCCGCACTCGGTCTTCGCGCGCAAAAACTATTTTTACCCTGATTCGCCCAAGGGCTATCAGATCAGCCAGTTCGAAGACCCCGTCGTCATCGGCGGCGCCCTGACCTTCGGCTACGAAAAAGATGGCGAATTCGTCACCAAGACGGTGAACCTGACGCGCGCCCATCTGGAAGAAGACGCCGGCAAGTCGCTGCACGAAGACTATGCGGGCATGAGCGGCATCGACTTGAACCGCGCCGGCACGCCGCTGCTGGAAATCGTGTCGGAACCGGAAATCCGCAGCGCCGCCGAAGCCGTGGCCTACGCCAAGGCCCTGCACTCGCTGGTCATGTGGCTGGGCGTTTGCGACGGCAACATGCAGGAAGGCTCGTTCCGCTGCGACGTCAACGTTTCCGTGCGCCCTGTCGGCCAGAAGGAATTCGGCACCCGCTGCGAAATCAAGAACTTGAACTCCTTCCGCTTCATCGAAGAAGCCGTGCACGTCGAAGTGCGCCGCCAGATCGAACTGATCGAAGACGGCGGCAAGGTCGTGCAAGCGACGCGTTTGTACGATCCGGACCGCAAGGAAACGCGCGAAATGCGCAGTAAGGAAGACGCCCAGGATTACCGCTATTTCCCGGACCCTGACTTGCCGCCGCTGGTCATCTCGCCAGAGTGGATCGCCACCGTCAAGGCCTCGATGCCGGAACTGCCGGCCGCCATGCGCGCACGCTTCATCAGCGAATACGCGCTGCCGGACTACGATGCGCTGGTGCTGACGCAATCGAAAGCCATGGCCACCTATTTCGTCGCCGTGGTCGACAAGGCCGGCAAGGAAAACGCCAAGGCCGCCGCCAACTGGCTGATGGGCGACGTGTCGTCGACCCTGAACCGCGAAGGCGTGGACCTGGACGACGCACCCGTCTCCGCCGCGCAGCTGGCCGCCATGCTCAAGCGCATCGCCGACGGCACGATCTCGAACAAGGCGGCGAAAGAAGTCTTCGCCGGCATGTGGGAAGCCAAGTCCAGCGACGAGAACCTGGTCGACACCATCATCGACGCCAAGGGTCTGAAACAGATTTCGGATACTGGCGCGCTGGAAGCCATCGTCGATGAAGTGCTGGCGGCGAATGCCAAGTCGGTGGAACAGTACCGCGCCGGCAAGGAAGCGGCCATCAATGCTCTGATCGGCCAGGCCATGAAAGCCTCCAAGGGCAAGGCCAACCCGGCCCAGCTGACGGAACTGCTGAAGGCCAAGCTGGCGGGATAATTCACCTGCCCCCCAAAAAAAAGACGCTGCGGCGTCTTTTTTTTTCGCCTGCACACATCACGCATAAACAGCCTTGTCTAGACTTTTCCTCCGCGTTGAAAGGCGTTTGAAGGCCTATTAAAATTAAAGTATACATTTTTGTCTACACGGTTTAATCTAGCCATATTGAATTTCAGGCAAGAGGAAAACCGCATGGCCAAGACGCACGACATCCCGAAACCGACGGCAGCCGAACTCGATCTGCTGCAGGCGCTGTGGCCGCTGGGCGCCGCCACGGCCAAGCAGGTGCACGAGGCGATGGCGCTGGCCAAGCCGGCCATCACGTATGGCACCGTGCTGCGCCTGATGCAGATCATGCACGGCAAGGGCTTGCTGATCCGCGACGAAAGCCAGCGCTCGCACGTGTATGCGCCGGCGCAGGCGCAGGACAGCCTGCAGACGAATCTGCTCAAGGAATTGATGCAGAAGGCCTTTGCCGGTTCGGCCAAGGCGCTGGTGCTGGCGGCGCTGCGCACGGGCGTGTCGCGTGCCGAACGCGAAGAGATCGAAAAAATGCTCAAGGACGATCAGTCATGAGCGGCTTCGTGCCAGCACTGGGCTGGACCCTGCTGCACTTCCTGTGGCAAGGCTTGCTGATCGGTTGCGCCACGGCGCTGGCGCGGGCGGCCCTGCGCAATGCGCGTCCGGAGGCGCGCTACGCCGTCGGTTGCGGCGCCCTGCTGGCCTGCCTGGCATGGCCGGCGGCGGGCTTGTATCTGCGCCTGGCCGGTGGCGATGTCACGGGCGCCCTGTACTCCAGCGCCTTGCTGCCCGCCGCCCTGCTGGCGCCCGACAGCTTGCCTGACCTGGACCTGCTGCTGCGCGCCGTCGTCGGCGTGTGGGCGCTGTGCGCAGCCGTGCTGGCCGTGCGCATGGCGCTGGGCATGCTGTGGATAGAGCGCAGCGCCAGGAACACGGGCGCTACGCATGGACCACTGCAGACCAGGCTGTCGCGCATGGCGCACGATGCGGGCGTGACCCGGCCCGTGCGGCTGCGCGTGCTCGACAACATCGCCAGCCCGCTCACGGCCGGCATCTGGCGTCCCATGGTGCTGGTGCCCGCCGCGCTGTTGACCGGCATGCCGCCGCACCTGCTAGACGCGCTGCTGGCGCACGAACTGGCGCACATCCGGCGCCACGATTATCTGATCAACCTGCTGCAAAACGCCATCGAGGCGCTGCTGTTCTTCCACCCTGCCGTCTGGTGGATTTCACGCGGCGTGCGCCTCGAGCGCGAACACATTGCAGATGATTTCGCAGCAAGACAACTGGGCGAACCGCGGCGTCTGGCTCTTGCACTCTCGGAACTGGAACGCCTCCAGTTCTCAACCCACCACCTGGCCCAGGCGGCCAACGGAGGAGATCTCATGTCACGTATCAAACGATTGCTGCGCCCCGCACCACACACCCTGAACTGGAAGGCGGCCGTGCCGCTGCTGGCCCTGGCCGGCGCCTGCCTCGGCATCTACGGCCAGGCCGTCGCCGCCGACAGCGCTCCCGTGCTGGAGCGCCGCCCCATCGTCGACTTTGGCGTCTGCGGCAAACCGGCCTACCCAGCCGCATCACTGCAGGCGAAGGAGGAGGGCACGGTCACCATGTCCTTCGACGTGAATGCCACTGGCAAGGTAACGGGCTCGAGCGTCGTCAAGAGCAGCAGCCATCCGGCCCTCGACGAAGCGGCGCGCAGCGGCATCGCCAAGTGCACGTTCAAGCCGGCCCTCGCTGGCGGCAAGCCTGTCGGCGCCAGCGTCAAGGTGCAATACGTCTGGCGTCTGAAGTAATGTCCGGGCGACGGCAGCGCAGCAACATCGCAGCAGCGCTGCCGTCGCCCGCTTGCGGGTATGATCATGGATTCTTCCACGCACCTGTGAACACGCCATGAACAAGATCAAAACCGGCCTCGTCGGCTACGGCTTTGCCGGCTCCACCTTCCACGCTCCCGTCCTGTCCACCATCGATGCCCTGGAACTGGCGGCCGTCGCCTCCAGCAAGCCGGAACTCGTGCACAAGGATTGGCCGAACGCCACCGTGTATGCACAGCCCGCGCAGCTGTTTGCCGATCCATCGATCGAACTGGTCGTCATCGCCGCGCCCAACGAAGCGCATTTCAGTCTGGCGCAGGCGGCCCTGCAGGCCGGCAAGCACGTGGTGGTCGACAAGCCATTCACCATTTCCAGCGTTGAAGCACAGAGCCTGATCGCGCTGGCGAAAGAACGCAAGCTGGTGCTCAGCGTGTACCACAACCGCCGTTGGGATGGCGACTTCCTGACCCTCAAAACGCTGCTGGCGCAAGGCACCCTGGGCCGCATCGCCAGCGTCGAATCGCACTTCGACCGTTTCCGCCCCGAGATCCGCCAGCGCTGGCGCGAATCCGGCGCGCCCGGTGGCGGCTTGCTGTACGACCTGGGCCCGCACATGCTGGACCAGGCCATGCAGCTGTTCGGCCAGCCGGAAAAGCTGTACGCCGATATCGTCCTGCAGCGCGATGGCGCGCAAGCCGTCGACTACATGCACATCGTTTTGTACTACGACCGGCTGCGCGTGGTGCTGCAAGCGGGCTGCCTGGTGAAGGCGCCGACGGCGCGCTTCGCCGTGCATGGCGACAAGGGCAGTTTCGTGAAGTTTGGCCTCGACCCGCAGGAAGACGCCCTGAAGGCGGGCGGCAGGCCGGGCCAGCCCGGCTGGGGCGTGGATCCCGTGCGCGGCGCGCTGCATCTGGGCACGCAGCCGGACGGACATTGTGAGCACCTGGAGATGCAGGCGGGCCGCTACCAGGACTTTTACCAAGGCATGGCCGACGCCATCCGCCACGGCGCAGCGGCGCCAGTGGCGGCCGAAGATGCGGCAGCGACGATACGCCTGATCGAATTGGCGCTGCAAAGCGCCGCCGAAGGGCGCGTGCTCAAGGTCAGTTGATCGGGTTCAGTTGATGACAAAGGCCAGCACCACGGCGCCCAGCGCCAGCAGGGCCAGGCCGCAGATGAACAGCAGTTCGCCCCACCATTCGTAGCGCAAGCGCGACTGGCCGGGGCGCAGCGACATGAACGACAGCACGGCGCTGACGAGAAAGACGATGGCGTCGACAGCGAGCAGCTTGTCGATGGCCACGCGCACCTCGCCGCGCGGCGCCAGGTGCCCGATCGACAGCACCGTCATGCACACGCCGACCATGGTCGCCGACGTGGGCAGGATATGTGCCGACAAACCCCGCGCCGACAAGCCCTGTTCAGGCGCCTTGCCGTCGCCAGCCATCAGGATTTACCTTGATTCGTTCCCGCCGGCCAGATCAGCTCCACCCGCGCGGAACTGCCAGCCTTGATTTGCACCTTGCGTTCCAGCGTCTTGCCAGCCAGGGTGGCGCGCAGGCTGTAGCTGCCCGGCGCCAGTTTCGCCAGCAGGAACGGTCCGCTGGCCGTCGTTTCCAGCACCGGCGCGCCCTTGGCGTCGCGTATTTCCAGCTTCACGTCGGAGGCAAATTCCGCCTTGCCCGCCGCCTGCACGGAAAACACGAGACTCAAGGGCCAATGCCGGCTGGCACTCTTGATGGCCGTCGACTCGTCGAGGCCGATGCCGCCGCTCAGGTATTCCACCGCCCCACTCTTCTGCACGGGCGGCAGCGCGCTGTCGGTTTGGGCCTGCGCCGCACTTCCCAGCAACAGCCCGGCGGCCAGCATTGCCGCCGCCAGGCCCAGGGTACCGCGTCTGCGTCTGTTTGATGCCATCTCACTCTCCTCATGTCGGTTGAATCAAGATAGGAAGCGCAGCTTAGGACAGCCTTAGAACAGCGTTAGCGCCGGCGCATGGCCTCGGCGATCTTCTGGTCCGTCTTGTACTGGCTCAGCGCGTACACGGCCCAGATCGTCGCTGGCAGCCAGCCGATCAGGGTGATTTGCAGGATCAGGCAAATGATGCCGGCGATCGGACGGCCGATTGTGAAAAAGGTCAGCCACGGGAGTAACAGGGCAATCAGCAAGCGCATCGTTCGTTCCTTGAGTATTCCCCTGTGCCGCGGGGACCGGGCCGGCATGCGCCGACGGTAAATTCAGTCTAGCCGATTATAACGATACTGGCGTCTCACGCCGGCACGGGTGCCAGCAGTTTTTCCATCCAGGCCAGGA
This sequence comes from Janthinobacterium sp. HH104, assembly GCF_001758715.1. NCBI lineage: Bacteria > Pseudomonadati > Pseudomonadota > Betaproteobacteria > Burkholderiales > Oxalobacteraceae > Janthinobacterium > Janthinobacterium sp. HH104. The sequence continues at coordinate 21,184 of NZ_LRIB01000017.1, read as the reverse complement.
TGGCGGCGAAGATGACATCGCGATTCACTTCATTGAAGTTCTCGTGATAATTGGCCGGATAGTAGTGATAGTCGAGCAAGCCATCGGGCACGCTGCGCAGCAGGCTTTCCGTGGCGCGGCTGTCGGCCAGCTTGTCGTCGCCCGCCACCACGGCGAACAGGGGGAAACGCCACGCGGACAAACCGCCCGCCAGTTCCTTTTGCGCCGACGTCAAGGCATGGGCGAAGCGCACCGACGCCGCGCTGGCACGGATGCCGTCGCGCTCATCCTGGAAATGGCGCGCGGTGATGGTTTGATCGTGCGTGAGCAGCATGGTCAGGTTCCCCAGCGGCACCTTCATCGTGGGGAAGCGCCGCGCCAGCCAGCCCGACAGCATCTGCAGCACCTTCGGCACGGGTATCGCATTCACGTAATACGGCGATGAAATCACAAACCCCTTGATGGCCGCATCGCCCGCGAAGCGCCGCAACCCCAGGTGCGTGGCGATCAGGCCGCCCATCGAGTGGCCCATGACGAATACGGGCATGCCCGGATACGTCTGTTTGACCCAGGCGAGGAACAGCTCCGCGTCGTCGAGGAAGGCGTCAAACGAGGGAATGTCCACCTTGCGCTGGCCATCATGGCCCACCATGTCGAAGCTGACGGTGGCGATACCGTGCTGGCGGAAATAGAGCGCCGGTGTGACGTAGTCACCTGCGTGCGCCATGCCGCCGTGGATCGCCAGGATCACGGCACGTGGATGCTCGGGCTGCCAGATGTGGATCGGCCGCTCGACCTGGTCGCTGCACAGCAGGCTGGCCATCTTGTCTTCTGAAAAACGCATCGCTGCTCCTGTCATGCCCTGTCACGCCTTCAGATGATCGATCAACTGGCGCGCATACAGGGGTAATTCACTGAACTGGCGCACGCAGATCGTGAGATTGCGTACCGACCAGGGATCGGATAATTCCAGGCAGCGCAGCGCCATCGTCTGCTGGCAGCGGCTGGCCGCCGCCAGGGGCACCACGCTGATGCCCACGCCGCTGGCCACCATACGGCAGACGGCATCGAAGCTGCGCAGGCGCACGCGCACCTTCAATGGGCGCCCCAGGCGCGCCGCATGCATGCCCAGGTATTGCTGCATCGCGCTGTCGTCGGCCAGGCTGATGAAATCGTGATCGAGCACGCTGGCAAAATCGACCACGCCATCCTGGCCCAGGGCACGGTGGTGCACGCCATCGGCCGCCGCGATGACCACCAGCCGGTCGGGGCGAAACAAAAACGTCTGCAAGCCGCGCATGTCGACCGAGTCGGACACGATGCCCATGTCGGCCAGCCCTTCCGAGACGGCCTTGACGATATCGTAACTGAGGCGCTCTTCCAGGTCGATGGTCAGGTTCGGATGGCGGTCGAGAAAAGCGCCCAGCGCCTCGGGCAAAAATTCGCTGAGCGCGGCCGTATTGCACAACAGGCGCAACTGCCCTTTCAAGCCGCGCGCAAATTCGCCAAGTTCGCCGCGCATTTTCTCCATTTGCAGCAGCACCAGGCGCGCGTGATGGAGCAAGGTCTGGCCCACGGGTGTCGGCTCCACACCGCGCCGCCCGCGCAGCAGCAAGGGCATGCCCAGCATCTCTTCCATGCCGCGCACGCGCGCACTGCTCGACGCCAATGCCAGGTGGCTGCGCGCGGCGCCCGCCGTCAGGCTGCCCGCCTCCACCACGTTGACAAACAGCTGCAAATCGACGAGATCAAAGCGCATGGCGGCTCTCCTTTTCGCCATCTTACCAGCCTTCGTATTTGACTAAGGCTGACTCAAAATAATCCGCCTTGGCGAAAGTGTCTGGCAAGCGCAGAATCCACGCAGTTCACTGTGGATAAGAAAGATGGAGACCTCATTCCTGCTGGCCGTCGGCGCCAGCTTCCTCGTCGCTGGCTTCGTCAAGGGCGTAGTCGGATTGGGCTTGCCGACGGTGGCCATGGGCACGCTCAGCCTTGTCATGCCGCCCGTGCAGGCGGCCGCCCTGCTGATCGTGCCATCGATGGTGACGAATGTCTGGCAGCTGGCGGCCGGCCCCGGCCTGCGCGCCCTGCTGCGCCGTCTATGGCCCATGCTGGCGGCCGTCATGGCCGGCACTCTGGCGGGCGGCGCGTTGCTACCGGCCGACAGCGGCGCCTGGGCCGTCGTCGCGCTGGGCGTGGCGCTGATGCTGTATGCGCTGGCGGGACTGTTCTCGCTGCAGCTGCGCGTGCCAGCGCGGCACGAAGCGTGGCTGGGGCCTGTGGCGGGCGCCGTGACAGGACTGGTGACGGCCGTCACAGGCGTCTTCGTCATCCCCGCCGTGCCGTATCTGCAGGGACTGGGGCTGGCGCGCGATGCGCTGGTGCAGGCGCTGGGCCTGGCGTTTACGGCATCGACCGTGGCGCTGGCGGCCAGCCTGGCCCTGCACGGCGACTTCACCCTGGGCGCGGCCGGCGCTTCCGCGTATGCGCTGCTGCCCGCGCTGGCCGGCATGCTGGCCGGTCAATGGCTGCGCGGGCGCATCGCGCAGCAGGTATTCAGGCGGTGCTTTTTTGCGGGGCTGTTCGCCCTGGGCTTGCATGCGGCGTTGAAACCATGGCTGGCGTGATGCAGATCGACTGGCAAGGAGACAACGCGCTGTGCGCGTGGATCGACGGCCAGCAGGTGGCCATGCTCGACATCAGCCGACACGCCGATGAAGTGACGGTGAACATGCTGTTCGTGAAACCGCCATTCCGCCGGCGCGGCATCGGCGGCGCACTGTTGCGGCGGCTGTTGCAATGCCACCCGCAAGCTGCCACCGCCTGCAGCGACCCGCGGCTGCGGGCGCTGCTGGAGAGAACTACTTAAATACCATACCGATTGCGGTATGCGGAGACGGCTTCTTTATATTTCAGCAATTCCGGATCAGCGCCCGCGCCATTCAGGTAGCCGAACAGATCGTCCAGGTTGCCGATCGAGATGACGGGAATGCCATACTGTTTCGACACTTCCTGCACCGCCGAACTTGGCGACAGCTGGCCGTCCGGGCCGGAACGCTCCATGCGGTCCAGGGCGATCAGCACGGCGCACGGTTCGGCGCCGGCGGCACGTATCATGTCCACCGATTCGCGCACCGAGGTACCGGCCGAGATCACATCGTCAATGATCACAACCTTGCCATGCAGCTTGGCGCCGACAATGGTGCCGCCTTCGCCATGGTCCTTGGCTTCCTTGCGGTTGAAGGCGAACGAGGTGTTGCGGCCCTTGCCGGCCAGCGCCACGGCGGTGGCCGACGCCAGGGTGATGCCCTTGTAGGCGGGGCCGAACAGCATGTCGAATTCCACGCCCGAGTCGAGCAGGGTCTGCGCGTAGAACTGCGCCAGTTCGGCCAGGGTGGCGCCGTCATGGAACAGGCCCGCATTGAAGAAGTACGGCGACTGACGTCCGGCCTTGGTGGTGAACTCGCCGAACCGCAAGACTCCCTTGGATACTGAAAACGCGATAAACTGCTGGCGTAAATTATTCACATTAGCCTCATTTTTTAAAAGTGCCTGTATTTTAATCCGCGCGCACCGGCGAGACAATCGCCATGCCGCGCCCGCCGGCCCCGTACAACGCCCTTTTCACTCTCGACCTATGCCAAAAATTATTTCCGCCAATCTGAACGGTATCCGTTCCGCCGCCAAAAAAGGCTTTTTCAACTGGATGGGCACGCAGACGGCCGATTTCATCTGCGTGCAGGAATTGAAGGCGCAGCTGCCCGACATGACGCCGGAATTCCTCAACCCGCACGGCTACCATGGCCATTTCCACTATGCCGAGAAAAAGGGGTATTCGGGCACGGGCGTGTACAGCAAGGTCGAACCGGACGCCGTGCATATCGGTTTCGGCAGCCCTGAATTCGATGCCGAAGGCCGCTACGTGCGCTGTGATTTTGGCAACCTGTCCGTCATTTCCGTGTACTGCCCGTCCGGCTCGTCCGGCCCGGAACGCCAGGAAGCCAAGTTCCGCTTCATGGAACTGTTCCTGCCGCATTTGCTCGAATTGAAGGCGCTGGGCCGCGAAGTGGTCATCTGCGGCGACTGGAACATCGCCCACCATGAAATCGACCTGAAGAACTGGAAGGGCAACAAGAAGAACTCCGGCTTCCTGCCCGAGGAACGGGCATGGCTGACGCGCGTCTTCGACGAAGTGGGCTTTGTCGACGTGCACCGCGGCCTGGACAAGCGCGAAGACCAGTACACGTGGTGGAGCAACCGCGGACAAGCCTACGCGAAAAACGTGGGCTGGCGCATCGACTACCACGTCGCCACCCCCGGCATCGCGGCCCAGGCGCATACGGTCAGCGTCTACAAGGATGAGCGTTTTTCCGACCACGCGCCGTTGATCATCGATTACACGATCAAGGGCTGATCTTTGACACGTCGCGGGTGGTGTCGGCTTACGCGCTGCGCGCTAAGCCGACCTACGCCTGCTCTATCGTAGGTCGGATTAGGTGGGGCCGCCGAGGCCGCAGGGCCGTAATCCGACAACATGGTTGATACGCCAGTGGTGGCATCGGCTTACCCGAGCATGCGCCGGCTTTCAAAATGGCGCATCTCGCCCGTCAACGGGTCCGTGAAATCGATGGCCCGCGCCAGCAGTTGCAAGGGCTGCGACATGTCATCTTCCTTGCACGGCAGGGCCACGGGATAAAACGCATCGTTGACGATGGGGATGCCCAGCGCAGCCAGGTGCACGCGCAGCTGGTGCTTGCGGCCCGTGTGCGGCTGCAGCCGGTACAGGGCGACAATGCCGCGCTCTTCGATCAGCTCGATGATGGTTTCCGAATTCGGCTCGCCCGCTTCCTCGCGCATGAGGAAAAACTGCGCGCCCTCGACCATGCGGCTGCGGTAGGTAAATGGAAAATCGCGCCCCGCCAGCACGGGCGCCAGCGCCTCGTAGGTCTTGCGCACTTCGCGGCGCTGGAACAGCGACTGATAGGCGCCGCGGCTGGCTACCTGGCGCGAAAAAATCACCACGCCGGCCGTCTCCCGGTCCAGGCGGTGGATCGGCGTCAGCTCGGCGCAGTCCAGCTTTTTCTTCAGGCGCGTCAGCAAGGTCTCCTGCACGAAGCGCCCGGCCGGCGTCATGGGCAGGAAGTGCGGCTTGTCGACCACCACCAGGTGTTCATCCTGAAACAGTATCTCTTCCTGGAAGGGGATCGGTGTTTCCCGTTCCAGCTCGCGGTAGTAAAAAATGCGCATGCCGCGCCGGTATGCGCTATCGGGCGCCAGCACGGCGCCGTCCCCGTTGACCACTTCGCCGCGCGCCATGCGGTCCAGCCATTGCGCGGCGCTGATCTGCGGATAGCGCTCGAGCAGGAAGGACAGCATGTCCGGCCACTGCCCTTCGGGCAGCCACAGATAGCTGGGCGCCACGCCGTCGCGCATGGGCAAGGGTGCGGCGGCGTGACGGGCCGGCATCCTAGCGCTGCGCGATGGCGTTGCTGCGGTAAGGCGGCAAAGCGTCGATGCTGACGCCCTTGCTGCGCGCGTACAGCGGCAGCACTTGCGCCATGTGGCTGTTCATCTGCGAGATGCGGTCCTTGCCAGACGGGTGCGTCGAGAGGAATTCCGGCGGCGCGCCCTTGCTCACGGCGGCCATCTTCTGCCACAGGATGACGCCGGCGCGCGGGTCGAAGCCGGCGCGCGCGGCCAGGTCCATACCGATCAGGTCCGCCTCGCGTTCATCGTCGCGCGAAAACTTCAGCATCACGCCCTGCGCCGCCATATTCGTGGCGGTACTGGTGATGCTCGGATCGACGCCGAGCCAGGCCGACAGGCCGGCACCGGCCAGCTTGGCACCGACGGCGGCCAGGTTGCCCTTGCCGGCCTGCGCCTGCGAGTGCTCGCGCAAGGCGTGGGAAATCTCATGGCCCATGACGATGGCCACTTCGTCGTCGGTCAGATTCAGCTTGGTGATGATGCCGCTGTAAAAAGCGATCTGCCCGCCCGGCATGCAAAAGGCATTGACCTGGTCGGAATTGAGCAGGTTGACCTGCCAGTTCCAGTTGGCCGACGCCTCGTTCCAGCGCGTGGCGAACGGGATAATGCGCTGGGCGATGGCACGCAGGCGTTTCACTTGCGGATCGCTGTCGGGCACCAGCGCATTTTTTTCCTTCGCCTCGTTGACCAGCTGCGTATATTGCTGCTTCGATTGTTCATTGAAGTCGGCGCCGCCGGCAAAGATGCGCGAAGTCGACAGGGGGCGTACCTTGATGCCATCCTGGACCGTCGCCTGCTGGGCGTGGGCAGACAGGGACGACAGCGCGGTGGCCGCGCACAGGCTGGCCAGGACGGCGTAACGTTTAAGGGATATTGGTGCCATTGGCAGACCTCCATGGAGCGATTTTAGGCAGCATCATCATGGCCGGGAAGGCCAGGAAGAAGCACACGATGAAAAACGAGAACCAGCCCAGCTCGGCGACCAGAAAGCCCACCGAGGCATTGATCAGGGTGCGCGGCACGGCGCTGAGGCTGGAAAACAAGGCATATTGCGTGGCAGTGTAGCGCGGGTCCGTGCTGCGCGACAGGAACGCGACAAAGGCAGCCGCGCCCAGGCCCAGGCTGGCAAAGGCTTCAAAACCGATCACGGCGCTGAGCAGCATGGTATTCGGCCCCACCTGCGCCAGCCAGGCGAATCCGAGAATGGCGACCGCCTGCAGCGCGCCAAACACCCACAGGCCCCGGTTGATGCCCAGCTTGAGCATCCATATGCCGCCGACCACGCCACCGGCCAGGCTGGCCCAGAAACCCGTGGTGTTGGCGGCCAGGCCGATCTGCGTCATGGAAAAACCCAGGTCCAGATAGAACTTCGTCGCCAGCGCCGTGGCCATGCTGTCGCCGATTTTGTAGAGTAGTACGAAGGCAAGGATCCACATTGCGTTACGCCAGCCATCGCGCGCGATGAATTCCTGGAACGGCAGAATGATCGCTTCGCGCATGGTCTTCGGCGGCGAGCCGTACACGGTCGGCTCCTTGATCAGCAGGGTGCAGACAAACCCCGGCAGCATGAAGGCGGCCGTGATCCAGAAGACGGGTTGCCACGGCATGCGGTCGGCCAGGATCAGCGACAGCGCGCCCGGCACCATGCCCGCCACTTTATACGCGTTGACGATGACGGCGGCGCCCAGGCCCTGCTCGTTGTCACTGAGGATTTCACGCCGGTAGGCGTCGATGACGATGTCCTGGCTGGCAGACAGGAAGGCCACGCCGCCGGCAGCCGCCGCGATCAGGCCGATCTGCGTGAGCGGGTCCAGCATGCCCATGCCGCCGATGGCAAAGAACAGCGCCACTTGCGTGAGCGCCATCCAGCCGCGCCGCCGTCCCAGTCCCAGGATGCGGTAGCGGTCCATCAGGGGCGCCCACAGGAATTTCCAGATGTACGGGAACTGCACCAGCGCAAACAGCCCCAGCGCCTTGACGTTCAAGCCCGACTTGGCCAGCCATGCCTGCAGCAGGTACAGCAGGATGAACAGGGGCAGGCCGGAACTGAAGCCCAGCACCAGCACGGCCAGCATGCGGCCGTTGGCATAGGAACGCCAGCCAGGCGCCGGGCTTTTGCTCATCAATGCACCGCTTTTTTACGCAGGCGGAAGACGGCCAGGTCGCCGCGCAGGTTCGGCAGCACGGAGACCATCTTGCCTTCGGCCAGGGCCACGCATTCGATCACTTCCAGGCCGCATTCCTCGGCCAGTTCGCGGAAGTCGTTGATGGTGGCGCAGCGCACGTTCGGCGTGTCGTACCACTGGTACGGCAGCGATTTCGACACGGGCATGCGGCCTTTGAGCAGCGCCACGCGGTGCGGCCAGTAGGCGAAGTTGGGGAAGGAGACGATGGCCTCGGCGCCCACGCGCACGATGTCGCGCAGCAGCGGCTCGACCTGCTTCATCATCTGCAGCGACGACAGGCACAGCACCGTGTCGAAGCTGTTGTCGCCAAAAATCGACAAACCCTTTTCCATGTCCTGCTGGATCACGTTCACGCCACGGCGGGTGCTGGCCAGCACCTTGTCGTCGGCGATCTCGATGCCGTAGCCGCTGCACTGCTTGTCGCTTTGCAGGTACTGCAGCATCACGCCTTCGCCGCAGCCCACGTCCAGCACGTGGGCATTGTTCGGCACCCAGTGGGCGATGAAGGCCAGGTCGGGGCGCAGCGCGCTCAATTCGTCAAAAGTCATGCGGTCTCCTTCGCGCCCTGGCGGACGGCTGTGTTCTGTACTGCGGCAGGCGTGCCCGCCCCGATGTCGTTCCATACCTGGCCATAATAGGCGCGCACCATGTTCATGTAGCGCGCGTCTTCCAGCAGGAAGGCGTCGTGGCCGTGCGGCGCGTCGATTTCCGCATACGTGACCTGGCGGCGGTTGCATACGAGCGCTTCGACGATTTCGCGGCTGCGCTCGGGCGAGAAGCGCCAGTCGGTGGAAAACGAGGCGAGGAAGAACTTGGCCTTGGTGCCCGACAGGGCCGTGGCCAGGTCGCCGCCATGCGCGCGCGCCGGATCGAAATAATCGAGCGCCTTGGTGATCAATAAATACGTGTTGGCGTCGAAGTATTCGGAGAACTTGTCGCCCTGGTAGCGCAGATACGATTCGATCTCGAAGTCGATGCCGAAGCCGAACTTGTAGTCGCCCGTCTGCGCCGCATCGCGCAGCTTGCGGCCGAATTTTTCCGCCATGTCGTCATTCGACAGATAGGTGATATGGCCCACCATGCGCGCCACGCGCAAGCCGTTCTTCGGCACCACGCCGTGCGCATAGAAATCGCCGCCATGGTAATCGGGGTCGGACAGGATGGCCTGGCGCGCCACGTCATTGAAGGCGATGTTTTGCGCCGACAGCTTGGCCGTCGAGGCGATCACCACGCAATGGCGCAGGCGCTCGGGGAACATGATGCTCCACGCCAGCGCCTGCATGCCGCCCAGGGATCCCCCCATCACGGCGGCGAACTCGGTGATGCCCAGTTCATCGGCCAGGCGCGCCTGCGCGCTGACCCAGTCTTCCACCGTGACGACGGGGAAGGCGGCGCCATACGGCTTGCCAGTGGCGGGATTGGTGTGCATGGGGCCCGTCGAGCCGAAGCAGGAGCCGAGGTTGTTGACGCCGATGACGAAGAATTTGTCCGTGTCGAGCGGCTTGCCGGGACCGACCATATTGTCCCACCAGCCCGTGCTCTTTGCTTGGTCCGCGTAGACGCCGGCCACGTGGTGCGAGGCGTTCAGGGCGTGGCAGACCAGCACCGCGTTCGATTTGTCGGCGTTCAGGGTGCCGTAGGTTTCATACATCAACATATAGTCCCGCAGCGATGCTCCGCTTTGCAGCTGCAGGGGTTGCGCAAAATACATGGTTTGCGGCGAAACGATTCCAATGGATGACATGTGTGTCGGTTTATAAAAGGGGGGCGGCCCCACGGGCCATGGTCGATGCAGCACCGCGATGATAGGTGCTGCAACTTTAGCATCAGGACACCTCTTGCCGCGCGCGACGTGTCCTGATGCTGATAGGTGACAGTTTACATGAGCTGCAGCTGCTGGACGGCTTCCGCGATCACATTTGGTTCCATGGAACGCATAATTTTGCGCATTTGTGGCGCAATCAGGCCCAGGTCGCTGTTGAGGATCTCTTGCTTGACCGCCAACAGCTGGGCCGGATGCATGGAAAACTCGCGCAGCCCCATGCCCAGCAACAGGCGCGTGAGCTTCACGTCGCCCGCCATTTCGCCGCACACGGCCACGTCGATGCCCGCCTTGTGGCCGGCGGCGATCGTCATGGAGATCAGTTGCAGCACGGCCGGGTGCAGCGGATTGTACAAATGCGCCACTTCGTAGTCGACCCGGTCGATGGCCAAGGTGTACTGGATCAGATCATTCGTGCCGATCGACAGGAAATCCATGCGCTTGACGAACATGGGCAAGGCCAGCGCGGCGGCGGGAATCTCGATCATGGCACCCACTTCGACTTCGTCGTCGAACTTGACGCCCTCCTCGCGCAGGCTGGCCTTCGCTTGCGCGATCATGGCCAGCGACTGGTCGATCTCGAACGCATGCGCGAGCATCGGGATCAGAATGCGCACCTTGCCGAAGGCGGAGGCGCGCAAAATGGCGCGCAGCTGCGTCAGGAACAATTGCGGCTCGGCCAGGCAGTAACGGATAGCGCGCAGGCCCAGCGCGGGATTGAGGGCAGTATGGTCGGCCTGGTCGAGCGGCTTGTCGGCGCCGATGTCGAGCGTGCGGATGGTCACCACGCGGCCCTTCATCGACTGCACCGTGTTGCGGTAGGCCTCGAACTGCTCGTCCTCGGTGGGAATCTTGTGGGCGCGGCCCATGAACAGGAATTCGGAACGGAACAGGCCCACGCCGCTGGCGCCCGACTCCAGCGCAAACGGGCAATCTTCGGGTAATTCGATATTCGCCAGCAAGGTGACGGGCGTGCCGCATTTGGTGACGGCCGGCGTCTTTTTCAGCTTGCCCAGCTTCTTGCGCGCGCGCTGCATGGCCACCTGGCGCTCGCGGTACTGTTCCAGCACCAGCGCGCTGGGGTTGGCGATGACGACGCCGGCGTCGCCATCGATGATCAGCCAGTCATCCTGGTCGATCAGCATCGATGCCTGCGACATGCCGACGGCGGCGGGAATATCGAGGCTGCGCGCGACGATGGCCGTGTGCGAGTTCTGTCCGCCCACGTCGGTAATGAAACCGATGAAGGAGCGGTCACGGAACTGCAGCATGTCGGCCGGCGAGATGTCGTGCGCGACGACGATCATCTGCGCCATCAATTCATCTTCGGCGGCCGCCTTGGGCAGCAGCTGCTCCGTGCCCAGCAAGACTTTCAAGACGCGTTCGGCCACCTGCTGGATATCGGCCTTGCGCTCGCGCAGGTACGGGTCTTCGATTTCGTCGAACTGGGCCGACAATTCATCGATCTGCGTCAGCAGCGCCCATTCGGCGTTGTAGTGGCGCTTGCGGATGATGTCGAGCGGCGCTTCGGAAATCATCGGATCGGACAAGATGAGCGCATGCACGTCGATGAAGGCGCCCAGCTCCGTGGGCGCATCCTTGGGCAGCTCGTTCCACAGGGTTTGCAGTTCCTTGTGGACGGTGGCGATGGCGCTTTGCAGGCGCTGCACTTCGGCTTCGATCTGCTCCTGGGCGACCAGGTAATGTTTGACGTCAAGGGCGGCCGGCGCCAGCAGATGCGCGCGGCCAATGGCGATGCCGCGGGAAACCGGGATGCCGTGGAGCGTGAAAGATGCCATGGGTTGACCTGTCGGAATGCGGCTGCGGCTGCGTTCGGCGGGCATTACTCGCCTTCGCCAAACCTGTCATTAATCAGGGCGGTCAACGCATCGACACATGCCTGCTCATCATCGCCCTCTGCTTCCAGGGTCACTTTCGCGCCCTTGCCGGCGGCCAGCATCATCACGCCCATGATGGACTTGGCGTTGATGCGGCGCGCGTTGCGGGTCAGCCAGACGTCGCTCTTGAACTTGGCGGCGAGCTGGGTAAATTTGGCGGAGGCGCGTGCGTGCAGTCCCAGCTTGTTGATGATTTCGAGTTCTCTTTGAATCATTTTTGTATGGTCTCTATCCCTGAATGCACTGCATTGTTGCCAGCCCTGCTATAAAACCCGCCGCCTTCAGGGCGGCGGCCATGTCACTCTCTACTCGCCCACGCGAATACGGTTATCGACGCGCACGGCGCCGCTTTGCGCACCGGCCAGCGCCATCTCCACCACCACGTCGAGCGTGTCGCGGCGATACGTGATGGCACGCAGCAGCATCGGCAGGCTGATGCCGGCGATGACTTCCACCCTGCCCGCATCGGCCAGCTTGTTGCAGCAGTTCGACGGCGTGCCGCCCTTCACGTCGGTAATCACCAGTACGCCGGAACCATCGTCGAGGCGGCAGATGGCTTCCGACGCCAGTTTCTGCACTTCCATCAGGTCCTGGTCGGCGACGACATCGATGGCTTCAAACCGTTCCGTTGGCCCCCGGAACACATGCGCGCAGGCGGCGATGAACGCCTGTCCCAGCGGTGCATGTGTCATGAGCAAAATCCCTACCATAGTCATTTCACCTTCTAGCGCTGCTGCGCTTGCGCAACGCCATGCTCGACGGCGTCGACAAACATGGCCGCCACGTCAAAACCCGTTTGCTGCATGATTTCCTGGAAGCAGGTCGGGCTGGTGACATTGACTTCCGTCAGATAGTCGCCGATCACGTCCAATCCTACCAGCATCAGGCCGCGCGCGGCCAGGATAGGGCCCAGCTTTTCTGCGATTTCCAGGTCGCGTGCCGTCAATGGCTGCGCCACGCCCGTGCCGCCGGCGGCCAGGTTGCCCCGTACTTCGCCCGCCTGCGGGATGCGCGCCAGCGAAAACGGCACCGGCTTGCCGCCGATGACGAGGATGCGCTTGTCGCCCTTGGCGATGTCGGCGATGAAACGCTGCGCCATGATGGTCTGCGCGCCGTTGTCCGTCAGCGTCTCGATGATGGCGCCCAAATTCAGGCCATCGGCCTTGACGCGGAAGATGCCCGTACCGCCCATGCCGTCGAGCGGCTTGAAGATGACATCCTGGTGCTTGGCGTGGAAGGCGCGCAGGCGCGCTTCGTCCGACGTCACCAGGGTCGGCGACGTGAATTCGGAAAACTGCGCAATGGCCAGCTTTTCATTGTTGTCGCGGATGGCGGACGGCTTGTTGAAGACGCAAGCGCCCTGCTTTTCCGCCAGTTCCAGCAGATACGTGCCATACACGTATTCCATGTCGAACGGCGGGTCCTTGCGCTCGATGATGGCGTCCAAGGTAGACAGGCGCACTTCTTCGGTAGAAACCACCTTGTACCAGTCGTGTTCGTCGCCGGTCAGCTCGATGTGTTTGACCCGTGCCGTGACGATGCCCTCTTCCAGCGCCATATCCTTCTGTTCAAAGGCATACACGGCATGGCCGCGTTTGGCCGCCTCGCGCATCATGGCGAAGGTGGAGTCTTTGTAAGTCTTGAAGCCTGCCAGCGGGTCGGCAAGGAATGCAATTTTCATGGTGCGTCCAATCGGGGAGCCTGGATAAGGAATGCTTGATTCTAGCCGAGATCGCCAGGCGCGGTAGTCGCCGCGCCCGGCAAGTCTCGTTGACGGATCAATACACCTCGGGATTCGGGTCCGTGCGCTCCATTTCCAGCGACGCGGCCAGCAAGGCCAGGCGCGCCACCACGCCGTACACATAGAAGCGGTTCGGCGCGGCCGTGCCCGGCTTGGCCTTCAAGTCCGGCACGGCATGCTGCTGGGCAAACGCCAGCGGCACGTACTGCGAGCCGGGCGCGTTCAGGTTCTGGTCCACGCCCTTTTCGGCATGCACGCGGTAGAAGCCACCCACCACGTAGCGGTCGATCATGTAGACGACGGGCTCGGCCACGGCATCCTTGATGCTTTCAAACGTGGGCACGCCTTCCTGGATGATCACGTCGGTCACCAGCTGGCCATCCTTGACGATGGACATTTTTTCGCGCTGCTTGCGCGACAGGTCGCGCACTTCGCTGGCGTCGCGCACCGTCATGATGCCCGTGCCATACGTGCCCGCATCGGGCTTGACGATGACGAACGGCTTTTCCTTGATGCCGTATTCCTTGTATTTCTTGCGGATCTTGGCCAGCAGCACGTCGACGCTGGCGGCCAGCGCATCTTCGCCCTCGCCTTCCTGAAAATTCACATCGCTGCACTTGGCGTGGAAGGGGTTGAGCATCCACGGGTCGACATCGATCATCTTGCCGAATTTTTTCACCACTTCATCGTAAGCCGTGTAGTGGTTGCTCTTGCGGCGCAAGGCCCAGCCCGCATGCAAGGGTGGCAACAGGCTTTGCTCATGAATATTTTGCAAGATATCGGGGATGCCATCCGACAAGTCGTTATTCAGCAGAATCGTGCAAGGGTCGAAATCCTTCAAGCCCAGGCGGCGGCCATTGTTCAGGCGCACGAGCGGCTCGATGACGAGCATGTTGCCATCTGGCAACGCCAACGGTGTCGGCTGGGTAATCTCGGGCGACCAGGAGCCGAAGCGCACGTGCAGCCCCGTCTGGCGGAAGATCTGCATCAATCGCGCCACGTTTTGCAGATACTGCGGCGTGGTGTTGTGTAATTCCGGCACGATCAGCAGGTTGCGGGCGTCCGGGCAATACTTGTCGATGGCGGCCATGGCCGCTTGCACGGACAGGGGCAGCATTTCCGTGGCCAGGTTATGAAAACCGCCAGGGAACAGATTGGTATCGACGGGCGCCAGCTTGTAGCCGGCGTTACGCAAGTCTACCGAGCAATAGAAGGGCGGCGTGTGCTCTTGCCACTCCATGCGAAACCAGCGCTCAATGGCCGGCGTCGCGGCCAGAATCTTTTTTTCGAGGTCGAGCAGCGGTCCGGTCAGGGCCGTGACGAGATGGGGAACCATAGTTACATCCTTAAATTATGTGCAGTATTCAAAAAAGCACACAGAACTGCCGACTATATTACCGTGTAAGTACCCCAAATCGGGGCAAAAGCCTTGTTTTAAAGACCTTTTACATTCCCACAACGAAAAAAAGGCACCTCAATGAGGCGCCTTTTCCACCGGACATGCCGCGCCGGGACGCTGGCATGCCAGATAGTGATTATTTAGCCATGATACGCTTGCTCGCCGTGGCTGGTGATATCGAGGCCTTCGCGCTCTTCTTCTTCCGGTACGCGCAGGCCGATGACGATGTCGACCAGTTTATAGGCGATGACGGAAATGATGGCAGACCAGAGGATGGTGGTGCCGACCGCTTGCGCTTGCACCCACACCTGGTGGCCGATCGAGTACGGATCCGCCGACATCTTGTTGGTGACATAATCGAAGATGCCCTGGCCGCCCAATTGTGGTGCAGCAAACACGCCCGTCAGCAAGGCACCGAGGATACCGCCCACGCCATGCACGCCGAACACGTCGAGCGAATCGTCAGCGCCGATCAGGCGTTTCAGGCCATTCACGCCCCACAGGCAGACGACACCGGCCAGCAAGCCGATGACCAGGCCGCCCATCGGGCCGACAAAGCCGGCCGCCGGGGTGATCGCCACCAGGCCGGCCACTGCGCCGGACGCGCCACCGAGCATCGATGGCTTGCCTTTGCTGATCCACTCGCCAAATACCCACGACAGGGTAGCGGCGGCAGTGGCCAACAGCGTATTGACGAAGGCCAGGGCAGCCACGTCGCCCGCTTCCAGCGAGGAACCGGCATTGAAACCGAACCAGCCCACCCACAGCAGCGACGCACCGATCATGGTCATGGTCAGCGAGTGCGGCGCCATCGATTCGCGGCCGTAGCCGACGCGCTTGCCGATCATGATCGCGCCCACGAGGCCGGCGACGGCGGCATTGATGTGCACCACGGTGCCGCCGGCGAAGTCCAGCGCGCCTTTTTGCCAGATCCAGCCAGCCTTCAGGGCTTCACTGGCCGAAGTGGCGGCGTTGGTGATCAGGTCAGGACCGGTCCAGAACCACACCATGTGGGCCGCTGGCAGGTAGGCGAACGTGAACCACAGCACGACGAAGGCCAGCACGGCGGAAAACTTGGCGCGCTCGGCAAAGGCGCCGACGATCAGCGCGCAGGTGATGGCGGCAAACGTGCCCTGGAAGGCGACAAAGACGAACTCGGGAATGACGACGCCCTTGCTGAAGGTGGCGGCGGCGGCAAACGTGCCCTTGGCCGGATCCCAGATACCGTTCAGGAACAGGCGGTCGAAGCCACCGAAGAAGGCGGTTTTTTCCGTGAAGGCGATCGAGTAGCCGTAGATACACCACAGCACGATGACCAGCGCGAACACCATGAACACTTGCATCAGCACCGACAGCATGTTCTTCGAGCGCACCAGGCCGCCGTAGAACAGGGCCAGGCCGGGGATGGTCATCAGGATCACCAGCAGAGTACTGATCATCATGAAGCTGGTATCGCCCTTGTTGGCGACGGGCGCGGCGGCTGGCGCGGCGGCGGCCGGGGCCGGAGCGGCGGCCGCTGCAGCTGCGTCAGGCACCGGCGTGACGGCAGGGGCGGCGACGGCCGAAGTCGTGGCCGCCTCCGTCTTGGCGGGGGCATCGGCAAAGCTCGGCGCGGCGACGCCAAACGCACACAGACAGGCAAACCCAGCTAGCAATTTTGTTATATTTTTACGCATCAATATTCCCCTTAGAGCGCTTCGTTGCCGGTTTCACCGGTACGGATGCGGATGACTTGTTCCAGGTTGTAGACGAAAATCTTGCCATCGCCGATTTTACCGGTACGCGCGGCACCTTCGATCGCTTCGATGGCCTGGTCGACAATGGCGTCATCGACGGCCGCTTCGATTTTGGTTTTTGGCAAGAAGTCGACGACATACTCGGCTCCACGGTAGAGTTCCGTGTGACCTTTCTGGCGGCCGAAACCTTTGACTTCGGTAACGGTAATGCCTTGCACATTGATAGCCGACAAGGCTTCGCGTACTTCGTCCAGTTTGAACGGTTTAATGATTGCAGTAATCATTTTCATGGCAGTCTCGCTTAAAAGGTTTTGGATACGGTCAGCACGAGACCGGATTTCGCCAGATTCTTGCCATTCGGTGCCAGCGACGTGATGTTGGCTTTGACGTAGGCCAGGGCGACTGTTGCCATGCCAAAATCCTTGGTGACGCCCAGCTTGTAGTCGGTGTAGCTGAGGGAATCGTTGTGCTCGACTTTCTGGCGGCCCACATGCAGGTTCAGCAGATAGCCTTCGTGCACATCGATATTCGCGCCCACGTCGAGGTAGCCGCTGTTCTTGCTGTCGGCCACGCCGAACAGATTGGTGGTCGAGTGCGAGTACTTGATGTAGGCCGGGCCATAGCCGAGCTGGCCATACAGCTCGAAGGTGTTGGCATTGGTGCTCAGCCCATTCGAAGGATAGAAGTAGTACAGGCCGCCCACGTCATAGGTAAAATCCTTGCTGATCTCGCCCCGCTTGCCGCCGTAGATATCCCATTCCAGGTTGGTATCGCCGCCGCCGTCCTTGATCCATTTGATGCTCGACAGCCAGGTGCCGACGTACAAACCCGTCGGGTTGTGGGTATAGTCGGCACCGCCGCTGATGGCCGGTTTCAAGCGGCTTTGCGAGATGCCGCGGTAACGGTAGTCGCTGGTCAGCGCCACGTTGTAACTCACCACGTTATCAGGTACGGCTTCGGCTGCAGCAGGCGCCGCCACTGCATCCTGAGCCATGGCGCTACCGCACAAGGCGGCCATGGCCAGCGTCAACGCTGCAGCTAAAGTCATGTTCTTGGACAGATTCTTCATGGCGATTCCCTTTTATTGAACTTTTAAAGCGGTTGAGGTTTAAAATCTTGGCTGGAGATCACAAAGCGTTCATACCTTCTTTAGCAGAATACGTGCCAGCTCTCTTGCCACCTTGACAGGTGCGTTTCCGGCCATACATACCCTGCAAGCCTGTGGGCATGCGGGTACGGGCTGCTGAAGCATTGTGAATTTGCCCAGTTTCGCACCAGATTAACGCCGCTGTGCACCGCAATGGTGCGATGCACAGGCCGCACCATAAAAGGACTGACCATGGACATGAATACCTTCTTTAACGACTTGCAAGGCAAGATCCATCAAGCCATCGAAAACTCGCCTGCCAAGGATATCGAGAAAAACGTGAAATCGATGATGACCCAGGGCTTCGCCCGCCTCGACCTCGTCACGCGCGAGGAATTCGATATCCAGGCGCAAGTGCTGGCCAAGACCCGCGCCAAGCTGGACGCACTGGAACTGCGCCTGATCGAGCTGGAAACGCGCGTGAACGACACCAAGGCGTAAAGTGCCGCCAGCCAGGCGCCGATATTGACGGCCTTGCTGGCATAGCTCAAGCCCGGCGGCCTTCCACGCGCTAGACTGATCCTGCCCGCGCCCGCGCCACAGGGGAGTCTGATGAGTCTGGCCGTCCTGAAAAGCCGCGCCCTGGCCGGCATGGAAGCGCCCGAGGTAAGTGTCGAAGTCCACCTTGCCAATGGCTTGCCTTCGTTTACGATTGTCGGCCTGCCGGATACGGAAGTGAAGGAATCGCGCGACCGCGTCCGTGCCGCGCTGCAAAACTGTGGCTTTGAGATGCCGGCGCGTCGCATCACGGCCAATCTGGCGCCGGCCGACCTGCCCAAGGAATCGGGGCGCTTCGACCTGCCCATCGCACTGGGTATCCTGGCCGCCTCCGGCCAGTTGCCGGGCGACCAATTACACCACTACGAATTCGCTGGCGAACTGTCGCTGTCGGGCCAGTTGCGCCCCATCCGTGGCGCCCTGGCCATGACCTTTGCCATGCAGCGCAGTCAGGCGGGCACGCCGCGCGCCTTCATCCTGCCGCAGGCGAACGCAGACGAAGCGGCGCTCGTCAGCGATGCCTGCATCTATCCTGCCCACAGCCTGCTCGAGGTCTGCGCGCATTTTGCTGCGCACGCCAGCCGGACCGTCCTGCAACGCCACCAGCCCATGCTGGCCGTACCTGCTTTTGCGTATCCGGACTTTGCCGACGTGCAAGGACAGCAGCAGGCGCGCCGCGCACTGGAAGTGGCGGCCGCGGGTGGCCATAACGTCCTGATGGTGGGGCCGCCGGGCGCGGGCAAGACCATGCTGGCCAGCCGCTTCCCCGGCGTGCTGCCGCCCATGAGCGACGAAGAGGCGCTGGAATCGGCCGCCGTGCATTCGCTGGGCGGCCACTTCAAGGTGGAACACTGGAAGCGGCGCCCCTACCGTGCTCCGCATCAGACGGCGTCCGGCGTGGCTCTGGTGGGCGGCGGCAACGTGCCGCGCCCGGGAGAAATTTCGCTGGCCCACTGCGGCGTGCTGTTTCTTGATGAAATCGCCGAATTCCAGCGCCGGGTACTCGATGTGCTGCGCCAGCCCATGGAGTCGGGCGTGATCAGCATTTCACGCGCGGCCCGCCAGGCCGAGTTTCCTGCCCGCTTCCAGTTGATCGCCGCCATGAATCCCTGCCCCTGCGGTTATCTGGGCCATGCTTCGGGACGCTGCCGCTGCACGCCGGACGCCGTACTCCGTTATCACAGCCGCCTGTCCGGTCCGCTACTCGACCGTATCGACCTGCAGATTGAAGTGGCCGCCATGCCGCCGGCGGCGCTGGGGCGGCACGCAGGCGCCGGCGAAAGCACGCAAGCTATTGCCACGCGGGTCGCGGCAGCCTTTGCCCTGCAGCTGGCACGCCAGGGCAAAGCGAACCAGCGCCTGAGCAGCACGGAAATCGAACAACATTGTCGCCTGGAAACGCATGGTGAACAGCTGCTGCATGGCGCCATGGCGCGACTGCACTGGTCGGCGCGCACCTATCACCGGGTACTGCGCGTGGCGCGCAGCATCGCGGACCTGGCGGGCAGCCCCGGCATTACGCAGGCGCATGTCGCCGAAGCGATCCAGTACCGGCGCGTGCTGCGTGAAATATAAGGCAGCCAGCGCGAACGCCACGCGTGCGCGATTGCGCGTGACTGGCGGCGCTGCTACCATCTGCTGATGAAAAAACCATCACTTGCCCTCTTTCTGGCTACGCTCGCGGCCGCCAGCGTCCTGTCCGCCTGCAGCCCGAAATTCGACTGGCGCGACTATCGCAGCCCCGACGCCCAGTTCACGGCCCTGTTTCCAGGCAAGCCGGCCGTGCTGACACGCGAGGTCGACCTCGATGGCAAGAAAGTCAGCCTGACCATGACGGCCAGCGAAGTCGATGGCAATACCTTCGCCATCGGCAGCGCCGTGCTCGACAACGCAGAACAGGCGCAAGCGGCCCTCCCCGCCATGCAGACTGCCCTGTTGAAAAACATCAACGGCACCGTGCGCAGCGAAAAATCCGCATCGGCGGCCAGTAGCACGGCTGCCGGAACGCAGCAGCGCAGTTCGCTCAGCATCGAGGCCAAAGGCACGCAACAAGGCAAGCCTGTCTTGCTGGTCGGCCGTTTTGTGGCGCAGGATAAGCGCATCTTCCAGATCATCATTCTCGGTGAAGAAAGCAAGCTGTCGCGTGACACCATCGACACCTTCATGGACTCGGTGAAACTGGATTAAGACTTAACGATCGCTTAAACCGGTGTTTTCACGATAAGCGAGCTCTTGTAAATACGTGCGTTGTCCAACAGATGGCCCTATCCGGCTTGCAAATATGCAATCCGGGACAAACGGACGGCCTGTGCGACATTTCAAGTCGTGATATTGTTTCGACACTAACAACAAGTTTCAGAAAGCGCTTATGTTGATCTCATTCAAATCCAAATCTTCCCCTGAAGTGCTGATGTATCAAGAACATGCCCAGCGTATCCTCGACATTCTGCACAAGAACCCCACGCGTGGCGTCATCACGCCAGCCGAAGCGGGCGATGCCCTGGCCCTGCTGGAAAAAGAAGTCGCGGAAAGCAAATTGCATCCGGAAAATGACATCGAACACGACGCGCATACGCCAGAAACCCTGGAAGATGGCGAAACGGGTGCCCATGCGCGCGCGCAAAAAGTGCATTTCTCGCAGCGCGCCTATCCCCTGATGGAAATGCTGCGCTCGGCCAAGGCGGAAAATGAAAGCATCACCTGGGGCATCTGATCCGATGAATGCTGCAAACGAAAAAAAACCCCGCACCTAGCGGGGTTTTTTTATATAACAAGCCTGACGATAACCTACTTTCACACTGGTTGCAGCACTATCATCGGCGCAAAGTTGTTTCACGGTCCTGTTCGGGATGGGAAGGGGTGGTACCAACTTGCTATGGTCATCAGGCATAACTTTTTCAACAACCTGCTCCCAGCGGGGCAGCAAGTCGTCTGATCTGAGGAGGCGAATTATACCCCAGGTCGGCTTGACGCACAAGCGCGTAGCAGGCAATCACCACGCGAATGTCAACAATGTTGTCGGATTACGCGCTACGCACCTCGGCGGCCCCGCTAATCCGACCTACCGGCCATCCAATAAACGTAGGTCGGCTTAGCGCTGCGCGCGTAAGCCGACAAGAACCTGCGGCGCCAAAACAAAACCACCAGACGAAAAAAAACCCGCCAATTGCTTGACGGGTTTTTCTCTTACTGCGAATAACAAGCCTGACGATAACCTACTTTCACACTGGTTGCAGCACTATCATCGGCGCAAAGTTGTTTCACGGTCCTGTTCGGGATGGGAAGGGGTGG
>NZ_LRIB01000016.1:0-20463 GCF_001758715.1 Janthinobacterium sp. HH104 | reverse complement strand
GCTCGTCGGGCTCATAACCCGAAGGTCACAGGTTCAAATCCTGTCCCCGCAACCAGATATATAAAAAGCCGCTGATTCTTGCAAAGGGATCGGCGGCTTTTTCCATTGCGGCGCAGCATGCCTACCGCCCTCATGCAAAGCAAATGCCCTTCGTGTCAATCCGCTCTTTCGCAATGCAACAAACTCGGTTATAATTCGCCTGCGGGGTGGAGCAGTCTGGCAGCTCGTCGGGCTCATAACCCGAAGGTCACAGGTTCAAATCCTGTCCCCGCAACCAATACATAAAAACCGCTGATTCCTGCAAGGGAGTCAGCGGTTTTTTTCATTCCGGGTCAGGCCCGCTTTTTACACGGCGACGCTGGCCCTGATCTGCCTGGCCGCCGCGTGCAGGCTGGCCGCCACTCTTTCCAGCTTGTCGGCGCCCGCCGTTTCGGACAGGGCGGCAAAGGCGCTGATATGAAACGTCGCTACCATGGCTGGCGACACTTCGAGCTCGAGCGCCGTCTTGCTCAGTTCCGTCGACGCCTCGAGATAGGGCTCGCTGCCCGCCTCGAACGCCTGCTTGGTTTCCAGCAATTCCTGGCCGCCTTCGGCCTTGGCCAGGCAGGCATCGACTTTTTGCTGGAATGCCGGCAAGGTATCGCGCACGGGGCCGGGCTCAGGCGCCGCTTCCGGTTCCGGTTCCACTGGCGCAGGCGTGGCTGCGGCCAGCTTGCCCGCCGCCGGCATGTCGCGCATCGTCAGCCAGCGCTCGACGGCGAGGAAATCGGCAAACGGCTCGGCCACCTTGGGGTTCATCAGCCAGACTTCGCCCGTGCGCCAGTCGATCCGGGCGCCGCGCTCATTTCTCGCCAACAGAATATCCTTGCCGCCATCGGGGTTCGACACCCGGCCGATATCGAGCCAGTTCATCAATTCCGCCTGGCGCGACATCGCGTTGACCCGATGAAAATAGGCCAGCCATAAAAATCTGGCGACCAATAGAACCAGGGCACCGCCAACCATCCACATCATTTTTCGCTCCGCTCCGCACCACATCGACAAGCCGCATTTTCTCACATGAAAGCTTGCGCCAAGGAAACTTTTACATCTGCCGTGCGCAGGCGCAAATCCGGCACCGCGCGTGGCCCGGGCGCGCAGTCGCATTTCAGCAACGCCGCGTTTTCCCGATTGCCTGGCGCGCGCCGCTGCGTTATTATGAGAACAATTCTCATTTAGATTAAGATATCCCACCCTCTTCGCATGCTGTCCGCCCCTTCCCCTCCGTCCGACTTCCAGGCCCTGTATGCCGAGCACCATTCCTGGCTGCTGCACTGGCTGAAGCGCCGCCTGCACGATGCGGGGCTGGCCGGCGACCTGGCGCAGGATACCTTCATCAAGATCTTCGTTGCGCGCAGCAGTGCCGGGATCGCGCAGCCGCGCCCTTTCCTGGCCACCATCGCCAAGCGCCTGCTGGCCAACCACTGCCGGCGCGAAGAGCTGGAACGGGCTTACCTCGACGCCCTGCTGCACCAGCCGCAAGCGAGCACGCCGTCGCCGGAAGCGATGTCCATCCTGCTCGAATCGCTGCAGCTGGTCGACCGCGCGCTGGACCAGCTGTCCGCCAAGGCCAGGGCCGCTTTCCTGCTGGCACACCTGGACGGCATGACCTACGCCGAGATCGCCACCGAACTGGGCACCACCACGCATTCCGTCAAAAAATACCTGAGCAAGGCCAACCTGCTATGCTTTTTTGCCGTGCCCGATTTTACCGCCTCCTGACATGCGCGGCGCCACCGTCTACGCACAGGGCCAGCCCATCGATCTGGCCATCGCCATGCAGGCAGCCGAATGGCTGGCCACCCTGATGAGCGGCGAAACGACGCCGGCGGAAAAAACGGCCTGGCAGCAGTGGCGCCAGGCGCACCCCGACCATGAACGGGCGTGGAAACACATCGAAAGCGTCAGCGGCAGCTTGCGCGAACTCGATGCGCAGGCCAGCCGCACGGCGTTGACACAGCGCTCCCGCCCTGCCTCGACCATCTCGCGCCGCCGCAGCCTGCAGTTGCTGGCGTGGGTCTCGGCCATCGGCCTCACGGGCTGGTTCGGCGCGCGCTCGCAATATGCGCCCGACATGGCCCGCGCCGCGCTGGCCGACCTGTCGACCGGCGTGGGCGAACGCCGCGAGCTGACCCTGCCCGACGGCAGCCGTTTGCACCTGAACAGCGGCAGCGCCGTCAACATCCGCTACACGGGCACGCAGCGCCTGCTGCAACTGGTGCAGGGCGAAGTGTTCATCGCCACGGCCCGCGAAACGGGCATGCCCTACCGCCCCTTCCTCGTCGAAACGGCGCAAGGCCACGCGCAGGCGCTGGGCACGCGCTACTCGGTGCGCCAGGCGGACGGCAGCACCGTGGTCGCCGTCGAGGAAGGCGCCGTGCGGCTGATGCCGCGCCATGGCAACGCCAGCCCGGTGCTCCGCGCGGGCCAGGGCGGCGGCATGACGGCGCAGAATACCTTGCCCGCGCACGCCGTCTCGCCCGATGTCTGGGCCTGGCGCCAGGGTTTGCTGCTGGCCGACGCCATGCCGCTGCGCGACTTCCTGCATGAACTGAGCCGCTACCGCCACGGCTTGCTGGGCTGCGACGACGCCGTCGCCGGCCTGCGCATCTCCGGCGTCTTCCCGCTGGCCGACCTGGATGCCGTGCTGCTGTCGCTGCCCGACTCCCTGCCCGTGGACGTGCGCCTGCGCACGCGCTACTGGGTGCAGGTCGAGGCGCGCCAGCCGCGCTGAAAATATATTTTGACGCCGGCGCAAAAAAAGTACCCGCTTCCGATTCTCGCGTGACCTGTGTAGGCAACGTTCTTTTTTGACGACTACACCACAAGGTAACCATGTCTCCTGCCATTCATTCCAAGCCGCGTATCAAACCCATGGCGTATGCCATCGAGCTCGTCTTCATCGGTTCGGCCCTGCTGCTGAACGTCCAGACGCCAGCCCTGGCGCAGGAAAGCGCGGCCGCCGCTGCGGCCAGCCTCGACTTCCAGGTGCCGGCCGGCGACCTGGCCACGGCGCTGCGCCAGGTCGCCAGCCAGTCGCGTGTCATCCTCAGTTTCACGCCGGAGCAGACGCGCGGCAAGACCTCGGCCGGCTTGAGCGGCCGCCACGACGTGCTGGCCGCCCTGAACGGCGTGCTACGCGGCACGGGCCTGAAGGCCGAACGCAGTGCCAACGGCAGCTATGTGCTGCGCCCGGCCGATGCGGCGGCGGGTGGCGAAGCGATGGCGATGATGCCGGAAGTATCGGTCAAGGCGCAGCAGGATGCGACGGAAGGCTCGGGCGCGTATGTCTCCACCCTGCCGATCGCCACGGCCACGCCGCTGGGCCTGTCGGTCAGGGAAACGCCGCAGTCGGTCAGCGTCATCACGCAGCAGCGCATGCAGGACCAGGGTTTGAACACGATCGCGCAAGTGATGGCACAGACGCCGGGCATCACGCTGTTCTCGCTGGGCAGCGAACGCACGGGCTTTACTTCACGCGGCTATTCGATCACCAATTACCAGCTCGATGGCGTCAGCACGCATTCGGAAAACCTGGGCCTCAATGCGATACCGTCGCAAAGCCTGGCCGACATGGCGCTGTACGACCGCATCGAAGTGCTGCGCGGCGCCTCGGGCCTGATGACGGGCGCGGGCGACGCCTCGGGCGCCATCAACATGGTGCGCAAGAAGCCGACGGCGCAGTTCCAGGCCTCGGTCGAGGGCGAGCTGGCTTCCTATGATGAGCGGCGCGCCATGGCCGACGTCTCGGGTCCGATGAACGAGACTGGCAGCGTGCGCGGCCGCCTGGTGACGGTGTACGAAGAAGGCGACAGCATCATCGACGGCTACAGCCGCAACAAGAAAGTGGTCTACGGCGTGGTCGAAGCGGATCTGTCACGCGACACGAAGCTGACGGCCGGCGTCACGCACCAGCGCAAGCGCTCGAACGGATCCTTGTCCTACCTGGGCTTCCCCCTGTTCTACAGCAATGGCGTCATGACGGACCTGCCGCGCTCTTTCAGCCCGGCCGCCAAGTCGAACCGCTTCGACACCAATTCGACCGACCTCTTCGCCACCGTGGAGCACGCGCTGGCCAACGACTGGAAACTGAAAATCTCGGCCAACCGCGTGCAATCGTCGCAGGAAGAACGCGCCGTCTACCTGAGCGTGAGTGGCGGCTTTCCCGACCAGGCCACGGGCGATGGCCTGAGCTTGAACGCCGACTACCGCGACTACCAGCTTCAGGTCAACAGCGTGGACGTCAATGTGCGCGGGCCGTTCAGCGCGTTCGGCCGCCAGCACGAGCTGGTGCTGGGCATGGACTACAGCGAATTTCAAAGCACGACCGATGGCCGTTTCGACAGGGGCGTCGAAAACACGCCCGTCAACCTGTACCGCTGGAATCGCACGGCAACGCCCGTGTTTGGCGGCACCACCGTTATCTATGACAGCACTCGCCGCCAGGCCAGCGCCTACGCGGCCAGCCGCTTCAACCTCTCCGAACGCCTGAAACTGATCGCCGGCGCCAAGGTGCTGCGCTACAGCGAGAACTACATCTCGGACGCGCCTTCCGTGAATTTTTACAGCGCGTCCCCTGCCTCGGAGAGCCGTGTCTTCACGCCGTATGGCGGCCTCGTATTCGATATCGACGGCACGCACAGCGCCTACGCCAGCTACTCCACCATCTACCAGCCGCAAGCATCGCAAGACCGCTACGGCAAGCTGCTGGCGCCGCGCGAAGGCAAGACCTTTGAAGCGGGCATCAAGAGCGGCTGGCTCGATGGCCGCCTGAACACCTCTGCCGCGCTGTACCAGATCCGCCAGAGCAATCTGTCCGAATCGGACCCCGGCTACACCGTGCCTGGCACGAACAATCCTGCCAACCGCGCCATTAAGGGCGCCAAGACCCAGGGCGTGGACGTGGAAGCGACGGGCGCCATCACGCCGGACTGGAATATTTCGGCATCGTGGTCGTACAGCCAGACGGAAAACAATGCCGGCAAGGCCATCCTGACCACCTTCCCGCGCCACCTGGTGAAACTGTGGACGACTTACCGCCTGCCCGGCGACCTCAATCGCCTGACCATCGGCGGCGGCGTGAACTGGCAAAGCCGCGTGTATTCGGACATCGACGCGTGGCAGATCAACAGCACCATGCACTGGGAACAGAAGGCGTACTCGGTGGCCAGCCTGATGGCGCGCTACGACGTCAACGACAAGCTGTCTGCCACCGTCAACGTGGCCAACCTGTTCGACAAAAAATACACGGCTTCCGTGTCGGACTGGTGGTACTCGGGCATGTATGGTCCGGCCCGCAAGGTGGCGCTGAGCGTGCGTTACCAGTTCTAGCATTTCACACCGGCGCAGGGCCGGTGATACAATTTTCCCGCTTCACGGGCGTTGCCGGCCATTGCCGCCAACGCCCGTGCCCATAGAGACACCCAAGGAGAATGTGTGAAGGACCTCGCCCCCGCCCTGCCAGCCGATCCGGCCGACCAACCCGCCAATCCCTCGCGCCGGCGCATTTTCCAGGCTGCTTCCGCAGTCGGCCTGGCCGCCAGCCTGCCGGCGCTGGCCGACGCCGCGCCCGCCAAAAAGACCATCGCCAAGGGTTCGCTCGACGCGAAACTCAAGGCGCACGTCAAGAACGTGGTCGTGATCTACCTGGAAAACCGCAGCTTCAACAACCTGTTCGCCAACTTCCCCGGCACCAGCGCGCCCCTGTCCGCCGTCACGGCGGAACAGGCGCAGCAGCTGGACCGCGACGGCAAGCCGCTGGCCACGCTGCCGAAGATCTGGGGCGGCCTCGTGCCGAACCAGCAAAATATCGGCGGCACCGATTACCTGATCAAGGAAGACCAGATTTCCGGTCTGCCCAACGCGCCCTACAAATTGAGCGACGCGGCCGGCAAGCCCCTGCCCGAGAGCATCATCACGCGCGACCTCGTGCACCGCTTCTATAACAACCAGATGCAGATCAACAGCGGCAAGAACGACGGCTTTGCCGCGTGGGCCGACAGCGGCGGCCTGGTGATGGGCCATTACGGTGAAACGTCGAAAAACCTGAACCTGTGGCAGATCGCCGAGCAATACACGCTGTGCGACAACTTCTTCATGGCAGCCTTCGGCGGCTCCTATATGAACCACCAGTTCCTCGTCACGGGCCGCGCCAACGAATATTTCAATGCATCCGAAACGGCGGCGAAGAAAAAGATCGCCGTGCTGTCCGACGGCCCGCAAGGCGTGCGCCTGGCGATTTCGCCCGACTGCCCCGCCTCCGCGCTGGACGGCAAGCCGAAATACGTCAATGACGGCGCCATCACGCCGGACGGCTATGCCGTCAACACCATGGCCCCGCCATATCAGCCGAGCTACATCCGCCCCGCCTTCGACGGCGACCCGCTGCATGCCGACCCGGCCGACGCGAACACCCTGCCGCCGCAAACCTATGACACCATCGGCGACCTGCTGTCGCGCAAGGGCGTCAGCTGGGCGTGGTATGGCGGCGGCTGGCAAGCGGCGCTCGACCACAAAGGCGGCGGCAGCAAGCCGAACTTCCAGTTCCACCACCAGCCGCTGAACTACTTCAAGCAGTTCGCGCCAGGCACGGCTGCGCGCGCCGAACACCTGCGCGACGGCGGCACAGGCGACAGCCCGATCTCGAACAAATTCCTCGCCGCCGCCGTGGCGGGCAAGCTGCCGGCCGTGACCTTCTACAAGCCGCAGGGCAATCTGAACCTGCACGCCGGCTATTCCGATATCGAATCGGGCGACCAGCACGTGGCCAACGTCATCCAGCATTTGAAGGAATCGCCGCAGTGGAAGGACATGATCGTCGTGATCACGTTTGATGAAAACGGCGGCTGGTGGGATCACGTGGCGCCGCCGAAAGGCGACCGCTGGGGTCCGGGCACGCGCATTCCCGCCATCGTCGTCTCGCCGTACGCGAAGAAAGGCGCCGTCGACCACAGTTTTTATGACACGACGTCGATCCTGCGCCTGATCACGCGCCTGCACGACCTGCCGCTGCTCGAAGGCCTGAAAGTGCGCAACGACGCCTTTGCGTCGCGCGGCGCGCTGCCGCCGGGCGACCTGACGGGCGCTCTGAGCTTCCGCTAAGCCACCCACAATGCGGCACGCCTGTGATACACTGCGTGCCGCACTTAAATCCGCAGGACAGGTATTCCTGACGGTTGTTCCAACAATGAGCCCGACTCCAGTAGCCGGGCTTTTGTTTTGTGGATGAAGTTAAAGCGTATAGACATAGGCGGGCAGCACCTTGCCCGCCCCCTGGCTTTCGCAAGCCAGGGAAAGAGGTTAGCAAATGAGAGATAAAAAAGACAACGCCACCATCGACTTGCCCGGTTTCGGCCCGCCGCCAGCGCACGAGGCGCCAGAGCCGGCGCCGGAACCGCAACGCCGCACGCGCGCGCGCAAGGTGGCGCTGAAGCAGGTGCAGCTTGAATTGCTGGAGCCGACCGACGCCACGGGCCTGCCCGTATGGACGCGCGACGCTGGCCTCGATCTGACCGGCTTGCCCATCTGGGCGCCCGACAACTAGTCCCCCAACGCCGGCGGCCGTTTGCCGCCAGCTTCCACAACCATCCGCACAAGGGCGTATAACGCCTGTAGACTGTGCCCATCCACCCGCTTTTTACCGGCTCCGCCCTTATGAACACCACATCCGCCACCACTTCTTTTTCCAGCCTGCCGCTGACGCCCGCCTTCCTGGCCAACCTGGACTCGCTCGGCTACCACGAGATGACGACCATCCAGGCGCAAAGCCTGCCGGCCGTACTCGATGGCCGCGACCTGATCGCCCAGGCGAAAACGGGCAGCGGCAAGACGGCCGCCTTCGGCATCGGCATCCTGCACAAGCTCAATCCGGCCTGGTTTGCCGTGCAGGGCCTGGTGCTGTGCCCCACGCGCGAACTGGCCGACCAGGTGGCCAATGAGCTGCGCCGCCTGGCCCGCGCGGCTGGCAACATCAAGATCCTGACCCTCACGGGCGGCGCGCCGATGCGCCCGCAAATCGCCTCGCTGGAACACGGCGCGCACATCGTCGTCGGCACGCCGGGCCGTTTGCGCGACCACCTGGGCCGCGGCACCATCAACCTGAATCACGTGCAAACCTTGGTGCTCGATGAAGCGGACCGCATGACGGACATGGGCTTTTACGAAGAAATCGCCGGCATCGTCAGCGCCTGCCCGGCGCGTCGCCAGACCCTGCTGTTCTCGGCCACGTACCCGGAAGATATCCGCCGCGCCACGGCGTCGTTCCTCGTCAATCCGCTGGAAGTGACGGTCGAGGCGCAGCACGACAACGACAAGATCGAGCAGCGCTTCTATGAAATCGGCTTCGACGAGCGCAATAGCGCCGTCGGCAAACTGCTCAAACACTTCAAGCCGGAATCCACGCTGGCCTTCTGCAACACCAAGGTGCATTGCCGCGAACTGGCCGACGAGCTGCGCCAGCAAGGCTTTTCCGCGCTGGCCCTGTACGGCGAGCTGGAACAGCGCGAGCGCGATGAAATCCTCGTGCTGTTCGCCAACCGCAGCTGCTCCGTGCTGGTGGCCACCGACGTGGCCGCGCGCGGCCTCGATATTTCCGACCTGGGCGCCGTGATCAACGTCGACGTGTCGAAGGACACGGAAGTGCACATCCACCGCATCGGCCGCACGGGCCGCGGCAGCAAGAAGGGCCTGGCCCTGTCGCTGTGCGCGCCGAACGAGAAAAAATGGGTCAAGCTGATCGAGCAATACCAGAACAGCGCCGCCGAATGGCACGACCTGAAGGAACTGGCGGAAGATGACGGCATGGAGGCGCTGCCGGCGCCCATGGTCACCCTGTGCATCATGGGCGGCAAGAAAGACAAGCTGCGCCCGGGCGACTTGCTGGGCGCGCTGACGGGCGACGCTGGCCTCACCAAGGAGCAGGTGGGCAAGATCAACGTGTTCGAGTTCATGACCTACGTGGCACTGGACCGCAAGGTGGCCGAAGCGGCCTTCAAGCGCCTCAACGCCGGTAACTCCCTGGGCCGCGACTTCGGCAATATCAAGGGCCGCAGCTTCAAGATGCGCTTTATCGAGGCGTAAGCTGCTGCAATGCACGCAGGGCCGCCATGGTCCTGCGTCCCGGGTAGCTATCCCACGCGGGATGGCGCCGGCGGTAGTAGCAGCTCCAGTAACTGATCGTGCGCCGCTCCAGCGTGTCCACATAGGCGGGGTTCTCCCGCAGGTAGCGCGCCAGCGCCTGCGTATTCCAGGCCGGCAGCGCCGCGCCAATTATCTCAATAATCTCCAGCACGTATTCGCCGCACAGGTGCACGACGAACGGCACCGTCCACGCCCGCTCCTGCAGCAACAGCTGCCTTGCACACGCTTCGCGCACATGGCCGTCATGGTGGCGCGCGCCCAGGCACAGGGCGATCACGCCCGCGTCGCCGGGCAGCCGCGTACAAGCCAGCAGCCGCTCGCTATCGTAATACGTGCGCGTCGGGATCAGCAAAGTCTCGCCATCCTGGCATACCGAAAACGACCGAACGGGCGCATGCAACTGGCCATATGCCAGCGCAGGCAACAGCTGCGCCACAGTGCCTGCCAGTGCGGCCGGAAAGGCATCCGCTTCAGCCATCGCGAGCTTCCTTGCACACCTTGCGCACGCCCAGCGCAGGCTTGTCCACCTTTTCAAAGATCACATTCGAATACCATTCGGCAGGATCGCCTTCGGTAGGCTTGCCCAGCGAAATATAAAAGCCGCCATGCGTGAACAGGGCCGTGGTTTCCTTGCCCGGCCTGGCGGCTTGCAGGAAGGCGGGCCAGGCTGCCTTGTCCACTGGCGTGAAACGCGCGGCCAGCAGCGCCAGCAAGCGCGCGTGCGTGGCCGGCGCATACGGGAACAGATACAGGTATTCGACCAGTTCACCGCCATCGGCCAGGCGCGTGACGGCAGATGTCGCCGCATCCGCTTCACTGCCAAAACTGCACAGCACCCCGCCGCTGTAGGCGAAATCGATGACGGTCGCTGGCGCGCACGCCTGCCGTTCGCGGTCGATGCCGACGGGCGGCAGCGCGCGCACTTGCGCCAGCAGCGTTTCGCCGGAGGTGGCCAGCGCGGGAAAGCCCGGACACTCACTGGCCGCCCGGGCGGCAGAAAAGACAAGGCAACAACTCAGTATCAGCAAACGGCGCTTCACGGCATCTCCAGTTTCATCAGGCGGCCATTATGCCGGACATCTTCACAAAGGCCGCGCCTGTTGCCCCTGCGGCGTATCGTCAATGTCATAGCCGGCCGCGCGCGCCAGTGCGCGCAAGCGGTCCGCCTCGGCCCACTGGCGCTGCGCGCGGGCGATAGCCCGTTCCGCCATCCACGCCTGCACCGGCTGCGGCACGGCCACCTGCGCCGGCTGCCAGGCTAGCAGGTCGAGCCCCAGGGCCGCATCGAAGCGGGCCATGGTGGCCTTTTTCACGGCGTCCGGCAGGCTGCTTTTCAGCAGCTCCCAGGCCACGGCCAATGCACGCGGAAAGTTCAGGTCATCGTTGACCTTCGCCGCAAAGCGCGCCAGCCACGAGGGATCAGCCTCCCCCTGTGCTTTGCCAAGGCCATGCACGCTGACGCGCAGGCGCGCCAGGCCGCTGCTGGCGGCGCGCAACGCTTCGTCCGTGAAATTGAGGCTGCTGCGGTAGTGGGCGCCCAGGCACAGGTAGCGGTAGGCCAGCGGATCGATGCCCTGCTCCACCAGGCTGTGCAGGCGTAAAAAGTCGCCCGACGATTTCGACATCTTCGCATCCTGTGTTTTCAGGAAGGCGCCATGCAGCCAGAAGTTGGCCAGGCGCGTGCCGTGGCGCGCTTCCGTTTGTGCGATCTCGTTGCTGTGGTGGACTGCCACGTGGTCTTCGCCTCCGCAATGGATGTCGAAGTAAGCGCCCAGGTGCTTTTCCGCCATGGCCGAGCATTCGATATGCCAGCCCGGGAAACCCAGGCCCCATGGACTGTCCCACTCCATCTGCCGCTGTCCCGGCACGCCGCTGAACTTCCACAGCGCGAAGTCGCAGATGTCGTGTTTCTCTCCCAGGTCCACGCGCTTGCCCGCCTGCAGGCCGTCGCGGTTCAGGCGCGCCAGTTTGCCATAGCTGTCCTGGCGCGTCGTGTCGAAATAAATGCCGTCGTCCGTGCGGTAGGTATAGCCCTTCGCCTCCAGGTCGAGAATGAAGGCGATCTGCTCGACGATGTGGTCGGTGGCGCGGCACCAGACGGTGGGCGGCAGGATATTGAGCTGCTGCAGATCGCCCTCGAACGCGCGGGTAAATTCAGCGGCGATATCCCAGGCCGACTTGCCGCTGCGGGCGCTACGCGCCTCGATCTTGTCATCGCCGCTGTCCGCATCCGACGTCAGATGACCGACGTCCGTGATGTTCATCACGTGGCGCACCTGCAAGCCATTGAATTCGAGCGCGCGGCGCAAGCCGTCGACGAACAGATAGGTGCGCAGGTTGCCGATGTGCGCATAATCGTAGACGGTGGGACCGCAGGCGTACAGGCCCGCCTCGCCCGGCGCAATGGTCTCGAAGGGCCGCAGGCTGCGGCTATACGTGTCGTACAAATGTAGTGTCATGCGGGGCTTTCATGCGCGTTGCGGAAAAGAAAATGGCCACAGGTTTTTCAACGCTGTGGCCATCGGAATGAGGAGTAAAAAGTTTAACGGCGCCGGGCCGCATCCTCGCGAAGCCAGGTACACGGACACAGCGCAGCGGCGGCGCGGTATGCAAGGACTGGAGGGAGGATGGAAGAGATCATGGAGACAATATCGCATGCGCGCGGGCGGGCCGTCAAGCCCTCCCGCGGCGCTGGCTTATTTTTTCGCCTGTTCGATATGCGGCAGCAGCACCGTCAATATGCCCAGCAGCGGCAGGTAGGAGCAGATTTTGTACACATAGGCGATGCCCGCCACGTCGGCCAGGTGGCCCATCGCGGCGGCGGCGATGCCCGACACGCCAAACATCAGGCCAAAGAAAATCCCCGCGATCATGCCCACCTTGCCCGGCACCAGTTCCTGCGCGAAAACGACGATGGCGGAAAACGCGGACGAAATCACGAAGCCGATGATCACCGTCAGCACGGCCGTCCAGAACAGGTCGACGTAGGGCAGCAGCAGGGTAAATGGCGCGGCGCCCAGGATGGAAATCCAGATCACGCGCTTGCGGCCGATACGGTCGCCGATGGGGCCGCCCATGAAGGTGCCGGCCGCCACGGCGGCGAGGAAGAGGAACAAATACAGCTGGGCATCGCCAAGCGACAGGTGGAATTTGTCGATCAGGTAGAACGTGTAGTAGCTCGACAGGCTGGCCATGTAGATGTACTTGGAAAACACCAGCAGGGCCAGCACGCCCAGCGCCCCCATCACCTTGTTGCGCGACAAATTAGGGCCGTGGCCGCCCGCCTTCGGCTTGAAGCTGGCCAGGTGGCCGCTATACCAGTGGCTGACCTTGTACAGCACGCCGATGGCCAGCACTGCCAGCAGGCTGAACCAGGCGATATTGCCGTGGCCACGGTTGACGATGACGGCGGCCGCCAGCAGCGGTCCCAGCGCGGAACCGACATTGCCGCCCACCTGGAACAGCGACTGGGCAAAGCCGTAGCGCCCGCCCGAGGCCATGCGCGCCACGCGCGACGCTTCCGGGTGGAAGGTCGAGGAACCGACGCCGATCAGGCCCGAGGCGATCAGCAAGGTGGGAAAGGTCGAGACGACGGACAGCATCAGCACGCCGGCCAGGGTAAAGCACATGCCGACGGGCAGCAGGAATGGCAGCGGACGGCGGTCCGTGTACAAGCCGATCCAGGGTTGCAGCAAGGAAGCCGTGCACTGGAACGTCAGGGTTATGAGGCCGACCTGGGTAAAACTGAGTGAAAACTCGGCTTTCAGCATCGGATAAATCGACGGCAATAATGCCTGGATCAAGTCATTGAGCAAATGCACGAAGGCGACGGCGCCCAGGATGTGCATGGCCAGACCGGATTGTTGTTGGGAACTATGAAGCGAAGGAGCCGCCGGCACGGACTTGGCCAATGCTGGAGCAGTTGTGGTTGTGTGCATGTGTCATCCGCAATAATCGGGCTCGGCGGGCGGCCCGGCAAAGAAGCCAGTATAGTATGGTCACTGAACTGATAACTTCCAATAATCGTCGCCCAAGTGACAACTAGGTGACAATTAAGAGCGCATCCAACGACCAGCATGTACACCCAACCCCTCGTCCAGACCCACCCCGATGGCGTGCCGTTCAGCCGCAGCACCAGCTCGCACGATTACCAGCACGTGCCGCGCCCCGTGACGGCCATGTCGCGGCAATATGCGGCGGGCGACTATACGGCGCCGCACAGCCATGTGCGGGCGCAACTGCTGTATGCGACGGAAGGCGTGATGCGCGTGTCCACCGAGCACGGCGTGTGGATGTTGCCGCCGCGGCGCGCCCTGCTGATCCCCGTGGGCATCGTGCATGAAGTCCACATCTTGAGCGAACTGAGCATGCGTACCGTGTACATCGACGCACAGGTGGCGGCCCGATATGGCGCCGATTGCAAGGTGCTGGAAGTGAGCCGGCTGCTGCGCGAACTGATCCTGGCCTTGCTGGCCGAACCGGTCGAATATGCGCTAGAGGGCCGCGGCGACTGGCTGGCGCACCTGATCCTGTCGGAACTGGCGGCGGCCGATACCGTGCCCCTCGCCATCCCGTGGCCGCGCGACCGCCGCCTGGTGGCCGTCTGCTCGGCCATCATGGACGCGCCCGGCAGCCGGCGCAGCATAGAGGACTGGGCGCAGGATGCGGGCGCCAGCGCGCGCACCCTGATCCGTTTATTCCCCAAGGAAACGGGTCTGCACTACCGCCAATGGCTGCAGCAAGTCCACCTGGCCGAGGCCTTCTGCCGCCTAGACCGGGGCGAAGGCGTGGCCGCCATCGCCTATGCGCTGGGCTACGCCAGCCCCAGCGCCTTCAGCGCCATGTTCCGCCGCATCCTGGGCCGCACGCCGCAGCACTACCTGAGCGAGTGGCGTGCCGCGGAGTAAACAAGAAAAGCAGCCCGTGGGCTGCTTTCGTCAAATCGTTTGCCGGCAATCAGGCGGTAGGCCAGCCGCGTAGGTCGGCTTAGCGTGGCAAGGCCGCGCGTAAGCCGACAAGCTGCGTTGCCGGCATTGTCGGCTTACGCCCTGCGGGCCAAGCCGGCCTACTCTTTTTCGCCCGCAATCAGGCGGTAGGCCAGCGCACCCAGCAAAGCGCCGATGATCGGTGCCAGCCAGAACAGCCACAGCTGGCTCGTCGCCCAGTCGCCCACGTACAGGGCCACGCCCGTGCTGCGGGCCGGATTGACGGAGGTATTCGTGACGGGGATGCTGATCAGGTGGATCAGGGTCAGCGCCAGGCCGATCGGCAGCGGGGCGAAGCCGGCCGGTGCGCGCTTGTCGGTGGCGCCCAGGATGACGATCAGGAAGAACATCGTCAGCACGATTTCAATGACCAGCGCCGACAGCATCGAATAGCCGCCCGGCGAGTGGGCGCCGAAACCGTTCGAGGCAAAGCCCTTGCTCACATCGAAACCGGCCTGGCCGCTGGCGATCACGTACAGCACGCCGCCGGCCACGATGGCGCCCAGCACTTGCGCGATGATGTATGGCAACAGTTGGCTGGCGGGAAAGCGGCCGCCGGCCCACAGGCCGATCGAGACGGCAGGATTCAGGTGGCAGCCCGAGATGTGGCCGATGGCGTAAGCCATGGTCAGCACCGTCAGGCCAAACGCCAGCGCCACGCCGACAAAGCCGATGCCAAGGCCAGGGAAGGCCGCGGCCAGCACGGCGCTGCCGCAACCGCCCAGTACCAGCCAGAACGTGCCGAGAAATTCGGCGCCATATTGTTTCATGATGTATTCCTTTACATTGTCGAAAAAACGTACCCAGGGGACGACCAGTCAGACCGCTCATTCAGCTCGCCCTCACCGTATGGCGATGGCAAGGCAAAACACCAGCAAAGTACGGCTGCGCAATCGCAGCAGAGCGCGCATAATGACATATTGTCATTATCAAGGCAATATTAATATGATACGACAATATCAATAGTTTTTATGGAATCAACTATTCTTTTGATAATTTTACTGGCGCCGGGCGGCGCATGTACTTTTGCGGCGCCTCCAGCGGCGTAAAACCAAAGCCAGCATACAGGCCATGCGCATCGTCGGTGCCCAGCATCCAGGCGACATCGCGCAAACGCGCATCGCCGAGCACGGCGGCCACCATCTGCTTGCCATAGCCGCGCCCCTGGTATTGCGGCAACACAAACACGTCGCGCAGATACGCAAAATCCGTGTAGTCGGTGACGACCCTGGCGAACGCCACTTGCTGCCCATCCACATAGCCGCCGAAACACAGCGCGTTGGCGATCCCCTTGCGCACCGTGTCGATCGCCACGCCGCGCTTCCAGTACGACTGCTCGCTCAGGTAGCGGTGGATCATGGGCACGTCCAGTTCGTCGCGCTCGCTGGAAATGTACAGTGGCGCGTGCATCAGTTCTTGTACAGCAGTTCGGCTTCTGCGATGCTGGGCTCGCCGAAGTAGACGGTGCGCACGCCGCCCTTGGCATCGCTGCCCATGTACACGCCCGTCATGCTGCGCGCGGCCGGGTCGTACAAAATCGAATAGCGGTGGCCGCAATTGTGCGGTTCGCAGACGCTGCTCAGCAGGCGCGCCTTGCCGTCGATCTCGACCGGCTTGAGCGGGCTGGCCACGCCATCGGGCACCCAGCGCTGCCGCTTCAGGCCCGCCTTTTTCAAGCCGACATTAAAAGCCTTGCGAAAGGCGTAGTCCGCCTTGTAGACGTCGGGAAAATACGGACAGGTAGCGCCGCCGTCGCAACTTTGCGCCTGCTCGATCAGCGACAGCCTCGGCGTACGGGCCTGCGCCGGCATGGCGGCCAGCGCCACAGCAGCGCCCAGGAACAGGGGCAAGAGCAAACGTGCGGACATGCAATTTCCTAACAATATCGAATAATGCCGAAAGCATAGCAGAATGGCATGCTTGTGCGCGCGCCTCAGGGAGAACAGCGGATGCCGACCACCCCGTTGACCTTGCCTTCGGGCCAGCCCGTCTCGCGCCAGCGGTACACGCCGGGCGCGACGATGATCAATTGCCATTCCACCAACTTGCCGGCGGCATTGAGGCGGGTTTCATTGTCATAGCGTAACGTCAGGCTACGCTCCGTTTCCGCCACCACCGTCGCGGCAAAGCGGTTGGTTTCGCCCAGCTTGCTTTTCCACGTGCGGTCGTTGAAGATCGCCAGCCGCTGATGGTCGTCTGATAGCTGCATGCGCGTGAAGTGGCGCGCTTCTTCGCACACACTATTTGTATTCACGCTGTCGGACCAGCTGCCGGACAGTTGCTCGGCATCGAAAGGAGTCGGGGTGGCGGCCACGGCCGCACTCAGCAGCAAGGTTGCAAGCATAGTTTATCGAAAGAAAACGAAAGGAATCATCATGGTCGGCGCAGCGCCAGGGTGATGCTCGATGGCAGTGCGGGCGTGCGCCGGTGCAAGGTCGCCTGCTCATAGGCATACGCCATCGCAATGAGTGGCTTCTCGCCGTGGGCAGGACCGATGAAGGATAAGCCGACCGGCAAGCCCCCGAGCACGCCGGCAGGCACCGTGATGTGCGGCAAGTCGGACTGCGGCTGCGCTACGCCATGGCAAGTCGGCCCCACCAGCGCATCAAGGCCATGCGAGTGCAGCAGCGTTTCGATGCCGCCCGGCCCCGACGCGGGAGGCAATTCGATCAGTTCCGCGCCCTGCTCGCGCAGCACGTTCAGCGCCTGCTCGATCAGGGCATCGGTGCCGGCGCACAGGCCGAACAGGCTGCGCGCCACGCCGATGCGGCGCCCGCGCAAGCCGGCGGCATCGAACACCACGCCATCGGCCAGGCGCTCGCCGCTCAAGGCGGCAAGCAGCCAGGCCGCCTCGCGCACGCTGGGCGCCATTGGTCCGGCAGTGGCTGGCTCACCTCCCTGCCCGCCAGCGGCCCTGCCCGTGGGTTTGATGGCAACCAGGCCGCAGTTTGAAGCTGGCGCGACGATGGAGCCGTCCGCCGCGCTGTCGACGGCCAGGATGGTGAGTCCGGCCCAGCTGGCACTGGCATGCGGCACGCTGACGGCCGCCCACTGGCGCAAATTGCTTTTGCCGATGATGACGGCGCCGGCCGCGCGCAAGCGCGCCGCCACGAAGGAATCGCAGCTGGCATGCGTGGCCAGCGGCGCCTGCGTGCGCGTCTTCATGCGGTCGCCCGTGGCGATGTTGTCGCGCAAGACGACGGGGATGCCGTGCAAGGGGCCGCGCACCTTGTGCACTTGCCGCTCGCGGTCCATTTCCAGGGCGATTTTCAAGGCGTCGGGATTGATTTCAATGCCGGGATAGGCGCGCGCGCCGATGCTGCACAGGGAACGGATGCGGGCCAGGTACTGCGACGTCAGCGCATGGGAACTGAGTTTGCCTGCCTGCATCATCTGCTGTTGCGGCAAGACGCCGGCGTCGAGCAGATGGGCCATGGGACTGGCCGGCGCCGTGGCACGGGCCAGTACGGGGCGCGGCACGCTCCGGGACGCGCCACTGCGTAACATCTGACTGCGCTGCATCGTATCTCCAGGAAACCTCAATGTTTCTAACGCAATAATGTGCTAGCCATAGCATAGCAGTCCTTGCAAGCTAATAGTTGTGATAAGGAATTATTTTCCAAGCAAAAAAAACGCCGCCCGAAGGCAGCGTTTCTTGATGGTCCAGTACTGGAGCAAATCAGTTGCGTACGACACGCTTGTATTCGTTGGTGCGGGTGTCGATTTCGATGACGTCGTCCTGTGCCACGAACAGCGGCACTTGCACGGTGTGGCGGTGCGCGTCGATGGCGTTTTCGATCTTGGCTTCTTTCAGGACGTTGCCCGAGGTGTTGCCCTTGACCGCTGGCTCCGAGTACACCACTTGACGGGCGATGGTCGTAGGCAGTTCAACGGAGATAGCTTTGCCGTCGTAGAAAATGGCTTCGCATTCCATGCCATCTTTCAGGTAGTTCAGCGCTTCGCCCAGGTTTTCTTCTTCGATTTCGTACTGGTTGTACTCGGTGTCCATGAACACGAACAGCGGGTCGGCGAAGTACGAATACGTCACTGGCTTTTTATCCAGAACAACAACGTCGAACTTGTCGTCGCCGCGGAACACGTTTTCCATCGGGGTGTTCGTCAGAAGATTTTTCATCTTCCATTTGTAGGTGAAGCCCGTGCGGCTCGAACCGTTGACATCAGAACGCAACACGATCATTGGCTTGCTGTCGACCATGATGATATTGCCAACACGAATTTCTTTTGCGGGTTTCATAGGAATGTACGTAAAAAGTGGGTTGCATGAAGACCATCTGCCGCCTGTGCGCCATCAGCGCCGCAAGCTTGCGTTTGATCGGTTAAAAATACGTTAGAAATAACCGGGCATTTTACCTTAATTTTGGGCAAGCGCCTATCTCGTCGCGCCAGCGAACGCCAGCAGGTTACTTGCCAGATCGCCATTAGCCTGCATCTGCCGCTGCCAAGCCTGCGCGCGCGCCCGGATGCGCGGCAGATCGGCCTGCAATGCGGGCCACAGCTGCGCCCACGGCAAGGCGTCCGCGCTGGCGCCATTCCAGGCCAGCGCCGCCTGCACCAGGCTGTCGATGGGGCCGTCCGCATCCGCCGCATAGCGCTGCAGGAAGGCGCGCAATTTCACGTGATGCAAGTTTTCATCCTGCAAATAGATATGCCAGAGAAACGGCTGGCCAGCCCATTGCGCGCGCACGAACGAGTCCTCGCCGCGCACCAGGTTCACGTCGCAGGCCCACAACAGGCGGTCGTAATCGTCCTGCGGCACGAAAGGCAGCACGCGCACGGTAAGCGCGCCGCGCGTGCGCGCCACACCGGGCACCGCCGCATCGTCGCCGATAAACGCTTGAACGGCATCGAACGCGACGCCTTCCGGCACCAGGCAGGTGATGGGCTCGCTGCCCGCCTGCCAGGCAGCAAACAGCTCGGCGACGGGAGCGGATGGATAGCAGAACAGCGACACTTTCAAGGCGCGCATGTCCGTCGCCGTCACGCCGAATTGCCCGAGGAATGCCGCCATGGCGGCGGCATCGGCCTGGAACGCCAGCCGCTGCTCGTCGAGCGCCGCTTCGCGCAGCAAGCCACCCGTTTTATCCGTGAAGCCGGGGAAGAAGAAATGCTTGATCATGCCGTGGCGCGGCGACGTCAGCGCATGGCAGCCCTCGACCCACTCTTCCGCTGTCAAGCCTTCCAGGTTCAGCCACACGGGCTGCGGCGAACACTGCGCCATGGCGGCGATATAGCCGGGCGGAATGTCGCATGCAAAGAACTCGATGACGATATCGGCGATATCGGTGGGCACAAATACACCATCCTGGCCGCGCCAGTGGCGTATCGTGACGCCGGACACCTGCTGCGCTTCGGCTGCCACGTCGATCGCGGGGCAAATGCGCTGAAAGCTGACAAGATCGTCGACCCACAGGGTGACGGCCACGCCGTGTTCGCCGCCCAACTGCCGCGCGAGGCGCCAGCAAATGCCGATATCGCCGTAGTTGTCGACGACTTTGCAGAAAATGGCCAGGGATGGCACGCGATCGGTAGCTAATGGCATATTCAAAGGAGAAAAGAAAACGTGACATGGCAGCCCATAACAAAAAAGCCGCACTGTTACCAGGCGGCTTTGTTGTTGGCTGATTCAGCCGGTCTGGCGTCCCCAAGGGGATTCGAACCCCTGTACTCACCGTGAAAGGGTGATGTCCTAGGCCTCTAGACGATGGGGACCTGTGCTGGCTTTACTCTCAGCGGACTCTTCGTTGAAGGCTTTGCTTAGCCCCTCAAAAAAGCGTGCGCGAAGTATAGCATGGGGTGATTCACGAAATCAACTGCCGGGGGTTTTATTTTCCATCTTATTTGCAGGGATCTCTCTATGAGGCAGAAGATGCTCGTGCGATATGGCAATACTGCGTTATTGCGATTTCAGCAGGCGCAAAAAAAGCCGCATAAGCGACTTATGGATGCCGAGTTAGGCCGATGGTGCTGTCGGATTACGCTGCGCTAATCCGACCTACGCCCTACTCCAGAACGGGGCATGGAAATAAAAAAAGCCGCTCCAGGCGACTTTGATTACTGCGCGATTTCTGCGCTGTTGGTGGAGGTTTGCGGGAGCTAACCGCTGATCTCTTGCATACCATGCAAGCGCGCTAACAGCTTAGCCATATTCCCCCGAGGGTATGGCGGAAATACTTCGCCAAAATAAAAAAGCCGCTCGAGGCGACTTTGATTTATTCACTACCTGTTTCTGCGCTGTTGGTGGAGGTAAGCGGGATCGAACCGCTGACCTCTTGCATGCCAT
>NZ_LRIB01000015.1:0-15994 GCF_001758715.1 Janthinobacterium sp. HH104 | reverse complement strand
CTTGTTATTCGAAAAAACCCCTTCCGGTGATCTGGTTGGGGTTTTTTTACGTCTGATAGTTTGTTGGGCGCTGTGTGCTGACGCGCGCGGTGACACAAATACGTGTTGCAGCTGTTCCAAATTGATACATGGGTGGCCGGATGCGGGGCATATACGCATGGCATGGCATTTGCTCTTCTTGGATATTCACTAAAAAACCAAGGAGACCAGCATGACCTATTCGATTCGTACCCTGCTCGGCATGGCGGCCGCCGGCGCCGTTGCCCTCACTTCCCTGCTGACCTTGCCGCATGCCTATGCGCACGGCAATGTCACGCCGCAAGGCGTCGACACCACGGGCTTGCCGAAGGTGGGCGACAAGTGGCTCGAGCAAAACCCGTATCGCGGCAACAAGCTGGCTCTGACGGTCGGCACCTCGGCCTACAACCAGAATTGCGCCCGCTGCCACGGCATCGAAGCCATCTCGGGAGGTATCGCGCCGGACTTGCGCCAGCTGGACCGCGATTGCTTCGGTATCAAGAATGAGACAAAGAAACAGGCTTGCTACAAGGAGACGGACAATTACTACCTGACCACCATCCGTCACGGTAAAGTGCGCAATGGCGCCGTGTACATGCCGCCGTTCGAAGGCGTGTTCAACCAGGAAGCCATGTGGGCCATCAAGACCTATCTGGAAACGCGCCGCGAATCCAACTAAGCCACACTGATCACGAAGGAGTCCCATGCGT
Organism: Janthinobacterium sp. HH104; assembly: GCF_001758715.1. Lineage (NCBI taxonomy): Bacteria > Pseudomonadati > Pseudomonadota > Betaproteobacteria > Burkholderiales > Oxalobacteraceae > Janthinobacterium > Janthinobacterium sp. HH104. Next base: position 15,266 of record NZ_LRIB01000015.1, on the reverse strand, counting down.
TCATATCAACTCCGGGGCGTGCGCGCGATGATCTCGCTCGCTTGCCTGGCGCTGTGCGCAGCCGCGCCGGCGCACGCCGACTGGCAGAAAGTGCAGCAGTCGGGCAGCCTGAAAGTGGCTGTATATAACGAGTTCGCGCCGTTTTCCGACAAGGGTATAGGGATCGATATCGACATCGCCGAAGCGCTGGCGAAAAAGCTGGGGCTGAAACTGAGTTTGCTGCCATTTCCCGCCGGCGAAAATCTGAACGACGATTTGCGCAATATGGTGTGGAAGGGGCATTACCTCGGTTATGGCCCCGCCGACGTGATGCTGCATGTGCCAGTCGACAAGAAGTTGATGGCGGATAACGACAAGGTCGAGATCTTCGCACCGTACTACGTGGAAACCGTGCGCCTGGTGCGCAGCGCGCAATCCGTGCCGCAATTCGACGGCGTCGCTTCGCTGGCCGGCAAGCGTATCGGCGTGGAAAAGGTGTCGATCGCGGCCATGCTGATGTTGGGCGAAGACAATGGCAAATACCGCGACGACGTGCGCATCTTCGATACGGCAGCGGAAGCCTTGCAGCAATTGCAGGCGGGCAAGCTCGACGCCGTGCTGGCCAACCGTTCGGAAATCGAATCGGTGCTGAAGAGCGATCCCGCTTTCCCCTTGAGCGAAGTGGCGTTCGCCCGCTTGCCGCGTGCAGGCTGGGCCGTGGGCCTGGCCGTCAGCAAGCAACAGCTCGACGTGGCCAAGTTGCTGCTGGCAGCCATGAACGAGATGGCGGCCAGCGGCGAACTGAAAACCATCTTTGAAAAGTATGGCGTGAAGGAAGCGCGGCCCTGAAGTAGCTTGCTCTGGTTTTAAAGCCCGCGCATCGGAAGATGTGCGGGCTTTATTGTCATAAGAACGCCTGAAAAATGTTCAGGGCAAGGCGCATTGCCGCAGGCAGTACGAATAGTACGACCAGGCAATGCAACGCGGCCATGGACTTTTTCTCAGGTGTTCTTAAAACGAGTATTGGGCGCTGACACCCAGCAGCCAGTTACGTCCTGGCGCCGCTTCATAGTAGCGCTTGTTGCTGTCGCCGACGATGACGGAGCCCACGTAGGTCTTGTCGAAAAGATTGTTCAGGCGGGCAAATTCCTTGAAGCGCCAGTTCCCCACGTTTTGCTTGGCGTTGAAGCGCGCATTGAACACCGTGTAGCCGGGCGCCGGTTTTTCGATGTTGCTGTCTTCCGCGTAGACCTGGTTGCTGGCCACGCTTTCCAGCGCCGCGCCAAAGCGGTCGAGCGTATCTTTCCACGCCAGTTCCGCGAACAGGTTGGCGCTGGGCACGCCAGGCAAACGGCTGCCTTCGCGTACGCTGCCAAACGCCTGGTCATACACGGCGTGCAGGCTGGTCAGTGCTACTTTTGCCGTGAAACCATATGGCAGGCTGGATTCCAGCGACACTTCCATACCTTGGCGCAAGGTTTTACCTGCATTGCGATAGCTGGTGCGCCCGCCGCTGGACTTGTCGACTACCAGTTCGTCGTTGGTCTTGATCTGGAACACGGCCGCGTTTACGTGGGTGTTGTTGGCGATCCTCGCCTTGATACCCGCTTCCAGGTTGGTGCTGGTGGCCGGTTTCAGCTGGTAATTGAAGCCGCCACCCGTGCCCGAGTAAAACAGTTCATTCAAGGTAGGCGCTTCGAAGCCGCGCGCGGCGCTGGCGTACACGTTGACGTTCGGCGTCAGTTTATACAGCAGACCCAGCACCGGTGTCGTGTGGCTGAACTCGAGGCTGCCGCTGTCGTTCCCATTGCTGAGATAGCGGTCGTTCACCAACACTTTCATCTTGCTGTAGCGCACACCTGCGCTCAGCAGCCATGGGCCGCTTTGCCATTCCGCCTGGATATAGGGATCGAGGCTGGAGACGACATTCTGCTCGTCGCGGCGCAGCTTGCCTTTCACGCCAAACGTGTTGCCGATGTAATTTTCATAGCCGGTGCGGTCATCGCTGGAGCGGCCGTAATCGATGCCGATGGTGGTGCTCAGCTTGCCGCCGGCCAACTGGTTCACGTGCAGCCAGTTGGTATCGATGCCGTAGAACTCACGCTGGAAGTCGACCACGCCGCCTGAATGGCTGGGCGGTGCCTGGAAGCCTTTGGTAAAAGCCTGGTACTGGATCACGTCGCGGTTGCCGCCATACACCATCACATGCAGGCGGTCGTCGCCGAACGACTGTTCATAGGTGGCGCCGATTTGCTGGTGGTCGATGCTCTTGCGCGTGTTGTAGCGCTCGGCCAGGGTGCGCTTCGGGTTTTGCGTGTCGTTCGCATCGGTTTCGCCAGCGCGCGGGTCGCGGGCAAACGTGGCCCAGGTGGCGCCCAGCGGATCTTGCGTGTTGCCTTGGTGCAGGCTGTTGGCAACGATGGTCAGCTTGCTGTCCGCATTGGGCTTGACGGTGATCTTGCCGAACGCCTGTTCGCGCGTGGCGGCGCTGTGGTCGCGGAAACCGTCCGTGCGGAAGCGCGAGCCGTCGAGCACGTAGCCGATGCCGCCTGCCTGGCCTTGCGCCGTCAAGTCCACTTTGTTGGTGCCGTAGCTGCCGCCCACCACATTTAATTCGACGGATGGAGGATTTTGCCCATCCTTGGAAAACAGCTGGATCACGCCGCCCGAGTGGTTGCCGTAGATGGCAGAAAACGGTCCGCGCAGCACTTCGATGCGCTCGGCCGTATCGAGGTTGAAGGTGGCGGCCTGGCCTTGGCCGTCGGGCATGCTGGCAGGAATGCCATCGCTGATCAGTTTGACGCCGCGCACGCCAAAGGCCGAGCGTGCGCCGAAGCCGCGCGACGAGATTTGCAAGTCTTGCGCATAGTTCTGGCGGTTTTGCACGACCAGGCCCGGCACGGCGGCCAGCGCTTCTGACGCGTTGACGCGGATTTGGCCATCCTGGATGCGGGCGCTGTCGACGACGTCGATCGAGGCCGGCACTTCCTGGCTTGGATGGGCGATGCGGCTGCCGCTGACGACCACCGTATCCATGAGTTGCCCGGCGGCCAGATCAGCTGCCTCGGCGGCAAAGACGTGAGGGGCGAGGGTAGCGCTGCCGGCGACAAACAGGCTGGCGATGGTGTTCAGGCGGAAACGGTGCTGCATGCGGATTCTCCAATGTGAATAAAAGCCTGCTTTGGTCGCGTGCGCGGCGCAGGTCTGCATCGTTGTATCAAGCAATATGCCTGCCATGTCTCCATTGGTGGGCTGAAATTATACGCGTGTCAGTGGCATGGCGTTTGCATACAGCAATGTTCAGATGCGCCGATGCCGCGCGCTTTTCCTGTGTTTTGCCATCGAAAGGTGATTATGCCCAACTTCTTCTCGCGCTTGCGCCAAGTGTGCTGGCTGCTGCCTGCGCTCGCCAGCAGCGCCCTCCAGGCTGCTCCATTTGCCTATGTTCCCAATGAAAAATCGGGCACCTTGAGCGTGATCGACACGGCGACCGACCAGGTCGTGCGCCAGATTGCAGCCGGCAAGCGTCCGCGCGGCATCGCCGCCGACCCCACCGGGCGGCAATTGTTTGTCACGGATGCGGCCAGCAGCGCCTTGCTGCTGATCGATAACGCTGGCGGCGCCCCCCTGCGCACGGTGGCGCTGGGCAAGTCGCCCGAAGGCGTCAGCGCTTCGCAAGACGGTCATTACGTGGCCGTGGCCGTCGAGGAAAACAATAGCGTGGCCTTGCTCGATGGGCAGACGGGCGTCTTGCTCGCCGATATCAAGGTGCATGGACGCAATCCGGAACATGCCGTTTTCAGCCCCGATGGGCGCTGGCTGCTGGTCAGCGCGGAAGAGGCTGAACAAGTCGATGTCATTGATGTGGTGCAACGCCGCCAGGTGGCGTCCATCGCCGTGGGATTGCGCCCGCGCGGCATCGGTTTCAGTCCGGACTCGGGCCGCGCCTACGTGGCGTGCGAACTGGTCAATGCCGTCTACGTCATCGACATGGCCGCGCGCAAGGCCATCGCCACCATTCCCGCTGGCAAGAATGCAAACGGCATCGTGGTCCATCCCAGCGGCAAGCAGGTGTATGTCTCGAACGGTATCGATGGCACGGTGATGGTGATCGACACGGCCAGCAACGAGGTCACGGCCACCATTCCCGTCGGCAAGCGCCCGTGGAACATGGCCATCACGCCCGATGGCGCCAAGCTGTACGTGGCCAATGGCCGTTCGAACAGCGTTTCCGTCATCGACACGGCCAGCGCGCGCAAGGTGGCCGATATTGCTGTAGGTGAATTGCCATGGGGCGTGGTGATTCGTTAATGGCACAGGAACAGGTGTTCCAGTCTGGTACACCTGTTCCATTGTGCAGCGGCTCAAGCCCGGGCATGCGCTGAAAAGCACACCGGTATTGACGCTAGGCCCTTGTAACAAGGGTAAAAGCGGCTAAGTTTGTAGTGGGATGCCGAGCTGGCACGGCATTTGCGGAAGACTCCGTGTACTCACCCCATCTGTACCAGGACGTTTGATTTTAATTACAGCAATTCCATTCTAATTAACCCGATAGAGGACGACATGAATCTCGCAGACATCAGCAAACTGGGCGTAGCCAATCCCTTCAAACAACGCTATGACAATTACATCGGCGGCAAATTCGTTGCCCCGGTAAAAGGTGAATACTTTCCTAACATCACACCGATCACGGGCTTGCCATTTTGCGAAATCGCCCGTTCCACGGCGGAAGATGTCGAGCTGGCCTTGGACGCCGCCCATGCCGCCAAGGATGCCTGGGGCAAGACGTCGCCTGCCGAGCGCGCCAATATCCTGAACCGCATCGCCGACCGCATCGAACAGAACCTGAGCCTGATCGCCACGGCGGAAACCATCGACAATGGCAAGCCGATCCGCGAAACGATGAACGCCGACATCCCGCTGGCCATCGACCATTTCCGTTATTTCGCCGGCTGCATCCGCGCGCAAGAAGGTTCCGTCGCGCAAATCGATGCGGAAACCTATGCCTACCACTACCACGAGCCGCTCGGCGTCGTGGGCCAGATCATTCCGTGGAATTTCCCGATTCTGATGGCTGTGTGGAAACTGGCGCCAGCCCTGGCCGCCGGCAATTGCGTCGTGCTCAAACCGGCCGAGCAGACGCCGGCGTCCATCATGGTGTTGATCGAGCTGATCGGCGATTTGCTGCCGCCGGGCGTGCTGAACATCATCAATGGTTTCGGCCTGGAAGCGGGCAAGCCGCTGGCGTCGAGCAAGCGCATCGCCAAGATCGCCTTCACGGGCGAAACGGGCACGGGCCGCCTGATCATGGGCTATGCCGCGCAAAACCTGATTCCCGTCACCCTGGAGCTGGGCGGCAAGTCGCCGAACATCTTCTTTGAAGACGTGATGGATGCCGACGATGATTATTTCGACAAGTGCCTGGAAGGTTTTGCCATGTTCGCGCTGAACCAGGGCGAAGTCTGCACCTGCCCATCGCGCGTGCTGATCCAGGAATCGATCTACGAAAAATTCATCGAACGTGCCTTGAAGCGCGTGGCCGCCATCAAGCAGGGCAATCCGCTCGACTCGTCCACCATGATCGGCGCGCAGGCGTCGCAGGAGCAGCTGGAAAAAATCCTGTCCTATCTCGACATCGGCCGCCAGGAAGGCGCCGAAGTGCTGGCCGGCGGCGAGCGCAACACGCAGGCGGGCGATCTGGAAGGCGGCTACTACGTGCGTCCGACCGTGTTCAAGGGCAACAACAAGATGCGCATTTTCCAGGAAGAGATTTTTGGACCGGTCGTGTCCGTGACCACTTTCAAGGATGAGGCCGACGCGCTGGCGATTGCCAACGATACCTTGTACGGCCTGGGCGCCGGCTTATGGACGCGCGATGGTTCGCGCGCCTTCCGCATGGGACGCGCCATCCAGGCGGGCCGCGTGTGGACCAATTGCTACCACCTGTATCCAGCCCATGCCGCGTTCGGCGGCTACAAGCAATCGGGTATCGGCCGCGAAAACCACAAGATGATGCTCGATCACTACCAGCAAACGAAGAACTTGCTGGTGAGCTATAGCCCGAAAGCGCTGGGCTTCTTCTAAACCGGTACACGCGCCGCGCCTGTCGTCCAGGCGCGGCGCGCAGAAAGGGATGCCATGAGTGCAGCAATTGCCCGGGTGGTCGCCACCGATGCGGCGCTGGAAATGATGGACAAGTTGCGCCAGCGTCACGGCCCGCTGATGTTTTTCCAGTCGGGCGGTTGCTGCGACGGCAGCGCGCCCATGTGCTATGCGCTGGGCGAGTTCGATGTCAGCGATACCGACATCTATCTCGGCAATTTGAATGGTACACCGTTCTACATGGGACTCGAGCAATTCGAGTACTGGGAGCATACCCAGTTGATTATCGATGTGGTCGATGGCAATGGCGGCATGTTTTCACTCGACAACGGCACGGGCAAGCGCTTCTTGACGCGTTCGCGCCTGTTCACCGATGAAGAGTGCGCCTTGCTGCATGCCCAGCCGCATGAGCACCGCAAGACTTGATACACACACATACTAATAAAACAGAGGGAGATGATTGTGCAGAAAAAAATTATGGGGATACTCGTCGGTTTGGGTTTGGCATCGCTGGCCCAGGCGGCTGACGTGGGCAATGTCACCAATGCCATGCTCGACAGCACGGCGAAGAATCCAGCCAGCGTCCTGTCGTTCGGCATGGGCACGCAGGGCCAGCGCTATTCGCCGTTAACGCAGATCAATGACAAGACCGTGGCCAAGCTGGTGCCGGCCTGGTCGTTCTCGTTTGGCGGCGAAAAACAGCGTGGCCAGGAATCGCAGCCGCTGATTCATAACGGCAAGATGTTCGTCACGGCATCGTATTCGCGCATCTTTGCCGTCGACTTGAAAACGGGCGCCAAGCTGTGGAAGTACGAGCATCGCTTGCCAGACGGCATCATGCCCTGCTGCGACGTGGTCAACCGTGGTGCGGCCCTGTACGGCAACCTGGTGATTTTCGGCACGCTCGACGCCTACCTGGTGGCGCTGGACCAGAACACGGGCAAGATCGTCTGGAAAGAGAAAGTCGACGATTATGCAGCCGGCTACTCGATGACGGCCGCGCCGCTGATCGCCGAAGGCTTGCTGCTGACGGGCGTGTCGGGTGGCGAATTCGGCATCGTGGGGCGGGTCGAAGCGCGCAACCCCATGACGGGCGACCTCGTGTGGAGCCGTCCGACGGTAGAGGGCCACATGGGCCACCGCTACGACAAGGATGGCAAGGCGATTGACAATGGCGTGTCCGGCACCGCGAACAAGACCTGGCCCGGCGACCTGTGGAAAACGGGCGGTGCCTCGACGTGGATGGGCGGCACCTACGATCCGCAAACCAAGCTTGCCTACTTTGGCACCGGCAACCCGGCGCCATGGAACAGCCACTTGCGTCCCGGCGACAATCTGTATTCGTCGTCCACCGTGGCGCTGGACGTGAAAACGGGCCAGATCAAGTGGGCGTATCAAAACACGCCGAACGACGCCTGGGATTTTGACGGCGCCAACGAATTCGTCACCTTCGACATGGATGGCAAGCGCTACGGCGGCAAGGCCGACCGCAACGGTTTCTTCTATGTGATTGACGCCAACACGGGCAAGCTGCAGAACGCCTTCCCGTTTGTGAAGAAAATCACCTGGGCCAGCAGCATCGACCTGAAGACGGGCCGGCCCAACTTCATCGCCGCCGGCCGCCCCGGCGACCCGACCAAGGGAGAGGAAGGCAAGAAGGGCACGACCGTGTTTGCCGCACCGGCTTTCCTCGGCGCCAAAAACCAGATGCCGATGGCCTACTCGCCGCAAACCAAGCTGTTCTATGTGCCGGCGAACGAATGGGGCATGGATATCTGGAACGAGCCGATCAGCTACAAGAAGGGCGGCGCTTTCCTCGGCGCGGGCTTCACCATCAAGCCCCTGTTTGACGACTACATCGGCGCCATGCGCGCCGTCGATCCGAAGACGGGCAAGATCGTCTGGGAAATCAAGAACAACGCGCCGCTGTGGGGTGGTGTGATGAGTACGGCCGGTAACCTGGTGTTCTACGGCACGCCGGAAGGTTTCCTGAAAGCCGTCGATGCGAAGACGGGCAAGGAGCTGTGGAAATTTCAGACGGGCTCGGGCGTCGTGGCGCCGCCCGTCACGTGGCAGGATGGCGACACGCAATATGTGGCCGTCGTTTCCGGCTGGGGTGGCGCGGTGCCGCTGTGGGGCGGCGAAGTGGCGAAGAAGGTCAACTTCCTGGAACAGGGCGGTTCCGTGTGGGTCTTCAAGCTGGCATCGAAGTAATGGGGTGAAGCACCCGGGCCACACGGATGGGTGTCTCCCTGTCCGCCAGGTGCTTTCTTTTTGCTGACGGCCCAGGCCGTCAGTTTTTTGTTTACCTAGATGGCCGATACGCATACTTGCGGTCAAAAAATGAACACTGTCAGTGGCGATTGATCCGCCGCTGCACACGTTCAATACGCTTTTTTTCTTTCTCCCTCTGAGGCTTGCTGGGCACGCTTATTGCCAAAGCTTGAGGTACATCAATCACTGGTGTGCACACTAAAAACAGAGAAGAAAGAGGAGAAGAAATGAACACATGGATCAAGCTGGGGAGCCTCGGTGTCATGACAATCGCAGCGGTGGGACAGGCGCAAGCCGTCGATATCAAGGCTGGCGACTGGACCGTGTCGGTGGGCGGCATCGTCAACGCCTACTACACGCAAGTGTCGTGTTCGGGCGATGCGGTGGGCGGGCTGGCGCTGGGCGGCCAGGCGCTCGGTTGCGGCGGAGAGAAGGACCGCACCACCATCGGCAACGGCTTGCTGCCCAACGGCTTGATCACCTCGGCGAGCTCGAGGCTGGGCGAGTACGACGTGAAAGCCTTGATCGGCATCTACAACTCGACGGCCACGGACAGCGCCATCAGCCAGAACAGCGTGGTCGACGTGCGCCAAGCCTTCTTCACGTTTGGCAATGAGCAGATGGGCACCTTCAAGCTGGGCCGCGACTATGGCATCTTCGGCGCGAACGCGATTTTGTCCGACATGACCTTGCTGGGTTCGGGCGCACCCGTGCAGGCGACGCAGCGTGGCCGCGTGACCCTGGGCCATATCGGCGCCGGCTATACCTATCTGGGCAACTATGGCCAGATCATGTACAGCTCGCCGAAGTCGGGTGGCGTTGGCGTCGATGTGGCGCTGGTCAGTCCGGTCTCCGATACGCCCATCGTGGCAGGCTCGACCTATTCTTCGAAGTCGAGTCCGCAAGTGCAGGCGCAGCTGACGTATGCGCAGGAAGGGTTGAAGGCGTGGCTCGGCGTGAAGTCGCAAAAATTCACCTCGAAAACGCCAGGAGTCGATGACCTGACCATGCGCGGCGTGGAAGTGGGTGGCTCGTACCAGATGGGCCCGGCTAGCGTACTGGTCAACTTCCAGGGCGGCAAGGGGCTCGGTATCTTGTCCGATGCGGACCAGGGCGATACCAAATCGAAGAACTGGCTGCTGCAAGGCACGTATAAAACGACGGACAAGCTGAAGCTGGGTTTGTCCTACGGCATCAGCAAGAACGACGACAACACGGCCGGCACGGGCGGCTTGAAGTCGAACGCCAACCTGACCCTGGGCGCGTATTACTCGCTCAACAGCGCGATCACCCTGGTAGGCGAGCTGGGCCAGACGCGCTCGAAAGGTTTTGCCGGCGGCGAAGCGAAGATGAATGGCGTGTCCCTGGGCGGCATTATTTTCTTCTAACTCAACAACGCGGCGCCTTGCGACAGGGCGCCGCACGGAGCACCATGCATGCGGATAATGCGCTTGTTCATAGCTTGCTGGCTATTCCTGTTTATCCTCGGACAGGCCTGGGCCGGTGTGCTCACCAAGGCCGAGCTGGCGCGGCGTTTTCCCGCGCCCATCGTCGTGGGCGACAAGGAGACCGATTTGCCCGTCTGGCCCTTGTTCCGCCAAAACGCCACGGCGACAGAGCTGGTCGGCTACGTTTTTGAGTCGGTGGACCTGGCGCCCATTCCCGGCTTTTCCGGCGTACCCGTCAATCTGCTGATCGCCATCGATCCGAAGGGCAGTTTTCTCGATGTCGCCGTACTGTCGCAGCACGAACCCGTGTTTCTCGACGGCTTGGGCGAAGCGCCCTTGTTTCAGTTCGTCAAACAGTACCAGGGCTTGTCGCTGAAACAGAATATCGCCATCGATGCGCGAACCAAGCGCGCGCCGGATGCGACCCACGCCGATATCGATGGCGTATCGAAGGCCACGGCTTCCGTGCGCATCATCAACCAGAGCGTGCTGGCCTCGGCCTTGAAAGTGTCGCGCAAAAAACTCGGTTTTGCGCAAGGTCGTGACCCCGACCAGATTGCCCGCATCCGCATGGAGGTATTCGAGAAACTCAGCGTGGCGCAGATGCTCGACCAAGGCTTGATCCAGCATGTGCGCTTGAGCAACAAGGACGTGGAAGCCTTGTTTGCCGGCAGTCCCGGCGCGGGGCTCGAACCGGAAGCCGCGCGCGATCCGGACGGCGTGTTCATCGACCTCTATCTGGCGTATGTCTCTGTTCCCACGGTGGGGCGCAATTTGTTGACGGAACGCAGTTGGAATAAATTGCGCAACCGGCTCGACGAGGGCGACCACGCCATCCTCATCATGTCGCGCGGGCGCTACAGCGTGCTGGGCGACGATTTCGTGCGCGGCACCGTGCCCGACCGGCTGTTGCTGAAGCAGGATGGCTTGCCCATCGACATGCGCGACCTGGACCTGGACTTGAGCTTGTCCGATACGGCTTCCTTGCCGACGGAAAATATCGTCGCATTGCGCATCATCAGCCAGGCGGGACTCGATGCGGCCAGTCCGCTGGCGTTCACGCTGCCGATCACGCGCAGCAAGGGCATCGTGTATCCGGAGCGCATCGCGCGCAACGTGGATGTCAGCTACCGCTTGCCGGCAGAGTTCTATACGGCGCCGCAAGGCGACGATGCCACGTGGCGTGGCACGTGGCAGGGACGCAAGGCCGAGTTGCTGCTATTGGTGGCCGGGCTGGCGCTGCTGGCCGGCGCCTTGGCGTGGCAGAAACGGCTGGTGCGCGATGGCCGCCAATTTGCATGGTTCCGCCGTCTGTTCCTGTTGTTTACCATTGGCTTCATCGGCTATTACGCGCAGGGCCAGTTGTCGATCGTCAATATCACGGGCGTCATCCAAGCGCTGCTGGCGGGGCGCAGTCTGGGCTTTTTCCTGTTCGATCCGATGACGGTGATCCTGTGGGCGTTCGTGCTGCTCAGTCTGCTGATCTGGGGGCGTGGCACGTTTTGCGGCTGGCTGTGCCCGTTTGGAGCGCTGCAGGAATTCACGGGCAAGCTGGGCCAGTGGCTGCGCTTGCCTCAGTGGAAGATCAAGCCGCGCCTCGACGGGCGTCTGAAATGGATCAAGTATGGCTTGCTGTTGGCCATCCTTTCCAGCAGCCTGTTTTCCAGCCAGATCACGGACAAGCTGGTCGAGCTGGAACCGTTCAAGACGGCCATCACCCTGAACTTCGTGCGCGCCTGGCCGTTTGTTGCGTATGCCGTGGGCTTGCTGCTGCTCAGCAGTGTTTCCTATAAATTCTTTTGCCGTTACCTGTGCCCGTTTGGTGCGGCGCTGGCGCTGCTGGGACGGTTTCGCTTGTTCAATTGGATTCCGCGCCGCAAGGAGTGTGGCACGCCGTGCCAGACTTGCCGCCACCGTTGCGAACATCACGCCATCGCGCCAAGCGGGAAGGTCGATTACGGTGAATGTTTCCAGTGCATGGATTGCGTGGTGATTTACGCCAGCGATGAAAAATGCGCGCCCTTGATGCTGGAAATCAAGCGTGCCCGCACGATACCCATTGTCCGGGCCACGGCAGAGGAGAGCAGCAATGCAGCGTAGAACCTTTATTTCCGCAGCGATAGGCAGCGTGGCCGGCATGGCGGGCTTGTCTTTGCCCGGCAGTATGGCGCGCGGCACGGCCACGGCATCCGGCGTGCGATCATATCAAGGCGCAGCGCTGGCGTTTGGCACGACGATCGCCGTCACCGTGTTGCACCACGATCAGCGCCAGGCCGAACTGGCCATCGAGGATGCCTTGCACGCGGCCAGGAATATCGACCGCCTGATGAGCATTTACAGTCCCGCCAGCCAAGTCTTCCAGCTGAATCGTGACGGCCGCCTGGCCCGGCCGGACGCTCATTTGTTGGCCGTGCTGGCGCAGGCGCAAACCTTGTCGCAATGGAGCGATGGGGCGTTTGATGTCACGGTGCAACCTTTATGGCAGCTGTTTCGCGCGGCGGCAGACCAGGCCAGCTTGCCTGCGGAAGCACTACGGCGCAAAGCGCAGGCGCGGATCGGCTGGCGGCAATTGGCGTGGGACAAACGCGAAGTGCGTTTCCTGCAGCCCGGCATGGCGCTGACCTTGAATGGCCTGGCGCAAGGTTACGCTGCGGACATGGCGCTGGCTGCCGTGCAGGCGCGCGGCATACGGCACGCGTTGCTGGACACGGGCGAATTCGTTGCGCGCGGGCAGCGCTCCGTGCGCCGGCCATGGACCTTGGGCATCCAAGACCCGCGCGACGCAGAAATCCTCGCGGCCACCTTGAAAGTGGAAGGGCGCAGCGTGGCCACGTCCGGCGATTACGAATGTACGTTCACGCCGGACTTCGTGCATCACCACATCTTCGACCCTTCGAAGGGCGATTCGCCGCGTGAACTGGCCAGCGTGACGGTGCTGGCGCCCACGGGCTTGCTGGCCGATGGCTTGTCGACAACCTTCATGGTGACGGGCGCGGCGCGTGCGCATGCGATGGCCGTACGGATGGAAGGTGTCGACTTGATGACCATCGACAAGCAGGGCCGGCGCCAGATGTCGCCCGGCTTTTCCCGGCTACTCTAGGCTATTTCAGATGCGGCACCTTGCGATAGATTGTGTTGCGCGACACGCCCAGGGCCCGCGCCGTGGCCGAGACGTTGCCGCCGTGGGCATCGAGCGACTTGAGAATGACGCTTTGCTCCATCTCTTCCAGGTTGGCGCCGGCGGCGATCATCCGGTCCGTGCTGGCGCTGGCGGCAGTCGCTTGCGTCATTTCAATATCATCGAGGAAATCGTCGGGCATGTGGCGCAGACAGATTTCGTGTTCGTCGCCTGCCATGACGATGGCTGTGCGCAACAGATTGGTCAGCTGCCGGAAGTTGCCCGGCCATTTATGCTGGTGGAACATGCGCAGGATGTCCGGCGCCACCGTGTAGCGCGTATCGGGGGCTTCCGTCGCGAGGATTTTTTTCACGACCGTATCGAGGTCCGTGCGTTCGCGCAGCGGCGGCAGTTTGACCACCAGGCCATTCAGGCGGTAATACAAGTCTTCGCGGAATAGCCCCTTGGCCATGCGTTCGCGCAAGTTGTGATTCGTGGCGCAAATGAGTTCCACATTGACGGTGATCGATTTGCTGCTGCCCAACGGGGTGACCATACGTTCCTGCAACACGCGCAGCAGGCGCGCCTGCAAGCCAAACGGCATGTCGCCGATTTCATCGAGGAACAGGGTGCCGCCATTGGCTTGCAATATCTTGCCGATGGCGCCCTTCTTGCGCGCACCTGTAAACGCCCCGTCCTCATAGCCGAACAGTTCGGACTCGATCAGGGTTTCCGGGATCGACGCGCAGTTGACGGCGATAAACGGCCCCATGGCTCGTGGCGAATCGTTGTGGATGGCTTGTGCCAGCAATTCCTTGCCCGTACCCGTTTCGCCCATGACGAGGATGGGGATATCGCGTCCCAATACCTTGTTGACCTTTTCGATCACCAGTTCCAGTTGCGGATCGCCCGTGCGCAGGTAGCGCAAGCCGGACAGGCGGCGTGCCGCGTTGGCCGCATGGCTGGCCGGCGCGGGGACCTGCGCCGGGGCGGCGTTGATATCGCTATGGTCGGTGCTGGCAGCAAAGCCATGCTGGAAGGCACTATTGGCTAACCGCAACTGCGCGCGCCCATACACGCGCACGCCGCTGTGCATGCACAGGTTCAGCAAACCGGGCGAGGCCGTGCGGTAATGGTCGTACAGGGCAGACACGGGCAAGCCGAACAGGGAGCTGAACGTGTGCGATTGCAGCGCGGCAAATGACAGGCCCAGCTGGAACAAGCCATTCTTGTTGGCCGATAAGAACCGGCCGCCCGGCGTGAATGAGGCGATGCCTTCCATCAAGGTCCCGATGAATTCAGGACGCGCGTGGAAGTGCACGGTGATGGCGTCTTCGAAGGTGGCGGAAAACAACTGATTTTCGATCATCAGCGCCGACATGCGCACGAGAGCCATCGTATGCTTGTGGAAACTGCGCTGGTCGCTGGAGACATCGAGCACGCCGATGACATTGCCCCTGTGGTCGGTGATCGGCGCTGCGGAACACGTGAGGAAATGATTGGCGGCCAGGTAATGCTGGTCCGCATGGACCAAAGTCGGTACTTTTTCCGTGATGGCCGTGCCGATGGCATTCGTGCCGCGGCTTTGTTCCGACCATGCCACGCCCGGTTGCAAAGCGACCCGGTTGGCTTTTTCCAGAAAATCATCGTCGCCCAGCGAGTGCACGATGACGCCGTTGGCATCCGTCAAGATCACCATATTGTGGGTGTTGACGATTTGCTGGTACAGGGTTTCCATGGCGGGCAGCGCGTGCGTGTGCAGCAAGCGGTTTTGCTCGATCAGCAAGGACAGGTCGGATTTTCCCGCCGGCGTAAAGTCGGGCGTGGCCGTGGGAGACAGGCCAAAGGCGACTGAGCGCTGATGGGACGTTTCAATGATGACGGGAACGTTGTCCTGTCCTGCCGGTGTGATGTTCGCGTCCGCGATGGACGAAAACGGTGCGCTACGGTAAGTAGCTGACGGTTGATACATGATCTCGTTGCCTCCGTTGGGCCCTGTACTGCGGCGCTCTTTTGAATATCGAGAGTGTTCCATAATGTAGCACCTGTCACAGATGGGAGCAAAGCAAAGCGAACCGGGCTATCCCCAGTGTTGCTGCCAGGCCCAGAGTTGCTCTCATCAGTGGACAGTGCATAGGCCTGTATAAGCAAGTGCGGTGCCAGGGACCGTTTCGCAAGGCGGAAAAATAGCGCTTGCAGCGGGCGCGGGGCAGGGCTATAATTCGCCCCCTCGCTGAACGACGCATGCAAATGCTGAGTAAAGTAGAGAAAAAGAAGGAGTTGACGGACGTAGCGAAATGCTTCATACTCTTCCTTCTTCGCAGCTGACAAACACAACGCTTTGT
>NZ_LRIB01000014.1:0-107824 GCF_001758715.1 Janthinobacterium sp. HH104 | reverse complement strand
ACGATAGCGGACGTACCCAGTCCGTGATGTTCGGTATCGCGATGCCGCTCAAGTAATCATCCAGTCAGACTAGTCCTGATCGCCGGCCCGGAGTCCATCCGGTCCGGCGATTTTTTTGTCTGCGCGCCCTCACAGCGTCCACGGATGTTCTTGCGCGCCGGCGACGATGCCGCCCAGCACGGCCTGGTCGCGTTCCGCATGGCTCTGGCGCAGGAAGACTGGCAGGTCGGCCGCCAGGCGCGCGAAATGGGCATCGCGGCACAGGGGACCGGCACCCAGCGCGCGCGTGGCCAGGTGCAGCACCAGGGTGGCCGCGTCTTCCACGGCCAGGCGCAGGCGCAGCGCCAGGGCCATCGCATCGCGTTGCGGATGTCGGTCGATTTCCGCCGCGCCTTCGCGCAGCAGAGCGCCGGCCGCGCGCAGGGCGCAGTCGATCTGGCCCAATTGCGCCAGGCGTACGGGATCGGGGGCGGCGTGCTGCGCGCGTGCATGCAGATGGCTGGCGATGGCGCAGGCGGCGCCATACCAGGCGGCCGCGATGCCGGCGCTGCCATGCCAGTAGCCGGGACGCTCAAGATAGGCGCCTGGCGCACCGACAGGAAAGGCGCGCGCGGCGGAGAACGTCACGTCGACGCTGGCGCAGGTGCGCATGCCGATGGCTTGCCAGCCTTCGTCCGTGACGCGCACGCCGGGCTGCGACAGGTCTACGGTGGCCAGGCAAGCCTGGTGAGCGTCGTTCCAGCAGCTGATCAAGGCATGGCTGAGGCCATGTGCGCCTGCACACCAGGCCTTGCGTCCGTCGAGCACATGGCGGCCATCGGCCACCTGCCGCAAGCGCACGCGCGCGTCCGGCATGTCCGCGCTCCAGACGCCCCAGCTGCTGCCGGCCGGCGCGCCGGGGCCGCCGAGTTCCGCTAGGATGGCCAGCGCATCCGTATGGCCTTCGTACAGCTTGAGCAGGGAGAGGTCGATGGCGGCGATGGCGGCCAGCATTTGCCAGCGCCGCAGGGTGGCACCGTGGCCGGGCAGGGGCAGCTGGTCCAGGCCCGCGTCGCGCAGGCGCCGCAAGCCGTCGATGGAGGGGAAGGCGCTGTCCTGCGGCGGCAAGAGGGTGGCCAGTGCGGCGTCGGACGGCACGGAGAAAGCGTTGGTCGACATGGCAAGCTCCTTTTTTTACAGGATAGCTTTCTGCTGTTGCAATGTCTGTTCGATTCTACACCTACCCTCGCTGACGGGCTCGAGGCCATGAAGCAGCATGGCCGTGGGCCCCGCAGCCAGTCACGCGCTTATTTTTTCACGTACAGCATGTCGGGCTCATAACTGCTGCCGTTATGCGAGAAGGTGTAGAGCTTGTTGTCGCGCAAGAGAATGCCGCCTTTGATGGTTTGCGCCGGGCGCATGCCTTCGTCGAGCAGGCAAGTGGAGCCGCCTTCATATTCGATGCACCATTGCTGTTTGCCATCTTTCTTCACGTATTGCACGCCAGGTCCCGTGACGTTGAAGGTATAGGCGGGCATGGACAGATTCAGCTTGTCGATGCGCACATTGCTCGCTGCCCCGTTCTCCGTCAGTTTGACGAGAACGTCGGCCACGCCATCCGGTGTCGCGCTCATCTTTGCGGTCATGGTTTCCGTGCCCAGCAAGGTGCCGCTGCAGCCGGTCTTGAGATAGGTTTCGATGGTGGAGGTCAGTTCCATCGCGCCGCTGCCATCGGCCTTGGCTGCGACCACCATGGTCTGGCGTTCATGTTCGTCGCACGGCGCTTGCCAGGTGCCGACGTAGGGAGCCAGCGTCGAGCCGGCATCGGAATTGCTTGCATCACTGCTGCCGCCGCCACCGCCGCAGCCGGCCAGCAGTGCGGTGCTTGATGCCAGGAATACTGCCACGAATTTTTTCATGCCCCATCCTTTTATTCCGGCAAGCATGCGTGCCGTAGACGCGGCAACAGTATAAAAGGATGGATCAGGGGCAATTCTCACCGAATGTATTCGTGACTTGATATAGATCAAGGGCACTCGCAGCCGCCTGGCAAGACAGGCTTAAAACTCTTCCCAATCATCGCCGGCCGGCGCCTTGGCCTGCGCTCTTTCCGCGGGCGCCGGCTTGGCCTGGGCGAGGCGCTTGGCTGGCGGCGGCGCTGATTTTTTCACCGCCGGCATTGCCTGCGGCGTCGTTTGCTGCTGTGCACCCAGCTTGAAAACGCTGACCACCTCGGCCAGATGGCTGGCCTGGTCTTGCAGGCTTTCGGCGGCGGCTGCCGCTTCCTCGACCAGGGCCGCGTTCTGCTGCGTCACGCCATCCATCTGCGCCAGCGCCTGGTTGACCTGGGCGATGCCGTCGCTTTGCTCGGTGGTGGCGACGCTGATGTCGGCCATGATGGCGGTGACCTTGCGCACGCTGTCGACCACCTGTTCCATGGTGGCGCCCGCTTCGTCGACGAGCTTGCTACCGGCCGCCACCTTGCCGACGGAATCGTCGATCAGCAGCTTGATTTCCTTGGCGGCCGCCGCCGAGCGTTGCGCCAGGTTGCGCACTTCCGTGGCGACGACAGCGAAACCGCGGCCCTGTTCGCCCGCGCGCGCCGCTTCCACGGCCGCGTTCAAGGCCAGGATGTTCGTCTGGAAAGCGATTCCGTCGATGACGGAAATGATATCGACGATCTTGTTCGACGAGTCGTTAATCGAGGTCATCGTTTCAATCACCTTGCCGACCACTTCGCCGCTCTTTTGCGCCACGCTGGAGGCGGATGCGGCCAGTTGATTCGCCTGGCGCGCATGGTCGGCGTTTTCCTTGACCGTGCCCGTCAGCTCTTCCACCGAAGCGGCCGTTTCTTCCAGTGAACTGGCTTGCTGTTCCGTGCGGGCCGACAGGTCGTTATTGCCTTGCGCAATTTCCGCACTGGCGCGGGCCACGTTGTCGGCACTGGCCTGCACTTGCAGCAGCACGGCGTGGATCTTTTCCACGAAGGCGTTGAAACCCTTGCCGATCACGGCCAGCTCGTCCGTGCCCTTGACTTCCAGCTTGACGCGCAGGTCGGCGTCGCCGCTCGACAGGTCCGTCATGGTGCGGCCCAGGGTACGCAGGGGGCGCGTCAGCTGGTTGACGACGAGAATCAAAATACCGGCCGTGGCCGCCGCGCACAGCAGGGCGACGATCAGGGTGTAGATCATCAGGTCGCGCGCCGAGGCCGTGGCCACGCTTTTCGGGAAATTCAGCTCCACGCTCCAGGGCGCGATATCGGGGTGTATCTGCAGCGGCTGCAGCAAATGGATGTAACCCTTGTCGTCCTCATATTCATACGGCTGGCCCTGGCGTACCTTTTCCAGGCCGGCGGCCGGCACGTCGTCGGCCTTCTTGCCCAGCCGCTCGGGCACGGGGTGGCTCGCGTACAGGCCGCCGTTCGAGATCAGGGCCAGCTTGCCGCCCTCGATCACTTTCAGGTCGGCGAGGATTTTCGCCAGGCGCGTAAGCATGAAGTCGGCGCTGGCCACGCCCTTGAAGCTGCCGTCGATCATGATGGGCGCCACCAGCGAGGCCATCAGTACATTCTTGCCATCGACGGGGTAGATGTACGGTTCCGTAAAGTAAGTCTTGCCTGTGCGCTTGGGCACGTCATACCAGTCGTTGGCGCCCGGTTTCGGGTCGAAGACGATGGGTTCGACTTGCAGCTTGCCGCCGGCGCCCCGCGTCCAGTAGGGCATGAAGCGGCCGCTGGCGTCGTAGTACGGCTTCTGGTTGGCGAAATCCGCATCCTTGCCGTCGAGCGCGTTCGGCTCCCACGTCACGGCCGAGCCCAGCAAGTCTTCCGAACTGGTCAACGTCGCCTTGGTCAGTTCATTGATCTGCTCGCGCTGCAGGGGCAGGCTGGCGCTCTTGGTGCCGCGCATGGCGCCGGCCAGGCTGGACACGCTGGACAGGTTGCTGGCGATGCGCGCCTGCAAGGCGCCGGCCACTTCGCGCGCCGATGTGCGCGCCAGGTCCAGCGCGGCCGCTTCGGCGCTCGCGCTGCTCTTGTAGCCGATCACGGCCGCCGTGACGCCGAGGCTGAGGATGGCGAGCGCGGTGGCGGCGACGCAGATTTTACTGTTCAGTGAGAGTTGCATGATGCTGTTCCTTGATGGGGAGGGGTATTGGTGTCATGGGCGTCGCGGGTGGCGCGCCTAGAACGTCTTGCTGATGGCCACGACCAGGGTGGTCGCGGCGGGGTTCGACGTGTCGAACTGGCCGGCCGCATTCGGGATACCGAGGGTGTAATGGTCGTAGGCATCGGTGGCGCCCCAGGCCCGCGTGACGGCGGCGCTGGCGCTCCAGCCGCCGTCGAAGGTCCGGGTGACACCGATCTTGGCGTCGCGCCAGTTCCACATGGCGTTGCCTGTGCCCGCCACCCGGCCATTGCCGGCGTGCAGGTTCAAGGTCCAGGCATTGCCCAGGTCGACATTCGCGCCCACGTCCAGATAACCCGTGCCGCGCGCATTGGTGATGCCGAAGAAGTCCGGCGTGACCGTGCGGTTGTACTTGGCGTACAGCATCTTGTAGCTGAGGCCCAGCGACAGTTCGCCATAGTCGTACTTCACGCCCGTGGCGCGGTAGACGGCGCCCGGATACTTGTAATAGTAGGCCAGCACGCTGTAGCCGAGTTCACCGACCGTGCCGCTGTAGCCGCCGTACACGTCCCATTCGATGGTCGCATCCTCGATATAGCGGTCGCTGACGGTGGACGCCCACGTGCCCAGCGACCAGCCGCTCGGGTGCGCGTAGTCGGCCCCCGCCTGCAGCGCCGGCTTGCCCCAGGTCTGGCGAAAGCCGCGCGAAATGTATTGCGACGTGAGACTGGCATTGGCGGTAAAGGTGGCGGCCGGGATGTCCGTGGTTTGCGCCTGCACGGGCAGGGTGGCCAGCAGGAACAGACAGCCGAGCAAGGGTGTGGCAGGAAAATGGTGGTGCGATGGCATGGCAGTCAGCTCCGTATTTGCTGGCAGCGGCCGTTCAGGCGCGTTGCCCTGATGGTTGCAATAAAAATGCGGAATGGACTTTTTGGGAGGCAAGGCGATGCCGCCTGCATGCTCGCATGAACACGCACACATTCTCACCAAACGTAACTGAAAGGATAGGGGCTGGGGCTAGTGGAAGTCAATAAAGTTGCGTAGAGGAAAGCGTAAGTTGTTGTTTCCTGGCACTTTTTCATGCACCTGTCATCTTGCTGGTGCGCCCCGGCTGGCTGCCTGTTGCAAGCCGGCCAGCAAGCCGGGCAGGGCGGCATGCAGGGTTGGCAAGTCATCTGCCTGCAGTTCGGCCTGCATTTCCACCTGGCCCGATGGCTGGCCCCAAACGACCTGGGCGCTGAGCCGGGCGCCGGCATCGAGGCCCGTGACGCCGACCAGCAGGGCGACTTCTTCCGGGGCATCGTCGGGCACGTCTGCGAGCAGGCAGGAAATGCCGAAGTGATAATCCTGGAAGGCGCTGGCCGTGCCGCTGGAAAAGGCGAAGACAGAGGCGAGCGCCCGTGGCGCGGCGGCCGCTAGTGGTGGCAGGGCGGCGCGAAACAGGGGCAGCAAGTCGTTTTCCAGCTGGAGCACCAGCGGATGAGTGTGGACGAGGACGGTCATGGCAGGAGGGATCAGTGGGCGGCGCGCGATGTTAGCAGTTTTTGCGGCCGCTGTGCGCAGGTACTGGTCCTAGTACTGGTCCTACCAGTGGCCTCAATCGTCATCGCTGGTGACGCGCGTGCGCACGAAATCGATGTGGCTTTGCATGGCCGTGCGCGCTTCCTCGGGCTGGCTGGCGCAGATCGCTACGCACAGGGTGCGGTGCTGCGACAGCAGCTGCAGCGAGGTGGCGTCGTCCTGCTGGCGCAAGCCCGTGCCATTGATGGTGATGTGTTCGCGCAGCATGCCGATGATGCTGGTGTGCAAGTGTAAAAACATGGTGTTGTGCGACGCCTGGGCGATGACTTCATGCAGCCGCGCATCGGCCTGCGCCTCGCCGTGCTTGTCGTCGCTGGCGCGCGCCTGTTCCAGCTCGCCCAGCAGCGCCATGATCTGCGCGCGCTCGTCCCCGCTGGCCCGCTGCGCGGCAAAGTAGGCGGTCGCCCCTTCCAGCACGCGGCGAAATTCCAGGATGTCGTCGCGCAGGGCGGGGTGGTCGGCCACCAGCTGGCTCCACGGCGACGCCATGCCGGTGCGCAATTGATCTGTCACGAACACGCCGGCGCCGCGCCGGCTGCGCACGAGGCCCCGCGCCGCCAGCCGCTGCACGGCTTCGCGCACGGTGTTGCGCGAAACTGCATATTGCTGCGCCAGCAGGCGTTCGGCCGGCAACTGCGCCCCCGCCGGCAAGCTGCCGTCCAGCAGGGCCGTTTCCAGTCTGCGCATCACCATCTCGACCCTGCCCCGCGTTTGCATGCCTGTCGCCATCGATGTCTTCCGGTGTTGTTTTAAAGTGGTCCGAGCAATTTGAAGTGGCTTACGGAAGCTGGAATTATGCGTGAACCGGTCATTCTTAACAACACACAGCGGCGCCGCAGCAACACACAGAGCGCCGGGGAGACAACGCATGCAGCCAGACCCGCGCCAGCCACGCCACTATCCATCGCCACCGCCGCAGGTGTACCTGTTCGCCACCTGCCTGGTCGACCTGTTCGTGCCACAGGCGGGGCTCGATGCCGTACGCCTGCTGGAGCGGGAAGGCTTGCTCGTGCATTATCCGCGCGGCCAGAGCTGCTGCGGCCAGCCCGCTTACAGCAGCGGCAATCCGGAACAGGCGCGCGCCGTGGCCCGCGCCCAACTCGATCTGTTCGCGCAGCCGTGGCCCGTGATCGTGCCGTCCGGTTCCTGCGCCGGCATGATGCGCCACCATTGGCCGCAGCTGTTCCAGGACGACCCGGTGGCCGGCCCCAAGGCCCTGGAGCTGGCCGAGCGCGTGTATGAACTGAGCGAATTTCTCGTCTGCGTGCTGCAGCTCGACCTGGCCGGCATGGCTGCCGTAGAGCAGGCCGATGAAAACGTGGTGCTGCATACCTCGTGCGGCGCGCGCCGTGAAATGGGCACGCGTCTGCACGGCGTGGCCCTGGTCGACGCCTTGCCCGGCGTGACCCGCATCGAACACCAGCGCGAATCGGAATGCTGCGGCTTTGGCGGCACGTTTTCATTGAAGCACCCCGATATTTCCGGCGCCATGGTCAGCGACAAGATCGCCTCGGCCTGCGCCACGGGCTGCGACCGGCTCGTCTCGGCCGACTGCGGCTGCCTGCTCAATATCGGCCACGCCGCGCAGCACCAGGGCGCGCCGCTACCCGTCGAGCATATGGCCAGCTTTTTGTGGCGCCGCACGGGAGGCGCGGCATGAGCGCGATCCTGACCGCCCGCGAACGCATGCTGGGACGCCTGCGCGCCGCCGCGCCCTCCGCACCGGAAGCGGTGGATGCCATCGATACGGCCATCGACGAGCACTACCTGGCACGCCGGGCGCAAGCGCCGCTGCCGGCACGGAACAGGATCGCCGCCATGCAGGCCGCCTTGTGCGCTTCGCATGCGCAAGTCGACTGTGTGAGCATGGACACCTGGCCCGCCTTGCTGGCGCAGCGCCTCGGTGAACACGGCGTGCGCCGTTTGCTGCTCGATACCGGCAGCGCCGAAGGGCGGGCCTTGCGCGCCGCCTTGCCGGCCGAGGTGGAGACGCTGTCATTCACGCGTCCGCTGGCGCAGTGGAAAAGTGAACTGTTCGACACCGTCGATGCGGGTTTCACCATCGCGCGCTCCGGCATCGCCGCCACGGGCACCCTGGTCATCGCACCCGATGCGGCCACGCCGCGCACGGTGTCCCTGGCGCCCCCTTTGCATATCTGTCTTGTGTATGCGAGCACCCTGCATGTGGACTTGCACGCGGCGGCGCGCGCCGAGCGCTGGGCGGACGGCATGCCGGCCAACCTGGTGCTGGTGTCCGGCCCCTCGAAAACGTCCGATATCCAGCAGACGCTGGCCTATGGCGCGCACGGCCCACGCTGGCTGTGGGTGTTGATCATCGATGATTTGTCTGCCCATGAAGGAGGCCAGCCATGAACGCCAAGCCCCTGCAATTCGTCAAGCCGGCCGACTTCCATGCGCGCGCCCGCGCCGCGCTGGACGACCCGAAACTGCGCCAGAGCTTTCGCGGCGCCATGGATTTTTTACAGGACAAGCGCAAGACGCAATTCCCCGACGGCGACGAACTGGAACGCCTGCGCGACATCGGCGAAGCCGTGCGCCAGCACGCGCTGGCGCGCCTGCCCGATTTGCTGGTGCAGCTGGAAGACAAGCTGACGGCCGCCGGCGTGCAGGTGCACTGGGCCGAAGATGGCGAGCAGGCCAACGCCATCATCCACGCCATCGCGCAGCGTAATCAGGCGACGCGCTTCATCAAGGGCAAGTCGATGGCCAGCGAGGAAATCGAGCTCAATCACTATCTGGAAGCGCGCGGCATGACGTGCCTGGAATCGGACATGGGCGAGTACATCGTGCAGCTGGCCGGCGAAAAGCCGTCGCACATCGTCATGCCGGCCATTCACAAGACGAAGGCCGACATCGCCGGCCTGTTCGCCGAGCATATCCCCGGCGCGCCCTACACGGAAGACGTTGACAGCCTGATCCAGACGGGGCGGCGCGCCCTGCGCCAGGCCTTCGTCGACGCCGATATCGGCCTGTCGGGCGTGAACTTCGCGGCGGCCGACACAGGCACCTTGTGGCTGGTGGAAAACGAGGGCAATGGCCGCTTGACGACGTCTGTGCCGGACGTGCACATCGCCATCATGGGCATGGAAAAAGTGGTGGCCAAGCTCGAACATATCGTGCCGCTGGCCAGCCTCTTGACGCGCTCGGCCACGGGCCAGGCCATCACCACGTATTTCAACCTGATTTCCGGCCCGCGCCGCGCCGGTGAAAAAGATGGGCCGCGCGAAGTGCACCTGGTCTTGCTCGACAACGGCCGCAGCCAGGCTTATGCCGACGAGCAGCTGCGCGCCACCCTGCAATGCATACGCTGCGGCGCCTGCATGAACCACTGTCCTGTCTACACGCGCATCGGCGGCCACGCCTACGGCACCACGTATCCGGGGCCGATCGGCAAGATCATCTCGCCGCATTTGCTGGGACTCGACGCGACGGCGGATCTGGCCACCGCATCAAGCCTGTGCGGCGCCTGCGGCGAAGTGTGCCCCGTGCGTATTCCGATTCCGCAGCTGCTGGTGCGCCTGCGCACGGAAGCGAACCGCAATCCGAACGAGGAAGTCAGCCATCCGCTGCGCGGGCAGGGCGCCAAGTTCAGCCGCGGCGAAAGCCTGATCTGGCGCTTCTGGAGCGGCGCCTTCGCGCGCCCCGCCAGCTACCGGCTGTTCCGCTGGGCCGCCACGCGGCTGCGCATGCTGACGCCGCGCGCGCAGCTGGGCTGGACGCAACACCGCAAGCCCTTGACGCCGGCGCCGCGCAGCCTGGCCGACCTGCTGAACGCGCGGGGCCAGGAAGAGTAGCGCCGGCCCCCACAGAAAAATACGCCGCAAAAAAATACAGCAAAGCCGTTTTTTCACTTAACCCGCATCCACCGGAGGAGACCCGACATGCAAACCTGGACCCAACTTTATACACCGCTCGGCAGCTTGTGGCTGTCGTCGCTGGCGGCAGCCATTCCCATTATTTTCTTCTTCATCGCGCTGGCGGCGCTGCGCATCAAGGGACATGTGGCGGCCGCCGTCACCCTGGCGCTGGCGCTGGCCGTGGCGATTTTTGCGTATGGCATGCCCGTGCCGCAGGCGCTGGCGGCGGCCGGCTACGGTTTTGCGTACGGCTTGTGGCCGATCGCCTGGATCATCGTCACGGCCGTCTTCCTGTATAAAATCGTCGTCAAGACGGGGCAGATCGACATTATCCGCGCCTCCGTGCTGTCCGTCACGGACGACCAGCGCCTGCAGGTGCTGTTGATCGGCTTTGCCTTCGGCGCTTTTCTGGAAGGGGCGGCCGGTTTCGGCGCGCCCGTGGCGATCACCTCGGCGCTGCTGGTGGGCCTGGGCTTCAACCCGCTGTATGCGGCGGGCCTGTGCCTGATCGCCAACACGGCGCCCGTGGCCTTTGGCGCCATGGGCATCCCCATTATCGTGGCGGGGCAGGTGACGGGCATCGACCCCTTCCTGATCGGCGCCATGGCGGGCCGCCAGTTGCCGCTGCTGTCGCTGCTGGTGCCGTTCTGGCTGGTCTTCATGATGGATGGTTTCCGCGGCGTGCGCGAAGTGTGGCCGGCCGCGCTGGTGACGGGTTTGAGCTTTGCCGTCACCCAGTACTTCACATCGAATCATATCGGCCCTGAACTGCCGGACATCACCTCGGCCCTCGTCAGCCTGGTGTCGCTGACCCTGTTCCTGAAAGTGTGGCAGCCGAAGAATGCGAAAGTGGCGCATGCCGTCGGCGGCGGCACGGCTGCGCTGTCCGGCTTTGGTGGCGCAGGCGGTGCTGCGGCCGTGCGTGGCGGTGGCAACCGCGCCGCCTCGCCCTACACGATGGCGCAGACCATGCGCGCCTGGGCGCCGTTCGGCCTGTTGACGGCCATCGTCACCGTGTGGAGCTTGCCCGGCTTCAAGGCGCTGTTTGCCGCAGGCGGTGCCTTGTCCAGCCTGGTCATCAAGATCCACGTGCCTTACCTCGACAAGCTGGTGATGAAGACGATGCCCATCGTGGCCGAGCCGAAGGCGTATGACGCCGTGTTCAAGCTCGATCTGCTGTCGGCCGTGGGTACGGCGATCTTGCTGACGGCCGTGCTGTCGATGCTGATGCTGCGCATGAAGCCGCGCGATGGTCTGAAGGCGTTCGTGGAAACAGTCGTGGAATTGCGCCGTCCCGTGCTATCGATCGGGCTGGTGCTGGCGTTTGCCTTCGTTGCCAATTACTCGGGCATGTCGTCCACCCTGGCCCTGCTGCTGGCCGGCAGCGGCGCCGCCTTCCCGTTCTTCTCGCCGTTCCTGGGCTGGCTGGGCGTCTTCCTGACGGGGTCCGACACCTCGTCGAACGCCTTGTTCTGCTCCCTGCAAAACACGACGGCGCACCAGATCGGCGTGTCCGACACCTTGATGGTGGCGGCCAATACGACGGGCGGCGTGACGGCGAAGATGATCTCGCCCCAGTCGATCGCCGTCGCCTGCGCGGCGACCGGCCTGGTGGGCAAGGAATCGGACCTGTTCCGCTTTACCTTGAAGCACAGTCTGTTGTTTGCCGTCATCATCGGCATCATCACCATGCTGCAGGCGTACGTGTTCACGGGCATGATTCCGCATTGAGCGGTCCGTAGAAGTACGTAGTAAAACTAGATGAATTGATAGTAAAACGTGCAGAAGGTCATGAAAATGACCTGATGCACTGCAACATATCGAGGATAGCCCGGCGCAATGCCGGGTCCGCGGCGATGCCCTCGGCATTGAGACCCGACCCCAGCAGGGGCAAGCTGATGCAGGCGTCGTCGATCAGGCGCGCCGACATGGTGACTACCGTTTCGCGCAGGGCCGCCTGCGCATGCGTGGCGCGCGGCGAGGCGTTCAGCAGCACCAGCGGCTTGTCGATGAACGATTCATTTCCCACCATCCAGTCCAGCGCGTTTTTCATGGGGCCGCTCACGCCGTGCGCGTATTCGGGGCTGGCCAGCATCAGCACGTCGGCCGCCAGGATGGCGTCGCGCAGACCGGTCACGGCCGGCAGACTGTCGGCATCGAGGTCGGGATTGAACAGCGGTAACTCACCGAGTCCCGAATAGATGCGGATGTCGAATGGCGGTGGCGCAAGCCCGGCGATGGCGCGCAGCAAGGCGGTGTTCAGCGAGGCGGCGCGCAGGCTGCCGGCGATGGCGAGAATGGTAATGGGCGTGTGCATCCCGCCTGTATAGCCCATCCTGTGCTCAAGCGCAAGGCGAGCAGGATGGCGCTATCGATGTTGCAACAGCCGGTGAGCGACTGGGTACTGCGTCACTCTTAACGGCTCAGGCCGCTCATCCAGCTTGGCTGCGGGTTGGCACGGGCCAGTTCGCGCATGCGGTATTCCAGGTCGTAACGATCCGTCGATTCGGCCAGGTAGGCTTCTTCGTAAGCGCGTTCGCGGCGGTCGCTGCTTTGGTTCAGCCAGGCGCCAACACGTTTGGCGGCGTGGACCAGGGTGGCGACGATATTGCTGTTTTGCGTGGTGTGGTAAGTAAATGCGGTAGACATGGCAGACTCCTTATGTGGCGTGCCGCGTTGTGCTGCACTGCAATATAAGTATAGCGATTCCAAGTTATAAGGCTACTTTTGATTTCAAATGTCGGCTATTCATTTTTAGAATAACAGGCGGGAAAGCTGCGCAATACGGGGCTTTAAGGCATAATGCGGGCGCTGTATCGTAGTTTTACTACAAGACTGTTTTGTCCTGAATGTTGTTTTCTGACGCAGCCCGCAGGCGTGCCGCGCCCACAAGACATCATTTTGGCGAGAAACGGTCGGCCGTGCGCCTGCCGCGTGCAAGTAGCGCCATGCCTGCCCCTGTTTTGCTGATGGCAGTCATGGCCCACGCTGATATCTGCGTGGCGCTTGCGCGTCCTGGTGCTGCCCGGGTGGAAACGCTTCCATGCCTGGCAAGATCAACTTGGAATTGAAAAATGGAGAAGGTATGGAATACGTAAAGCAAGGCCAGGGCGTACCGTCCGCGCAGGCCGGCACGCAAAACAATACAGGCGCCCTGATCATTGTCACGGTGCTGTTTTTTATGTGGGGACTGCTGACATCGCTCAATGATGTGCTGATTCCCCATCTGCGCTCGATCTACACCCTGACGTATGTGCAGGCGATGCTGGTGCAGTTCTGCTTCTTTGGCGCCTACGCCATCGTTTCGCTGCCCGCCGGCATGCTGATCAAGAAGATCGGCTACCAGCGCGGCGTCGTCGCCGGCCTGCTGATCGCGGCCGCCGGCTGCGCCATGTTCTACCCGGCGTCGACCGGCAGCTATGCGCTGTTCCTGTTGTCCTTCTTCATCCTGGCGGCCGGCATCACCGTGCTGCAGGTGGCGGCCAACCCGTACGTGACGGAACTGGGCGACCCGCAGACGGCGTCGAGCCGTTTGACCCTGACGCAAGCGTTCAACGCGCTGGGCACCACGGTGGCGCCTGCGCTGGGCGGCATGCTGATCTTGTCGGGCACCGTGCTGACGGTGCAGCAGTTCGACCTGCTGCCGGCGGCCGAGCAACTGGCTTACCGCGCCAAGGAAGCGGCCTCCGTGCAAGGCCCGTACCTGGTGCTGGCCGCTACTCTGGTAATCCTGGCCGTGCTGTTCGCGCTGGCAAAATTGCCGAAGATTTCGCATGCCGACGATGCGGCCGCCCTGGCGCACGATGGCCACAAGGTCTCGATCTGGTCGCACCGCCACCTGGTGCTGGGCGCGCTGGCCATCTTCCTGTACGTGGGCGGTGAAGTCAGCATCGGCAGCTTCCTGATCAACTTCCTGGGCGAGAGCCATATCGCTGGCCTCAGCCACGCCGATGCCGCCTATTTCGTCAGCTATTACTGGGGTGGCGCCATGCTGGGCCGCTTCGTCGGCTTCGCCGTGATGCGCTATGTCAGCCCGGGCAAGACCCTGGCCTTCAACGCCGCCGTCGTCATCGCGCTGATCCTCGTTGCCGTGTTCTCCAGCGGTCACACAGCCATGTGGGCCTTGATCGCCGTCGGCCTGTTCAACTCCATCATGTTCCCGACCATCTTCAGCATGGCCCTGAACAAGCTGGGCGCGCAAACGGGACAAGGTTCGGGCATCCTCTGCATGGCTATCGTCGGCGGCGCCATCGTGCCGTTCATCCAGGGCTTCCTGGCCGACCACATCAACCTGCAACTGTCCTTCCTCGTGCCGGCCCTGTGCTACACCTTCATTCTGTACTTCGGCTGGAAGTACGCCAGCATGTACAACGACAGCGCCAAGTAAGCAAGGTGGCGTGATCAAGCAAAAGGGTGGCCTCGGCCACCCTTTTTTACGTCAATGCGCGAACGGCGTGCCCAGCACGTCCTGGCATACCTCGAGCCAGGCGCGCGCCGCGTGCGACAGATAGCGCCCGCTCCAGATATGCGCCACCTGCCACGCCACCTCCGGCTCGACGATGCGCACGGCCTCCAGCGGTTCGCCAGCCAGGCGGTGGATGAACGGCTCGGGCAGCAGGGCCACGCCCAGGCCCGCCGAGGCCATCGCCACCAGCCAGTCCCATTGCCCGCTCTGGGCCGCGATGGTCGGCGCGAAGCCCGCTTGCGCGAAATGCTGGCGCAGGCTGCGCGTGAGGGCGAAATCATCCTTTAACAGCACCAGCGGCAAATCGGCCAGCGCCTTGAAGGGCAGGGTCGTGCGGTTTTTCTGGAACGTGCCCGGCTCGGCCAGGGCCCAGATCGGATAGTTGGCCACTTCCACGGCCACGAGATCGAGTTCCGGGTCGGCCGGCAGCACCGTCATGCCGATTTCCAGCTCGCCGGCCGCCACCTGGCGTTCGATCTGCTGGCCCGTGTCTTCCTGCAGCGTCAGGCTGATGTGCGGGTGACGCGCACGGAAGGCCTTTAATACAGGTGTGAACAGCACATTGATCATGGGCGGGATACCGACCGTCAGGCTGCCGCGCTGCAAGGCCTGGGTGTCGCGCACTTCCAGGGTCAGCTGGCGCATGTTCGCCAGCATTTCCTGGCCATGCTGGTAGACGATGCGGCCCGTGTCCGTCAGGGTCAGCTTGCGCCCGTCGCGCACCAGCAGCTGGGCGCCCACTTCATCTTCCAGCTGGCGCACCATCTTGCTGATGGTCGACTGGGTCAGATGCAGCGATTCGGCCGCCTGCGTAAAGCTCGACAGACGCACGGTTTCGACGAAATAGCGCAGGGAACGGATATCCACGAGGGTGCTCGGCATTGGCAAGGCATGAAAATATCGACTGGATGTGGCGAAATTAATTCATGCCATGCATGTGACCGCGATTTTATACTGATTCCACTTATGGGGCTGGTGTATGACAGCCATCCAGTTTGAGAATAGTAAGAAGATCAGGAGCATCAGATGTACGAGGACCGTATCCGCCACCCAGGCTTGCTCGGCAAAATCATGAGCGCCGATGAGGCAGCCAAATTGTTCCACAACGGAATGCGTGTCGGCATGAGCGGTTTTACCCGTGCCGGCGACGCCAAAGCCCTGCCGCGCGCGCTGGCCGAGCGCGCCCTGCAAGATCCATTAAGCCTGACCCTGATCACGGGCGCTTCGCTGGGCAATGGCAGCGACGGCTTGATGGCCGAGGCGGGCGTGCTGGCGCGCCGCATGCCGTTCCAGGTCGACCCGGTCTTGCGCGGCAAGATCAACAACGGCGAAGTCATGTTCATCGACCAGCATCTGTCGGAAACGGCCGAGCAGTTGCGCTCCGGCAACCTGGCCGCCGTCGATATCGCCGTCATCGAAGCCACGGCCATCACGGCGGCCGGCGCCATCATTCCGACCATGTCGGTGGGTAACTCCGCCGCCTTTGCCCAGCAAGCCACGCAAGTGATCATCGAGATCAACCTGTCTACGCCGCTGGCGCTGGAAGGCTTGCACGACATCTATATACCGCACACCTTGCCGGGCCGCGAGCCGATTCCCCTCACGCGCGTGGACCAGCGCCTGGGCAGCACGGCCATCGCCATCGACCCGGCCCGCATTGCCGCCATCGTCATCACGGACAGCCCCGACAGCCCGTCGAACGCCTTGCCGCCCGATGCGGAAACGCAGGCGATCGCCGGCCACGTGATCGCCTTCCTGCAGGGCGAAGTGGCGGCCGGGCGCATGGGGCCGGAATTGCTGCCGCTGCAGGCGGGCATCGGCACCATCGCCAACGCCGTGCTGCATGGCCTGATCGGCTCGCCTTTCCGCAACATGACGATGTATTCGGAAGTGCTGCAGGACAGCGCCATCGAGCTGCTCGATTCGGGCCAGCTGGCGTTTGCCTCGGCCTCGTCGATCACCCTGTCGGCCGCCGTGCACCAAAAGCTGATGGACAATATCGACCATTACCGCTCGAAGATCGTGCTGCGCCCGCAAGAGATCAGCAACCATCCCGAGATCGTGCGCCGCCTGGGCATCATCGCGCTGAACACGGCGCTCGAGTTCGATATCTACGGCAACGTCAATTCCACGCACGTGTGCGGCACGCACATGATGAACGGCATCGGCGGCTCGGGCGACTTCGCGCGCAACGGGCAAGTGTCGATGTTCGTGTCGAAATCGGCGGCCAAGGGCGGGCGCATTTCCAGCGTCGTGCCGATGGTCTCGCATGTGGACCACACGGAACATGACGTCGACGTGCTGGTGACGGAATGGGGTTTTGCGGACTTGCGCGGCCTGGCGCCGCGTGAACGGGCGCCGTTGATCATCGATCGCTGCACGCATCCCGATTACCGCGCGCAGCTGCGTGCCTATTACGACGCGGCATGCCAGCGTGGCGGCCACACGCCGCACATCCTGCAAGAGGCCCTGGCCTGGCACGTGCGCTACCAGGAAACGCAGAGCATGCTGGCAGCGCAGTAAGCTTCGCCAGCATCAAGACAGGGCAGGGCGGTGCGGCACCGCGCTGCCTTTTTACTTTCCTCAGTACATATGCAGCGCCTTGGCGCCCAAGCCCAGCAGGGCAAACGTGGTGGTGGCCTGTATGCCCATGAACCACAGGAAGTGGGTGTGCATGTGCTTGCGGATGTCGCCCAGTTCCGTGCGCAGGGCGTGGCAGTCGCCGCGCAAGTCGCCGCGAAATTGCGTCAGGTCGGCACGCAGCAGCTGTGATTCGTTGTGCAATTCCGTGCGTACCTTATCGAGGCCTTCGCCAAGACGCTGTTCCAGGGTCTTGAACCATAGCCGGTCATGTTCCCGGTCCGTTTCCAGTTTTGTCAGGCGCGCTTCCATGCGTACAGCATTGTTCGCGCTTTGCTGTTTGTCAAGCCGGTCCGTGGAATAGGCTTCGTTCATCTCGCACTCCTTCGCGCAAGCCGCGCTGCATCGGCGCAGGCGGCTTCACTCGACTGTCCGCCTTTTCCGTCCGCCTGGTTTGCGCTGGATCAAACGTCAGGAGGGCGGTGCGAAGCGCAGGCGGATGCCTGTCGTGACGACGGCGAGCAAGTCGTCGATATGCGCGTTCATTTCCGGGTGCGGCGTCCATGGGTCGCCCGCATCCATGACGATGCGCAGCGACACGAGGCCGTGCAGCGATTGCCAGAAGATTTGCGTCATCGTGTGCAGCGCCGGCTCGTCCTGGCGCACCTGGCCCGCCTGCGCCAGCTCGCCGAACAGGTGCAGCGCGTAGGCATACGGATCTTGCTCGATATTGCCGTGTTCCACGTCGACGGCGTCGACTTCCGCGTGCGGGCGCAGCTCCATGAAGATCAGCGAGTATTCGTCGGGATGCTGGAAGCCGTATTCGATGTAGGCGCGGCCGACCAGGCTGATGCGTTCCCATGGGTCAGTGCTGGTGTCGCAGGCCGTGCGCATGGCGCGCACCAGTTCCAGCAAGTCCTTGTCCATGGCCTGGGCGATCAGGGTGGCCTTGTCGCGGAACAGGGCGTACACGACGGTGGTGGAAAAGCCGGCCGCCTCGGCCACCTTGCGGATGGAGACGGCGCGCGCGCCGCCCTTCTTGATGAGGTCTTTGACGACGTCGATGATGTGCTCGCGCCGCGCCTGCGCCTCGCGTAATTTTCTTTCCTGAATATTGGTCAGCTTCTTGTCCACGACTCTTTCCCGGCGACTCTATGAAAGCAGGAATTATAGGGGGACGAGGGGCTGCCAATGTTTCCGGCATTGTTACAATTCAGTTTTTTGTCCGGTAGATGCGACAGTGGACCGATTTTTCGCGCTTTTGCCCGGCGCTTTTCCATCGATGCCCCGGAATGGTGCATAAATCACCGGAGCAGGCTTTGCGAACGGGGCCAAAGGGCGGAAAATAGCGGGATAGCTTACACTGCGTTTTTTAGCGCGACGGCGGTGGCCCACGAGGCGGCGCCGGAACACTTACATTCGGACGGGATCATTACATGACCATTAAAATCAGCCAGAACTTCGACTCGGGCGCCATCGACGTGGTGAGCGCCACCAGCGCGGGCGCCATCGACCTGAACTTGCGCAAGGATAGCCACGCCGACATCCACCAGTGGTTCCACTTCCGCCTGCAGGGCGCGCGCGGCCAGGCATGCACGATGCGCTTCCTGAACGCGGGCCAGGCCACCTATCCGGCCGGCTATGAAGACTACCAGGCCGTGGCCAGCTACGACAGCGAAAACTGGTTCCGCGTGCCGACGGCGTTCGACGGCCAGGTCATGACGATCTCGCACACGCCTGAACTCGACAGCGTGTACTACGCCTACTTCGAGCCGTATTCGTGGGAGCGCCATCTGCGCCTGCTGGGCGAAGTGGCCGAGCATCCGCTGGCGCGCGTGTCCGACCTGGGCAGCACGGTCGACGGCCGCGACATGAACATGGTCACCATCGGCAATCCGCAGGCGGAAAAGAAAATCTGGGTCATCGCGCGCCAGCATCCGGGCGAATCGATGGCCGAATGGTTCGTCGAAGGCTTGATCGACTCGCTGCTTGACGACGCCAACCCGATCGCGCGCAAACTGCTGCAGCGCGCCGTGTTCCACATCGTGCCGAACATGAACCCGGACGGCTCCATCCGCGGCAACCTGCGCACTAATGCGGCCGGTGCCAACCTGAACCGCGAATGGATGACGCCTTCGCTGGAATCGAGCCCGGAAGTGCTGTGCGTGAAAAACAAGATCCACGAAACGGGCGTCGACATGTTCTTCGACATCCACGGCGATGAAGCGCTGCCGTACAACTTTGTGGCCGGCAATGAAATGCTGGAAAACTTCACGCCCGCCCAGGCGGCGCACCAGAAGGCCTTCATCGAGCGCTACAAGCAGGCCAGCCCGGACTTCCAGGACAAGTTCGGCTATGCCGCCAGCAAGTACAAGTCCGACATGCTGACCCTGGCGTCGAAATACATCGGCCACCACTTCGGCTGCCTGGCGCTGACCCTGGAAATGCCGTTCAAGGAAAACGCCGACTTGCCGGACCCAAGCGTGGGCTGGAATGGCGCGCGCAGCGCGGCACTGGGCGCGGCCATGCTGCAGCCTATCCTGCTGTCGCTCGATTGAACGGCGTTGATCATGGGCGTCGAGATCGAGCGTAAATTCCTGCTGGCCGGCGATGCCTGGCGCGGCCTGGGGCAGGCGGTGCTGCTGCGTCAGGGCTATCTGTCGTCCGCGCGCGAGCGCGTGGTGCGTGTGCGCATCGAGGGCGAACAGGCGATGCTGACCATCAAGGGCGCCAACGTGGGCGCCACGCGCGGCGAGTGGGAATATCCGATTCCGCTGGCCGAAGCGGCCGAACTGCTCGACGGCCTGTGCGAACAGCCGCTGATCGAAAAGGTTCGCCACCGCATCGAACACGCGGGCATGGTATGGGAAGTCGACGAGTTCCTCGGCGCCAATGCCGGCCTGCTGGTGGCCGAGATCGAGCTGGCATCGGAAGACCAGCCCTTCGACAAGCCGGACTGGATCGGCGCGGAAGTGTCGGGCGACGCGCGCTATTACAACGCGAATCTGATCCGCCACCCGTTTTCACAGTGGTGATGGTGTTGTAAATGACGTTGCAATGAAAAAGGCGGAACCGAGGTTCCGCCTTTTTTATGCGCCAACGCTGTTGTCGGATTACGCCGTGCCGGCTAATCCGACCTACGGCCCATACCGGCAGCGCAGGTCGGATTAGCGCGCAGCGCGTAATCCGACAACACCGTTACAGCATCAGTGGAAATGCTCTGTACCTTGTGGGGTATCTTCCGGCATCTCCGCATGCGCCAGCTCGCCGACCGGATCGGCAAACAGGGGCGCGCCGCAATCGTCGCAGTATTCACCGACAAAACGTTCCGCGTGGCGCTTGATCTGCGTCACGCCGGCGGCGTTCAGGTGCTCGATGATTTCATCGACCGGCGTCTTTTGCTTGTCCAGCGCGGCGATGCCGACCTGGATCAGGCCTTCGATCGGCGTGCCATCCTCGTCTTCCTGGCCGTACAAAGGCCAGACGATGCCGTAGATGACGTCCGGCGCCTGGCGCAGGGTGAAGGCGATGCGGTACTCGTCCACCTGGCCGTCGGCCGCTTCCTCGCCGAAGCCGGCGATGACGGCGCGCAGTTCCGATGGCTCGATGGCCAAGGTATGCGTCAGGTAGTGCACGGCGGCGCGCACGGAGACGGGGCGTATCAGCTTGTCCGCTTCGCGGCAGGCCACGTAATACGCTTCCGGCAGCAGCAATTCCAGGCCGCAGCCGGGCAGCAGGCGGGCGAACGTCGGCGTCGCCTGCGTGCGCCATTGTTCCAGGGCGGCGCTGCGTTCGGCGATGAAGTCGAGCTGGCTAGCTGGCGTCTGCCAGCGGAACAGCGGTGCGCCGGCGGGCGCCACCACGGCCACCAGCAGGTAGCGCGTGTCGGCCAGGAAGGGCGCCGTTTCCGCTTCTTTGCCCGAGGGCTTGACGGCCGTGCCTTTCAGCGCGGCCAGGGCCAGCTTTTGCGTCTTGGCATAGGTTTCGACATGGCTGCGCGGCAACTGGTCGATCGAGTAGAGCGTTGGCGCCATGGCCATCTTGGTGCCGTCGGCCAGCAGGTGGGCGGCGAAATGCGCCGACAGCACACCGTGCGCGTCGCCGGCCATGGGGCCGGAAGCGATGGAAAAGCGCGTCCACGCGAGGATGGGCACGGCGACGAGCAGGGCGTCGTAGCGCACGTCTTCATGCGTGATGACGGTCGATTCGCTGACGGCTTCAACGCAGTCCATCAGCACGTCATAGGCGTTCAAGTCATCCTTGAACAGGCTGCCCAGGGTGTTGTCGATGGTGTCCTGGTGGCCGGTTTTGAGTAATTTCTGGAGCTGCGTATCCAGGCTGTGTTCCCAGGACCGCTCTTCGAGACGGCTGGCTGCCTGTACGATCGCCTGGGCAAAGGTGACCAGGCGCTGGCTGTCGGCAGTCAGTTTATGGGATGAATCTTTGGAAGGACGACGCATAGCGGGATAAGAGTCTCGGAAAGTGAAAAAAATGGATCAGTCAAACAATGATAAACCCTTATAACCGTATTGTAGAGGATTCAGCCGCACGCAATACGTAAGCTGTCCTTAGATCATGCCAATAGTCGAAATTTCAAGTCGGAACGGGATGCAGGGACGAAAAAAAGCGCCGGTCGAAACCGGCGCTTTAATCTTGCATCACAGCTGGGCTGATTACTCGGCCAGCAGTTGACGCAGCACGAATGGCAGGATACCGCCATGCTTGTAGTAATCGACTTCGATCGGCGTATCGATGCGCAGCAGGACTTTGACTTCCTGGCTGGAGCCGTCGGCGCGGTGGATCACCAGGGTAGCCAGTTGCTGTGGCTTGATTTCGCCTTCGAGGCCTTTCAGGTCGAAGGTTTCCTTGCCGGTGATGCCCAGGGTTTGCACGCTGTCGTCGCCGATGAATTGCAGCGGCAGCACGCCCATGCCCACCAGGTTCGAGCGGTGGATACGCTCGAACGAGCGGGTGATCACGGCTTTCACGCCCAGCAGTTGCGTACCTTTGGCTGCCCAGTCGCGCGACGAGCCCGTACCGTACTCTTCGCCGCCGAAGACCATGGTTGGCGTCCCTTCAGCAACGTATTTCATCGCTGCGTCGTAGATCGACATTTCTTCGCCGGAAGGCTGGTGGATCGTGATGCCGCCTTCGACCGCCGAACCGTCTGCCTTGGCAGGGATCATGCGGTTTTTGATACGCACGTTGGCGAACGTGCCGCGCATCATGATTTCATGGTTGCCGCGACGCGAGCCGTAGGAGTTGAAGTCCGCTTTCAGGACGCCGTTTTCCTTCAGCCATTTGCCTGCAGGACCGTTTTCCTGGATCGAGCCGGCTGGCGAGATGTGGTCGGTGGTGATGGAATCGCCGAACACGCCCAGTGCGCGCGCGCCTTCGATGCCGGTGGCCACTGCCGCTGGCGTCATCGAGAAGTTGTCGAAGAACGGAGGTTCCGCGATGTAGGTCGATTTCGGCCAGTTGTAGACTTGACCGGACACGGTCGTGACTTTTTCCCACAGCTTGCCTGGCGCGCCCTTGACGTCAGCGTAGTTGTCCTTGAACACCTTGGCGTTCATGGCGAACTTCATCATGGCCGATACTTCAGCCGAGGTCGGCCAGATGTCGCCCAGGTAGACGTCCTTGCCGCCCTTGCCTTTGCCGACAGGTTCCGTCATCAGGTCGCGCGTCATGTTGCCGGCGATGGCGTAAGCGACGACCAGCGGTGGCGAAGCGAGGAAGTTCGAGCGGATGTTCGGGTGAATACGCGCTTCGAAGTTGCGGTTGCCCGACAGCACGGCCGACGCGACGATGTCGTGCGTGGCAATCGCTGCGTTCAGCTCGGGCGTCAGGTCGCCCGCATTGCCGATACAGGTGGTGCAGCCGTAGGCGGTCACGCCGAAGCCCAGTTTTTCCAGGTATGGCAGCAGGCCGGCAGCGGTCAGGTACTCGGTCACGACGCGCGAGCCAGGAGCCAACGAAGTCTTGATGTGCGGCGCGACTTTCAGGCCGGCTTCGACGGCTTTCTTGGCCAGCAGGCCGGCAGCCAGCATCACGCTCGGGTTCGAGGTGTTGGTGCACGAGGTGATCGCGGCGATCAGCACGTCGCCGTTCGACACTTTCACGCCGTTCGTCGTTTCGTACACGGCAGCCAGGTCGGCCGGGTTCTTGTTGAAGCCGTTTTCCGTGGTTGGCTTGGCGAACAGCTCGGCGAAGTTCGCCTTGACGTTGCCGATTTCGATACGGTCTTGCGGGCGTTTCGGGCCAGCCAGCGACGGAGCGACCGATGCCAGGTCCAGTTCCACAACGCGGGTGTAGTCGATCTCGCCGGCTTTTGGCACGCCGAACAGGTTTTGGGCCTTGAAGTAGCCTTCGAACGCGGCGATTTCAGCCTTGCTGCGGCCGGTGCCCTTGAAATAATCGATGGTCGCTTCGTCGACCGGGAAGAAGCCCATGGTCGCGCCGTATTCCGGTGCCATGTTGGCGATCGTCGCGCGGTCGGTCAGGGTCAGCGACTCGGTGCCTTCGCCGAAGAATTCGACGAACTTGCCGACGACTTTTTCTTTGCGCAGCAGTTCGGTGATGGTCAGTACCAGGTCGGTGGCGGTGCAGCCTTCGCGCAGCGCGCCCGACAGGTTCACGCCGATGACGTCTGGCGTCAGGAAGTAGACCGGCTGGCCCAGCATGCCGGCTTCCGCCTCGATGCCGCCCACGCCCCAGCCGACCACACCGATGCCGTTGATCATGGTGGTGTGCGAGTCGGTGCCGACCAGGGTGTCAGGGTAGTACACGTCGCCGGCTTTCTTGCCTGCGTGGTGCACGCCGCGCGCCAGGTATTCCAAGTTGACCTGGTGGACGATGCCGAAGCCTGGTGGCACGACGCCGAAGGTGTCGAATGCCTGCATGCCCCATTTCATGAACTGGTAACGCTCGTTGTTACGCGAGAATTCCAGTTTCATGTTCAGGTCCAGCGCTTTCTTTTCGCGGTAGTGATCGATGGTCACCGAGTGGTCGACCACCAGGTCGACCGGTACCAGCGGTTCGATCTTCTTGGCGTTGATGCCCATCTTGGCGGCCACGTTGCGCATTGCTGCCAGGTCGGCCAGCAGCGGTACGCCGGTGAAGTCTTGCAGCACGACGCGCGCCACTACGAACGGGATCTCGTCGGTGCGCTCGGCGGTCGGGCCCCAGCTCGCCAATTGCTTGACGTGTTCTTCGGTGACTTTTTTGCCGTCGCAGTTGCGCAATACCGATTCGAGCACGATACGAATCGACACTGGCAGGCGGGAGACATTGATGCCCAGGCTTTTTTCCAGCGCAGGCAGGGAGTACAGCTTGCCCTTCTTGCTATCCGAAATATTAAAGTCCTTGAGCGTGTTCAGAGTGTTGCGGGACATGACCTCTCCTTGTTGGGTATCTTCTATTTATTGATTATTCAAATTACAAAACATGACTGAGCCCCCGAAGAGGCCCTTGCTACGCACATCAGCCGCCGGCGGCCGGCAGCACGCCCAGCGATGGCGCGGCTTCCACCACTGCCGCCGGCTTGGCTTGCTCCGCATCCTTGCATTCATTGGCCAGCTGGCGGCCCTGCTTGGAATCGAGCAGCATGCCTTTGGCCGGGATGCCGATCCACACGAGGCCGTACAGACGGTTCTCGAAGCGGTTGGCGCCGGTGGTGGTGCCAACGCGGCTCAGGCGGTGCAGGCGCTTCTTCCAGCGCAGGGCGATGTGTTTGTCGTCAGTAGCATTGGTGTAGATGGTAATTTTGTTACCAAGTTCACAATTGAAATCGGTGGAAGCCGAGCCTGCGGTGTCCGGCTCATCGGATTCTTCCTTGTCGGCGACCGACATGGCGAGCGGATGGGCTTCCTTGGCGGCTGCCTTGGCCTTGCTGGTCTTGGCCTTTGGCTTGGCCTTGACAGCCTTGACGGCCTTGGGATTTGCCTCTGCCGTGGCGGCGAAGCTGGCTGGCGCCAGCGTGAGGGTCATGGCGCCCAGCGCGACGCTGCAGGCAATTGCTAATTTGGAGAGGGACATCGTGTAATTCCTGTCAGTTTTCAGTGGTGCTGGAAGAGGGGGTGTTGAGTAATGCGGCGGCCGCCTCGGGCAGGCCGAGGCCTGCCAGTTTGGCGCGTTGCAAAACGGTCCAATAATATCGGTAGCTGGCGCGGTCGTGCAAGCGGCCATTTTGTGCAATCGGTCCCCAGTTGGCGCGCAGCGCCTCATTGAGGATGTTGCTCGCTTCGTTGACTTCGGACAGGCGCGGCGTAAAGGCCTTGATGATGGGCTTGATCTGGTCCGGGTGGATGCTCCACATGCGCGTGTAGCCGAACTCGGCTGTCGCGCGCTGGGCGTCGTTGGCCACCACGGCCGAATCGCGCACGTCCGTCGTCACGTTGTGCGACGCCACCTTGCCGTGCGCGTGGCAGGCGGCCGCCACTTCCAGCTTGGCGCGCACCACCAGCGGGTGCGTGAACTGGCCCGGCGTGCGCATGGCGGCGGCGGGAATGGCGCCGTAGTGGGCCGACACGAAATCCATGATGCCGAAGGACAGGCATTCGACCTGGGGCAGGGCTGCGATCGCGTAGGCGTCGCGCAGCGCGCCATGCGTTTCGATCAGGATGTGCACGGGCAGGTTGTCGCGGCCGGCGCGGCGCGCGTGCAGGTTGATCAGGTCGATGGCCAGCATGGCATCCTGCACGCCAGCCACCTTGGGCACGGCGATATAGGCCAGGCGGGACGCGGCGCTGCAGATGATTTCCACGTCGCGCGCGAAAAACGGGCTGTCGACGTCGTGCACGCGCACGCCGATACGGTTGAACTGGTTTTCGCCGCTGGCCAGCAGGCCGGCGATCATCAGCGCGTGGGCTTCTTCGTTGCCGGCGCTGGCGCCGTCTTCGCAGTCGAACGTGATGTCGAACAGGGGGCCAAGCTCTTGTTGCAAAGCAATCGATTTACGCATCAGCTTTTCAGAGCCGGCGTAGTGGTCGCAAGCGGCGAGCAACAGCGGCTGGCGTTTGCCTTGGAATAAAACCTCGGAAGGGTGCATGCTTAAGGCATTTCTGCAGGTAAAGACTACTTGATAAAACAGCCGCGCCGCGACATGCGCGGGGCGGCCTTCTTTGGCGGGCGGCGCATTGCCGCGCCGCCAAAACTGGACTTAGGCCAGCAGGTGTTTCACGCCTTCGCGCTCTTCGGTCAGTTCCTTCAGGGTCAGGTTGATGCGCTCTTGCGAGAATGCATCGATTTCCAGACCTTGAACGATGGTGTACTCACCGTTGTCGGTGGTGACCGGGAAGCCGAACACGGTGCCTTCAGGGATGCCATACGAGCCATCCGAAGGAACGCCCATGGTGGTCCACTTGCCGGCCGTGCCCAGCATCCAGTCATGGATGTGGTCGATGGCGGCGTTCGCTGCCGACGCTGCCGACGACAGGCCGCGCGCTTCGATGATGGCCGCGCCGCGCTTGCCGACGGTAGGCAGGAACACGTTGGCGTTCCATTCCTGGTCGTTGATCAGGTCTTTGACAGCCTTACCGTTCACGGTGGCGAAGCGGTAGTCGGCGTACATCGTTGGCGAGTGGTTGCCCCAGACGGTCAGCTTCTCGATGTCTTTCACGGCGGTGCCGGTCTTGGCAGCGACTTGCGACAGCGCGCGGTTGTGGTCCAGGCGCAGCATGGCGGTGAAGTTTTTCGCTGGCAGCGATGGTGCCGATTTCATGGCGATGTAGGCGTTGGTGTTGGCAGGGTTGCCGACCACCAGTACTTTGACATTGCGCGAAGCGACGGCGTCGAGCGCCTTGCCTTGTACCGTGAAGATCTGGGCGTTCGCTTCCAGCAGGTCCTTGCGTTCCATGCCTGGGCCGCGTGGACGCGCGCCAACCAGTACGGCCACGTCGACATCCTTGAATGCGGTCAGCGGATCGGAGTGGGCGGTCATTTCCGTCAGCAGCGGGAAGGCGCAGTCGTCGATTTCCATCATCACGCCCTTGAGCGCCTTCTGGGCTTTTTCGTCCGGGATTTCAAGCAGTTGCAAGATGACAGGCTGGTCTTTGCCGAGCATGTCGCCATTGGCGATGCGGAACAACAGGGCGTAGCCGATCTGGCCGGCGGCGCCGGTCACTGCAACACGCATTGGGGTTTTAGCCATGATGAATCTCCAAAAATGGGAAAGAAAACGGGCTTGAAGCTGGGCTTACGCTTATCCGGAAAAACTGTAATGATACCAAAACCGGCCCGCGCCACCGAATTGCTGGTGTACGCTGCCGTCACGCTTGTGCTGCACGAGGCCAGAGTGGCTGGCCGACAACATAAAACGCTGGCTCACAAGTTTTATCGAGGGCAGTTTAGGCCTCTGATCCCTATCTGTCAATCATATCTTATGTCTTATATAAGACAGATAACTACGTCTGTTTTACTGGACGCGGGCAGTGATTTGTGTTGAAATGTCGGACTATGAATTCCGCCTCGTCCAATCTGACCAACAATGCCACTGCTGCAAGCGGGGCGGTCAGTCCGACCGCGGGCACCACGGCCACGCCTGTCGCCACTGCGGCTAGCAGCGCCGCCACCCCTGTCGCCAGCGTCAATGCCACTACCGCCGCCGTGTCCGCGCCTGCCGCGACCGCTTCTCCCACCTTCAGTCCCCTGTACCAGCAGATCAAGGCGCTCATCACGCAGAGCCTGCAATCGGGCGAATGGAAGCCGGGCGAGCTGATTCCCAGCGAAGTCGAACTGGCAGGCCGCTTCAAGGTCAGCCAGGGCACGGTGCGCAAGGCCATCGATGAACTGGCCGCCGAGAATCTCGTCATGCGCCGCCAGGGCAAGGGTACTTTCGTTTCCACCCACCATGAGGCGCGCGCGCATTTCCGCTTCCTGCGCCTGGTGCCGGACGAAGGCGTGCCGCATTATCCCGAAAGCAAGTTTATCGAAGTCAAGCGCGTGCGCGCGCCGGCCGACGTGGCGCGCCTGATGGACCTGAAGTCCGGCGACGCCGTCATCTTCATCAAGCGCGTGCAGTATTTCGACGGCGTGCCGACCATCGTCGAGGAGCTGTGGCTGCCCGGCCTGATCTTCAAGGGCCTGACGGCCGAGCGCCTGGTGGAATACAAGGGCCCCATGTACGGCCTGTTCGAAACGGAATTTGGCACGCGCATGATACGCGCGTCCGAACAGATCCGCGCCGTGTGCGCCGACGCGGGCGCCGCGCAATTGTTAAATATCGACCTCGGCACGCCCTTGCTCAGTTCCGAGCGCGTGTCGTTTACCTACGGCGACAAGCCGGTCGAACTGCGCCGGGGCTTGTACCTGACCAGTCGCCATCATTATCAGAATGAACTCAGCTGAAGCGGCGGGGCGCCTGCGGGCGTCCGAACAAGCAGCAAGGCTGAAGTGCATCGCTTGCAAGATGCCTGCCGCAAGGCGGGCAACGGAGACAACGGAAAGCGCAGCGACAGCATGGCCCGCCCCGGCGGGCCGTGTTTTGCCGGCGATTCTGTAATTAAATTACGTGAACTACGGAAAGTAGCGCGGTATTTTGTAGTAAAAAACCATTTTGGTTATATGTAACAATAGATATTGGTATGGGTTGCGAAAATCGGCGAAAATCGCGGCTTCAATATTTAGTTGAAATTCAAAGGGGAGGTTTTTGTTATGTCTGAAGCCGTAAGAGAAGTACCAAAAAAAGAACGGCCGCAATTCCGTAACATTCATGTTACCGAATTGTCGAACTACCGCATGGCTGTCGGCGCCATCGTCTCGATCCTGCATCGCATCAGCGGTTTCATCATTTTCGCCTTGCTGCCATGTATCCTGTGCATGCTGGAACTGAGCCTGCGTTCCGAAATGTCCTACGCCTACTTCCAGGGCATCGCCTCGCACTGGTTCGTCAAGCTGATCACCCTGGGCCTCGTCTGGGCCTTCCTGCACCACTTCTGCGCCGGTATCCGTCACCTGTTCATGGACGTGCACGTTGCCATCGAAAAAGATTCGGCACGCAAGACCGCGTCGTCCGTGCTGGTCGTGAGCCTGGTGTTGACGGCCTTGGTCGCTTTGAAACTGTTTGGAGTATTTTAAACATGGCAGACAATAATATCGGACCGAAACGCCTCGTCGTCGGTGCCCATTACGGCTTGCGCGATTGGCTGGCGCAACGCGTTACCGCCATCGTCATGGTGGCCTATGTGGCCATCCTGCTTATTTCTTTCCTGACCGGCAGCAACTTCAGCTATGAAGGCTGGGCTGGTCTGTTCGCACAGCAGTGGTTTAAATTGTTCAGCCTGGTGACCTTCGTCGCCCTGTTCTACCACGCATGGGTCGGCGTACGCGACATCTGGATGGACTACGTGAAAAGCGCTGGCCTCCGTCTGACCCTGCAAATTGCCACCATGCTGTGGTTGATCGCTTGTGCCGGCTGGACGGTACAGATACTCTGGAGTGTGTAATCGTGGCAGCATATAAATCTGCAATCCCTACCCGCCGCTTTGATGCGGTTATCGTTGGCGCCGGCGGTT
Organism: Janthinobacterium sp. HH104; assembly: GCF_001758715.1. NCBI lineage: Bacteria > Pseudomonadati > Pseudomonadota > Betaproteobacteria > Burkholderiales > Oxalobacteraceae > Janthinobacterium > Janthinobacterium sp. HH104. The sequence continues at coordinate 78,705 of NZ_LRIB01000014.1, read as the reverse complement.
CCGGCATGCGCGCGTCGTTGCAGCTGGCTGAAGCCGGCCTGAACGTCGCTGTTCTGTCGAAAGTTTTCCCGACCCGCTCGCACACCGTTGCGGCGCAGGGCGGTATCGGCGCGTCGCTCGGCAACATGGCCGAAGACAACTGGTTCTGGCACATGTTCGACACCGTCAAGGGTGGCGACTATCTGGGCGACCAGGATGCCATCGAATTCATGTGCCGCGAAGCACCGAAGGTCGTGTACGAACTGGAACACTTCGGCATGCCATTCGACCGCAACCCTGACGGCACCATCTATCAGCGTCCATTCGGCGGCCACACGGCCCACTTCGGCGAAAAGCCGGTGCAGCGCGCTTGCGCGGCAGCCGACCGTACCGGTCACGCGCTGTTGCACACGCTGTACCAGCGCAACGTCCGTGCGCGTACGCACTTCTTCGTCGAATGGATGGCACTCGACCTGATCCGTGACGCCGAAGGCGACGTGATCGGTGTTGTTGCGCTGGAAATGGAAACCGGCGAATGCATGATCCTGGAAGCAAAAACGACGGTCATGGCAACGGGCGGCGCAGGCCGTATCTTCGCCGCGTCGACGAATGCGTTCATTAATACCGGCGACGGCATGGGCATGGCGGCACGCGCCGGCCTGCCGCTGCAGGACATGGAATTCTGGCAGTTCCACCCGACCGGCGTGGCCGGCGCGGGCGTATTGATCACCGAAGGCGTGCGCGGCGAAGGCGGCATCCTGATCAATAGCGAAGGCGAACGCTTCATGGAGCGCTATGCGCCGACCCTGAAAGATCTGGCGCCGCGCGACTTCGTCTCGCGTTCGATGGACCAGGAAATCAAGGAAGGCCGCGGCTGCGGTCCGAACAAGGACCACGTGATGCTGGACTTGCGCCATATCGGCGCCGACACCATCGCCAAGCGCCTGCCGTCGATCCTGGAAATCGGCCACAAGTTCGCCAACGTTGACGCCACCAAGGAACCGATTCCTGTCGTGCCGACGATTCACTACCAGATGGGCGGCATTCCGACGAACATCCACGGCCAGGTCGTCACCCCGACCGGTCCGGATAATTCGGCCAAGGTTGTCAACGGCCTGTACGCGATCGGCGAATGCGCCTGCGTGTCCGTGCACGGCGCCAACCGCCTGGGCACGAACTCGCTGCTCGACCTCGTGGTCTTCGGCCGCGCGGCCGGTAACCACATCGTCAACAGCGGCCTGAAAGCCAAGGAAAACAAGCCTTTGCCAGCCGACGCAGCCGATTTTGCCATGGGCCGCCTGGCGCGCCTGGAAAATTCGACCGGCTCGGAAACCGTGCAGGGCGTGGCGAATGACATCCGCGCAACGATGCAGAAATACTGCGGCGTGTTCCGTACCGACGAGATGCTGAACAAGGGCGTCGAAGAAATCATGAAGCTCGACGAGCGCCGCAAGCACGTCTCCTTCAAGGATAAATCGATGGTCTTCAACACGGCCCGCGTGGAAGCGCTGGAGCTGGACAACCTGATCGAAACGGCGAAAGCGACCATCGTTTCGGCGGCAGCGCGCAAGGAATCGCGCGGCGCCCACGCCCAGGACGACCATCCGCAACGTGACGACGACAACTGGATGAAGCACACTCTGTGGTATTCGGAAGGCAACCGACTGGAATACAAGCCAGTCGTGACCAAGCCGCTGACGGTTGATACCTTCAAACCGAAACCACGTACTTTCTAAGGCTATACCATGGCACGCACTCTTAAATTCAAAATCTACCGCTACGATCCTGACCAGGATGCCAAGCCGTACATGCAAGACCTGACGGTCGAACTGAAAGACACCGACAAGATGCTGCTCGACGCACTGCAGCGCATCAAGGCGGACGTCGATGACTCGCTGGCCCTGCGCCGCTCGTGCCGCGAAGGCGTGTGCGGTTCGGACGCGATGAACATCAACGGCAAGAACGGCCTGGCATGCACGACCAACCTGAACGAACTGTCGGAGCCTATCGTGCTGCGTCCGTTGCCAGGTTTGCCGGTCATCCGCGACCTGATCGTCGACATGACGCAATTTTTCAAGCAGTACGATTCGATCAAGCCTTTCCTGATCAACGATTCGATCCCGCCTGAAAAAGAACGCCTGCAATCGCCGGAACAGCGCGAAGAACTCGATGGGCTGTACGAGTGCATCCTGTGCGCATGCTGCTCCACGTCGTGCCCGTCGTTCTGGTGGAATCCGGACAAATTCGTCGGCCCGGCCGGCCTGCTGCAAGCCTACCGCTTCATCGCCGATTCGCGCGACGAAGCCACCGGCGCGCGTCTGGACAACCTGGAAGACCCTTACCGCCTGTTCCGCTGCCATTCGATCATGAACTGCGTCGACGTCTGCCCGAAAGGGTTGAACCCGAACAAGGCGATCGGCAAGATCAAGGAATTGATGGTCCGCCGCGCGATCTGATCCCCCTGATCGCATCCGCCGGGCGCCGTTTGCGGGAAGAGGGTATCCTCTCTTGCCTGCAGGCGGCGCCTGCAAAGCAGCACCGTGCCGCAAGGCACACGTAAAGTGGTAAACCAAATGACAGAATCAATTTTGTCCTCGCATCAGGCCGACCCGGCCAACCGCGCCCGCCTGCGCTGGCGTTCACGCCGTGGCCTGCTGGAAAACGATATTATCCTGACCCGTTTTCTCGATGCGTATGAAACCGAATTGACCGATGAAGAAGTTGACGCGCTGACGCGTTTGCTGGATTTATCGGACAATGCGTTAATGGATCTGGTACTGGCCCGTAAAGAGCCGGAAGGCGAAGTCGATCTGCCGCATGTGCGCGCACTGCTGCAACGACTGCGCATTGCCTAGACGCCTGGGCGATATATTGCAAACGGTGCGAGTGGCGCGCTGTAGCACTGCCGAATTGCGGTGCGAATTGCAGCCAGAATTTTTGATTTTAATTTCGACTCACTCCCGAGAAGGAAGAGCCCATGAATATCTCTGACACAAAAGCTACCCTGTCGTTCTCCGATGGCAGCCCATCGCTTGAATTTCCAATCTACAAAGGCACGGTTGGCCCGGACGTCATCGACATCCGCAAACTGTACGCCGGTAGCGGCAAGTTCACCTACGACCCAGGCTTTATGTCGACGGCCGCCTGTAACTCGTCGATCACCTACATCGACGGCGACAAGGGCGAGCTGCTGTACCGTGGTTACCCGATCGAACAGTTGGCCGTCAACGCCGACTTCATGGAATCGTGCTACCTGCTGCTGAACGGCGAACTGCCGAACGCGGCGCAAAAAGCCAAGTTCGTCGACACCGTCACCAAGCACACGATGGTGCACGAACAGATGCAATTCTTCTTCCGTGGCTTCCGCCGCGACGCGCATCCGATGTCGGTCCTGGTGGGCACCGTCGGCGCGCTGGCATCGTTCTACCATGACTCGCTGGACATCAACGACCCGCGTCACCGCGAAGTGTCGGCCATCCGCCTGATCGCCAAGATGCCAACCCTGGTCGCCATGACCTACAAGTACTCGGTCGGCCAGCCGTTCGTGTACCCACGCAACGACCTGTCGTACAGCGCTAACTTCATGCACATGATGTTCGCCAACCCGTGCGAAGAGTACAAGGTCAACGACGTGCTGGTGCGCGCCCTGGACCGTATCCTGATCCTGCACGCGGACCACGAGCAAAACGCATCGACATCGACCGTCCGTCTGGCCGGTTCGTCGGGCGCCAACCCGTTCGCCTGTATCGCTGCCGGTATCGCCTGCCTGTGGGGCCCTGCCCACGGCGGCGCCAACGAAGCGGCACTGAACATGCTGAAAGAAATCGGCACCGTCGAGAACATTCCTGCCTTCATCGCGCAAGTCAAGGACAAGAACTCCGGCGTCAAGCTGATGGGCTTTGGCCACCGCGTGTACAAGAACTTCGACCCACGCGCCAAGCTGATGCGTGAGACGTGCTACGAAGTGCTGCAGGAACTGGGTCTGCAAGACGACCCGCTGTTCAAGCTGGCGATGGAACTGGAAAAGATTGCACTGAACGACGAGTACTTCGTGTCGCGCAAACTGTACCCGAACGTCGACTTCTACTCGGGCATCGTGCAATCGGCGCTGGGCATCCCTGTGTCGCTGTTCACCGGTATCTTCGCCATGGCCCGTACGATCGGCTGGATCGCCCAATGGAACGAAATGATCGCCGACCCAGAGCAAAAAATCGGCCGTCCGCGCCAGCTGTTCGTCGGTTCGACCACGCGCGAAGTACTGCCACTGGACAAGCGTTAATCCAGAGCGGTATCTAGCGAACAAAAAAACGGGCTTCGGCCCGTTTTTTTATGCCGGACTGTTATGCTCGGGCCCTGGTTCAACAGGAAACACAACGCGATGAATGAAGAAACCTGCGCCCCCGGCGGCGTGGCCCTTGGCGATACGGCCTTCGGCTATACCTTGTCGCTGATCGGCGGCAAATACAAGATGCTGATCCTGTATGCGCTGGCGGAAAACACGGTGCTGCGGCATAACGAACTCAAGCGCCATCTCGGCGGCATCGCCTTCAAGACCCTCAGCGTCGTGCTGAAGGAACTGGAGGCAGATGCGCTGATCGTGCGCAAGGAATATCCACAAGTGCCGCCCAAGGTGGAATATTCGCTCTCAAGCAAGGGCGCCTCGCTGATCCCCGTGCTGCATACCTTGTGCGAGTGGGGCGAGCGGCACCAGCCAATCTGATCCTGATACGCATGGCAAAGCGCCATTCTATAATCAAGTAGCTTACTTTTTGTATGGTATAAGTAGTAAATGTGCGTACTTGTATAAAGTACTCGCCATGGTTATGCTGTTTTTGCCTCTGCGGGCGCAACCACGCGCCACGGGGCAGGGTACCGGCTTGCCTGCTTTTCTGTGAACGCGGGGCCGGTGCATCCATCCCATTTCAGGAAAAACAGCATGTTGAAAACCCTCGTTATCGTCTTCCATCCCTCCATCGGCACGTCGGTCGCCAACAAGCGCTGGCTGCAGGAGCTGGCGCAGTATCCCGACCGCTACACCATCCACGATGTGCACCAGGCTTACCCCGACGGCATCATCGACGTGGCACGCGAGCAGGCGCTGGTGGAAGCGCACGCCAATGTGGTCTTGCAGTTCCCCGTGTACTGGTTCAACTGTCCGCCCTTGCTCAAGCAATGGCTCGACGAGGTGCTGGCGTATGGCTGGGCCTACGGCACGGGCGGCGATGCCTTCAAGGGGAGAAAAGTGGCGCTGGCCGTGACGGCAGGCATCCGCCAGGAAGACTTCACGCCGGAAGGCAAGTGGAACGTCACCCTGGCGCAGCTGCTGGCGCCGTTCGATGTCACCCTGGCGTATATCGGCGCCGACAACCGCCGCTTCTTTGCCTTCTATGGCGCGGAAGACGGGCCGAAGGAGCCGGACTATGCCGGGCGGCTGGCACGCAGTGCGCAAGAGTATGTAGGTTTCCTGGCCGCGCTGTAAGGCAGCGGGGCCAGCCTCAGTGCAATGCCGCTCGCCGCTGGCGGCGATGGTGTGCGCTAACTGCGCCGCATCGGAACGGCTCCCAAAGTGCGGAAGAGGCGGGCGGCGTGGGCAAACATATTCTTCTTTCCGTATTGAATGCTCTCCCGCTTTTCGACCAGGCGCGCCAAATAGGGTAGATTGCGATATATAGTTGCATGGATCGGATGAATCAAGGGAGTATCACCGCATGGACCGTATCACCGCCGCACAAGTATTCGTCGCCATCGCCGATCGGGGCAGTATGGTGGCCGCCAGCGAGACGCTCGACATGTCGCGCGCCATGGTGACGCGCTACCTGGCCGAGATGGAAGAGTGGGCGGGGGCGCGCCTGTTGCATCGCACCACGCGCCGATTGAGTCTGACGGATGCGGGCGAGGCCACTCTGGCGCGCTGCCGGCAAATGCTGGAGGTGGCCGGCGCCATGGCCGTCACCTCGCCCGAGGGCATCGACACGCCGCACGGTTTGCTGCGCATCACCTGCTCGCAATCGCTGGCGCAGACTGCGCTCGCTGGCGCAGTAACCGCTTACCTGCGACGCTACCCGCGCGCGGCCGTCGACCTGCAGATGGAGAACCGCGCCGTCAACCTGGTGGAGCAGCGCATCGATCTGGCGATCCGTATCACCAACGCGCTCGAGCCGAACCTGATCGCGCGCCAGCTGGCCAGCTGCGCCTCGGTGGTGTGCGCCGCACCATCGTACCTGGCCGCGCACGGCACGCCGCGCCGGGCGCAAGACCTGGCCCTGCACAACTGCCTGACGTACACGTATTTCGGCAAGAGCCTGTGGCAATTTACGCACGACGGGGAAGCGCTCACTGTCCCCGTCAGCGGCCGCCTGTCGGCGAATGAGTCGCTGGTGTTGCTGGTGGCCACGGTGGCGGGGGCGGGCATCGCCATGCAGCCGCGCTTTTCGGCCGCGCCGCTGATCGCCAGCGGGCAACTGGTGGAGCTGCTGTCCGCATACCAGCCGCAGGACATGGGCATCTATGGCGTCTACACCTCGCGCCAGCACATGTCGCCGCTGCTGCGCACCATGCTCGACTTCCTGGTGGAATGGTTTGCCTGCGACCCCGATTGGCTGGCGGCCATCGCGGCGCCGCTGTTGCCGGGCAGACCAGTTGGGCGCAAGCGGCATGCCGGCAGGGCCACCGATGTGCTGTAAGCACAACAGTGACAGGCTTGCAAGCCCGGGAAAATCAACAACACAGCTTACATTTGCTTGCCAAATAAAATTCAACTTGCCGTTGTTGCGTTACAATACCGCGTGCTATTCTAAATGACGGTATGCAGAATGCTGGTGCAATAAAAAAGCCCTTCCCCACAACTTGATGTGCAATCCGCTAACCGGTCAGGCCGTGTCGCGGAAGGTTAGATTAACCCGCTAATTCCTCGCGAAGCGCGAAGAAAGGTGAGCAATATATGCAGCAATTAACGACCAACTCCTACCTGTTCGGTGGGAATGCTCCGTACGTGGAAGACCTGTACGAGGCATATTTGAACAACCCAGGCTCGGTACCCGATAACTGGCGTTCCTACTTCGACGCAATGCAGCACGTGCCTGCCGTCGATGGCACCAACAAGCCTGACGTGGCGCATGCCTCCGTCGTCGCCTCGTTCGCCGAGCGCGCAAAAGCTGGTCCGATCCGCACAGTGACCGCTTCCTTCGATGCTGAAATGGGCCGCAAGCGCGTCGCCGCCACGCAGCTGATCGCCGCTTACCGCTACCTCGGTTCGCACTGGGCGAACTTGGATCCGCTGCAACGCCAGGAACGTCCGATGATCCCTGAGCTCGAGCCGAGCTTCTACGGTTTCACCGACGCTGACATGGACACCGTGTTCAACATCAGCAATACCTATTTTGGCCCCGAGACCGCCACCCTGCGCGATCTGCTCAACTATCTGCGCGATACCTACACGCGTTCGATCGGCGCCGAATTCATGTACATCTCCGACCCGGCCGAAAAGCGCTGGCTGCAAGAGAAACTGGAATCGATCCGCTCCACCCCGAATTTCACCCCAGAGAAAAAAATCCACATCCTCGACCGCCTAACCGCGGCTGAAGGCCTGGAACGCTATCTGCACACCCGCTACGTGGGCCAGAAGCGCTTCTCCCTGGAAGGCGGCGAAACCTTCATCGCCTCGATGGATGAAACCATCCAGCGCGCCGGCGAAAAAGGCGTGCAGGAAATCGTCATCGGCATGGCCCACCGGGGTCGCCTGAACGTGCTGGTCAACACCCTGGGCAAAGCGCCGCAGGAACTGTTCGAAGAATTCGAAGGCAAGCATGGCGACGACCTGCCTGCCGGCGACGTGAAATACCATCAAGGCTTCTCGTCGGACATCTCCACCGCAGGCGGCCCGGTCCACCTGTCGCTGGCGTTCAACCCGTCGCATCTGGAAATCGTCAACCCTGTGGTCGAAGGTTCCGTCAAGGCCCGCATGGATCGCCGCGGCGACGCGCAGGGCGCGCAAGTGCTGCCTATCCTGGTGCACGGCGATGCCGCTTTCGCCGGCCAGGGCGTGGTCATGGAAACGCTGAATCTGGCGCAAACCCGCGGCTACCATACCGGCGGCACGGTGCATATCGTGATCAACAACCAGATCGGTTTCACCACCTCGGATCCGCGCGATGCCCGCTCGACCCTGTACTGCTCGGACGTCGTCAAGATGATCGAAGCACCGGTCCTGCACATCAACGCCGATGATCCGGAAGCCGTGGTGCTGGCGACGCAGATCGCGCTCGACTACCGCATGGAATTCAAGAAGGACATCGTCCTCGACATCATCTGCTACCGCAAGCTTGGCCACAACGAGCAAGATACGCCGGCACTGACGCAGCCACTGATGTACAAGAAGATCGGCCAGCATCCAGGCACCCGCAAGCTGTACGCGGACAAGCTGGTAGCGCAAGGCGTGATCCCTGCCGATGGCGGCGACAAGATGGTGGCCGCATTCCGCGACGCCATGGACGCCGGCAAGCATACCGTCGATCCAGTCATCTCGAACTTCAAGAACAAGTACGCCGTCGACTGGCTGCCGTTCCTGAACAAGAAATGGACCGATTCGGCTGACACCGCCGTGCCGATGACGGAACTGAAACGCCTGGCCACCCGCATCACCACCGTGCCGGAAGACTTCAAGGTCCACTCGCTGGTTGAAAAAGTACTGGGCGACCGTGGCACCATGGGCCGTGGCGAAATGAACCTGGACTGGGGCATGGGCGAACACCTGGCCTACGCTTCGCTGGTATCGTCCGGCTATGCCATCCGCCTGACCGGACAGGATGCCGGCCGCGGCACCTTCGTGCACCGCCACGCCGTGCTGCATGACCAGAACCGCGAGCGTTGGGATGCAGGTACCTACATTCCGCTGCAAAACGTGTCGGACAACCAGGCGCCGTTTACCGTCATCGACTCGGTGCTGTCCGAAGAAGCCGTACTGGCCTTCGAATACGGCTACTCGACCGCTGAACCGAACACGCTGACGATCTGGGAAGCCCAGTTCGGCGACTTCGCCAACGGCGCGCAAGTGGTGATCGACCAATTCATCAGCTCCGGCGAAGTGAAGTGGGGCCGCGCTTCGGGCCTGGTCATGATGCTGCCGCACGGTTACGAAGGCCAGGGTCCTGAGCACTCGTCCGCACGTCCTGAACGTTTCCTGCAGCTGTGCGCAGACAACAACATGCAAGTGGTGCAGCCGACGACGGCTTCGCAGATCTTCCATTTGCTGCGCCGCCAGATGGTGCGCCAGTTCCGCAAGCCGCTGGTCATCCTGACGCCGAAGTCGCTGTTGCGCAACAAGGATGCCGGTTCGCCGCTGACCGACCTGGCCAAGGGCGGTTTCCAGACCGTCATCGGCGAAGTCGACGACAAAATCGACGCCAAGAAAGTCAAGCGCGTGGTCGCCTGCTCGGGTAAGGTCTATTACGACCTGGTCAACGCACGCAAGACCCGCGGCCAGACCGACACGGCCATCGTGCGGCTGGAACAGCTGTATCCGTTCCCGCACAAGTCGTTCGCTGCTGAACTGAAGAAGTTCCCGAACCTGGTCGAAGTCGTCTGGGCACAGGACGAGCCGCAAAACCAGGGCGCCTGGTTCCAGATCCAGCACAACATCTTCGAAGGCCTGGAATCGGGTCAGCGTCTGGCCTACGCCGGCCGTCCTGCTTCGGCGTCGCCTGCTGTCGGTTACTATGACAAGCACTACGCCCAGCAAAAAGATCTGCTGGAAACGGCATTCTCGAAGCTGAAGGGTTTTATCCTGACCAAGTAAGTGGCAGGATAAGGGGCGCCATGCGATTGCATGGCGCCTGCTTGCATACATCATGACGGAGCGCCGTCCTTGCTACGCAGGGGCGGCGCCGCAATAACAAAATAAACGGAGTTTTACATGGCACAAATCGAAGTCAAAGTTCCCCAGTTGTCGGAATCGGTTGCAGAAGCGACCCTGCTGGCATGGCACAAGAAAGTCGGCGAAGCAGTTGCGCGCGACGAAAACATGATCGATATCGAAACCGATAAAGTCGTGCTGGAACTGCCGGCGCCAGCCGCTGGCGTGATCGTTCAAATCATCAAGGCTGACGGCGCTACCGTCGTCGCCGGCGAAGTCATCGCCATCATCGACACCGACGGCTCGGCCAAGGTCAGCCCGATGGAAGTGTCGGCCGTGCCTGCGCCAGCCCTGGCCGCCGCCGCGCAAGACGCTTCGAGCGCGTCCGCTCCAGCCGCTGCGACCAAAGGCGATGTCGCCATGCCTGCCGCTGCCAAGATCCTGTCCGAAAAAGGCCTGTCCGCTGGCGACGTCGCCGGTTCGGGCAAAGACGGCCGCGTGACCAAGGGCGACGCCCTGGCCGCTTCCGCCAAGCCAGCTGTCGCGCCGCTGGCGCCAGCCGCTGCCAAGCCAGCGCTGCAACAAGTTGCCACGCCATCGGCCGCCAACCTGGGTGACCGTCCGGAAGAGCGCGTGCCGATGAGCCGCCTGCGCGCACGTATCGCCGAGCGCCTGCTGCAATCGCAATCGACGAACGCCATCCTGACCACGTTCAATGAAGTGAACATGCAGCCGGTCATCGACCTGCGCAACAAGTACAAGGACAAGTTCGAGAAAGAGCACGGCGTCAAGCTGGGCTTCATGTCCTTCTTCGTCAAGGCCGCCGTCGCCGCCCTGAAAAAGTACCCGATCATCAATGCCTCCGTTGACGGCAACGACATCGTCTACCACGGCTACTTCGACATCGGTATCGCTGTCGGTTCGCCACGCGGCCTGGTCGTGCCTATCATCCGCAACGCGGACCAGCTGTCGATCGCCGACATCGAGAAAAAAATCGGTGAATTCGGCGCGAAAGCCAAGGAAGGCAAGCTGACCCTGGACGACCTGACGGGCGGCACGTTCTCGATCTCGAACGGCGGTACCTTCGGCTCCATGCTGTCGACCCCGATCATCAACCCGCCACAATCGGCCATCCTGGGCGTGCATGCGACCAAGGACCGCGCTGTTGTCGAAAACGGCCAGATCGTGGTACGTCCGATGAACTACCTGGCCATGTCCTACGACCACCGCATCATCGACGGCCGCGAAGCTGTCCTGGGCCTGGTGGCGATGAAAGAAGCGCTGGAAGATCCTGCACGCCTGCTGCTGGACCTGTAAGCACTGTAGTCCCCCGGCGTAGCCGCCGGGGCAATGTAGCTGATACCCCTTGCCAGAAGACGCAGCTGGCTGATCTCAATGAAAGAGGATTCCTATGAACATCTCTGAAGAAATCAAGCGTCTGCACGAGTTGCACCTGGCGGGCGCCCTGAGCGACGCGGAATTCGCGCAAGCGAAAGCCAAGCTCCTGAGCAATATCAACCTGGACAAGCCGGGCAGCACGTCCGGCGCCGGCGCCGATGCGGCTGCCGGCCCGGCGAACGACCTGGTGCAGGAATTCAACCGCCTGCGCCGTTCGCGCAACGACCGCTGGCTCGGCGGCGTCTGCGGCGGCCTGGGTCGCGCTTCCGGCATGGAAGCGTGGATCTGGCGTCTCGTCTTCGTCCTGTTTACATTGACCTTCGGCTTCGGCGTGGTGATTTACCTTCTATTGTGGATTTTCGTACCAGACGAAGAGATTGGAATAACAAAACATGAGTACTAAACAATTTGACGTAGTTGTCATCGGTGCGGGCCCTGGCGGCTACATCGCCGCCATCCGCGCAGCGCAGCTGGGCTTTTCCGTCGCTTGCGTCGACGAGTGGTCGAACGCCAAGGGCGGCGCCGCTCCTGGCGGTACCTGCACCAACGTCGGCTGCATTCCGTCGAAAGCGCTGCTGCAATCGTCCGAGCACTTCGAACACGCGGGCCACAGCTTCGCCGAGCACGGCATCGACGTCGCCGGCCTGAAGCTGAACCTGGGCCAGATGCTCAAGCGCAAAGACACCGTCGTCAAGCAAAACAACGACGGCATCCTGTACCTGTTCAAGAAGAACAAGATCGCCTTCTTCCACGGCCGCGCCGCTTTCGCCGCTGCCGCCACTGGCACGTATGACATCAGCGTGACGGGCGAAGCCAACGAAACCCTGAGCGCCAAGCACGTGGTTATCGCCACGGGTTCGAACGCACGCGAACTGCCGGGCGCACCATTCGACGAGAAACTGATCCTGTCGAACACGGGCGCACTGGCCATCGACGCCGTACCAGCCAAGCTGGGCGTCATCGGTGCCGGCGTGATCGGCCTGGAAATGGGCAGCGTCTGGCGCCGCCTGGGTTCCGACGTCACCGTGCTCGAAGGCCTGCCGGTCTTCCTGGGCGCCGTCGACGAGCAGATCGCCAAGGAGGCGTCGAAGCTGTTCACCAAGCAAGGCTTGAAGATCAACCTCGGTTGCAAGATTGGTGCGATCACGCCAGGCAAGAAAGACGTCACCGTGGAATTCGTGGACGCCAAGGGCGAAGCGCAAAAAGCCGTATTCGACAAGCTGATCATCTCGATCGGCCGTACGCCGAACACGAATGGCCTGGGCGCCGACAAAGTCGGCCTGCAGCTGGATGAACGCGGCTTCATCGCCGTCGACGGCGACTGCAAGACCAACCTGCCGAACGTCTGGGCTGTGGGCGACGTCGTGCGTGGCCCGATGCTGGCGCACAAGGCGGAAGAAGAAGGCGTTGCCGTGGCCGAGCGTATCGCCGGCCAGCATGGCCACACCAACTTCAACACGATTCCTTGGGTCATCTACACCTCGCCGGAAATCGCGTGGGTCGGCAAGACCGAGCAAACCCTGAAGGCGGAAGGCATCGCCTACAAGGCCGGTACCTTCCCGTTCATGGCCAACGGCCGTGCGCGCGCGCTGGGCGACACCTCGGGCATGGTGAAATTCCTGGCCGATGCGACCACCGATGAAATCCTCGGCGTGCACATCGTCGGCCCGATGGCGTCCGAACTGATTTCCGAAGCCGTCGTGGCGATGGAATTCAAGGCCTCGGCCGAAGACATCGCGCGCATCTGCCACGCTCACCCATCCCTGTCGGAAGCGACCAAGGAAGCGGCATTGGCTGTTGACAAGCGTACGTTGAACTTTTAATTGTAGTTAGTCCTGCAAGGGCGCTCGCGGATTTTTTCCGCCGGCGCCCTTGTGCGTTAAAGCGAATCCCATGAACGTAGAAGAGTTTTACCAGCACGCGTTGCAGAAGCGTGATTTCAAGGCCGATGCCGCCCAGCGGCGCGCGGTCGACCGCCTGCAGCTGTGCTATGACGAGTGGGTGGCCTACAAGGGCCAGCGCTCGAGCACCTTCAAGCGCCTGCTGAACCGTCCTGCCGTGCCGAAAGGCGTGTATATGTGGGGCGGAGTAGGACGCGGAAAATCGTTCCTGATGGACAGTTTTTACTCGGTCGTGCCCCTCGTGCGCAAGACGCGTTTGCACTTCCATGAATTCATGCGCGGCGTGCACCAGCAGCTCGATGAGTTGAAAGGCGTGGCCGACCCGCTCGACGAAGTGGCCAAGCGCATCGCCAAGAAATACCGTCTCATCTGTTTCGATGAATTCCACGTTTCCGACATCGCCGACGCGATGATCCTGTACAACCTGCTGTCGGCCCTGTTCGCCAATGGCGTGTCCTTCATCATGACGTCGAATTACGACCCGGACCTGCTTTATCCGGACGGCCTGCACCGCGACCGCATGCTGCCGACCATCGCGCTGCTCAAGGACAAGCTCGACGTGATGAACGTCGACGCCGGCGTCGATTACCGCGGCCGCGCGCTGGAGCAGGTGGAAAGCTACTATACGCCGCTGGGCGCGGAGACCGACAAGGCCCTGCGCGACGCCTACACGCGCATCGCCGAGACGGCCGACGAAGACGCGCGCATCCGCATCGAGAGCCGCGAAATCCACTGCCTGCGCCGCGCCGGCGGCATCATCTGGTTCGATTTCGCCACCTTGTGCGGCGGTCCCCGCTCGCAAAATGATTACCTGGAAATCGCCAGCCGCTTCCATACGGTGATATTGTCCGGCATACCGGCCATGTCGGCGGCGCAGTCGTCCGAGGCGCGCCGCTTCACGTGGTTGATCGACGTGTTTTATGACCAGAAGGTCAAGCTGATCATGTCGGCCGAAGTGCCGCCGGATGAGCTGTACACGAACGGTATGCTGGCCAACGAGTTTCACCGCACCGTTTCGCGTATCATCGAGATGCAATCGCGTGAATACATGGAAAAAGAACAGCGCGGCGCGGCCGACGCGATCGTTTGAGGCAGGGATAATGAACATGATGGCAAATACACTATACAAGCTGGGTGCGGCGCTGGGCCTGGTCCTGGCGTTGTCCGCCTGCGCGCACCAGGGTGCCGCGGCATTGGATGAGGTCGGCGCACCGCAGGTGCCCGCGACCCTGTCCGTGGAAGAAGCGGACGCCAAGCTGAAGCAGTCGGCCAGCGAGCGCGAGGCGGCGGAAAACGAGTTTGCCGCGCGCGAACTCGAGTGCTACGACAAGTTTTTCGTGAATAGCTGCCTCGACAAGGCCAAGGAAAAGCGCCGCCTGATCCTCGTGCGCCTGCGCGCCGTCGATGCGGAAGCGAACTATTTCAAGCGGGCCGAATCCGTGCGCCTGCGCGATATCGACCTGGCCAGGACGCAGGAAAGTGCGCGCCTCGATGCCGAGCAGCGAGCCGCGGCCGTGCCCAAGCCCGTGAAAGTGGTCACGCCCGAGCCGGCGCCGCCCAAGCCGCAAGGCAAGAGCCTTGCCGAACGCGAGGCCGAGCAAGCGGCGAAGGTGGCGAAACAGGCTGCCGACGATGCGGCCGAGGCGCCGCGCCGCGCGGCCCGTGAAGCCGCCTATGCGAAAAAACAGGCGGATGCCGTGGAGCGCCAGAAACGGGTGGCGCAACGCCTGGCCGAGCGCCAGGCCGAAGCGCAGGCCAAGGCTGCCAAGGCGGCGGCCGCCGCTGCCAGCGCGCCGGCCGTAGTGCCTGTGCCGCCGGCCAATTAAGACTGCCGTGCAAGGGGGCGCCGGAAATGGCGTGCCCTAAGGCGCGCGGCAGGTTAAACTACGCACCATGGCTGCCTGCGCGCGCCGGTTTCCCAACATTGTTACTAACACTGCCTGGAACGCAACACATGAGCGATGCACAGCAAATAGAGCGGCGCCTGATTGAACTCAACGTGGAACACCGCGACCTCGATGCCGTCATCGAGTTGCTGATACTCGATGGCCACCATGACGAGCTGCAGCTGCGCCGCCTGAAAAAGCGCAAATTGCAATTGAAGGATCACATCACCTTGCTGAAAATGCAGTTGGTGCCCGACGTTCCCGCCTGAGGGGCGCCAGTAGCGTCCAGTCCAGCCTTCACCTAAGTATATTTTGACCGATCACAATTCATTGCCAGTAAACCCAGATGGCCAGCCGGCCGATCTGCAAGCCAGTCTGCCAGCCGAACCGCAGGCGGCGCCTGGCAAGCACGATGCCGACATCGAGCGCCTGTTCGGCGCCGGCGGCCCGCTCGGTCCCGCCGTGGGCAGCTACAAGCCGCGCCGTTCGCAAACGGAAATGGCGAAAGCCATCGCCAGCGCCATCGACAGCCAGACGACCCTGATCGCCGAGGCGGGCACGGGCACCGGCAAAACCTTCGCTTATCTGGTGCCGGCCCTGATGTGGGGCGGCAAGACCATTGTATCCACGGGCACGAAGAACTTGCAGGATCAATTGTTCCTGCGCGATATCCCCACCGTGCGCGCCGCGCTGCAGGCGCCCGTTTCCGTTGCCTTGCTCAAGGGCCGCTCGAACTACGTCTGCCACTATCACCTAGAACGCACCCTGCAGAACGGGCGCATGACGTCGCGCGACGACGTGGGCCATCTGCGGGAAATCTCGCGCTTCATCAAGATGACCAGTTCCGGCGACAAGGCCGAGCTGGCCAAGGTGCCGGAAAACGCCATGATCTGGAACCTGGTGACGTCCACACGCGACACCTGCATGGGCGCCGAATGCCAGTACTACCAGGATTGCTTCGTCATGAAGGCCCGCAAGGAAGCACAGCAGGCCGACGTGGTGGTGGTCAACCATCACTTGTTCTTTGCCGACGTGGCCCTGAAAGACACGGGCGTGGCGGAGTTGCTGCCGTCGGCCAATACCATCATCTTCGATGAGGCGCACCAGCTGCCCGATACGGCCACTTTGTTCTTTGGCAATACGGTATCGACGTCGCAAATCCTCGAACTGTGCCGCGACGTGTTGGCCGAAGGCCTCGCGCACGCGCGTGGCATCGACTGGGCCAAGACCGTCACGGTGGTGGAAAAGGCGGCGCGCGACCTGCGTCTGACCTTCCCGCAAGACATCGTGCGCATGTCCTTGCCGCAGATCGCCCCGTCAAGCGACTTTTTCCCCGCGCTCGACACCCTTAAGGATGAGCTCGACGGCATGGTGGCCGTGCTGGAAACCCAGGCGGAACGGGCGGAAACGCTGGAGCAGTGCAGAGTGCGCGGCGTCGAGCTGGCGCAGCAGCTGAGCGGCTGGAAGTTCGATCCGAAAGCGAAAGTGGCGGCTGGCGAGGAAGCCGTGTTCTGGGTGGAAGCGTTTTCCAGCTCCTTGCAGTTGCATAAAACGCCATTGTCGATCGCGCCGATCTTCAACAACCAGCGCGAAGGCACGCCGCGCAGCTGGATTTTCACGTCCGCTACCCTGGCCGTGAAAAACGATTTCAAGCATTTTTCCGAACAGATGGGCTTGACGGGCGAGCCGTCGCATACGTGGCCGTCGCCGTTCGACTATGGCCAGCAGGGCTTGCTGTTCGTGCCGCAAAACCTGCCGCAACCGAACTCGCTCGGCTACACGGACGCCGTCATCGACTGCGCCTTGCCCATCATCGAGGCGGCGGGCGGGCGCACCTTCTTCCTGTGCACCACCTTGCGCGCCGTCAAGCGGGCCGCCGAGCGCCTGGCCGACGAATTCAGGCAGCGGGGCCTGAACTTCCCCCTGTTCGTGCAGGGAGAAAAGGGCCGCACGGAATTGCTCGACCAGTTCCGCGCGGCCGGCAATGGCGTGCTGATCGGTAGCCAGAGCTTCTGGGAAGGCGTCGACGTGCGTGGCGATGCGCTGTCCCTCGTTATCATCGATAAGCTGCCGTTCGCGCCGCCCGACGACCCCGTGCTGGCTGCGCGCATCGAAGTGATGGAAAAGCAGGGTAAGAACGGCTTCATGCACCATTCGCTGCCGGAAGCCATCATCAACCTGAAGCAGGGCGCGGGCCGCCTGATCCGCGACGAAGGCGACCGGGGCGTACTGATGATCTGCGATCCGCGCCTCATTTCCAAGCCGTATGGCAAGCGCATCTGGCAAAGCCTGCCGCCGTTCAAGCGCACGCGCGATACCGCCGAAGTGGTGGAGTTCTTCCGCAACCTGCCCGCCAAGGGCGCTTAAGCTCCGCTTGCCGGCGCCATCCGCGCGCCGGCTTATTTCCCTTTGTTATCAAGCGAGTAGCGTTTTCCGCGCGGCGCCCGCTTGCGCGCCTGGTATGCCAGAAAGCGGCGTGATCACGCCAGTTTCTGGCATTGTGACGCATGTCCAGGACGCCAGACACATCTTTGCGCCAGCGCAAAAAGGTTGTTGCTGAGCGGTCTACAGTGAGCCCATGCCTTACAGGGGCAATGCGCGGCGATGGCAGGGCCGCACGGGGAACAGGGGGATGCCATGGAGATCCGCTACGGCTGTTTCTTGAGTTATGCACACGGCCAATATGCGTTCATGAACAAGTTCAAGAATGACCTCATCGAGGCGCTGGCGTGCTATCTGGAGCCGCACCTGGACCGCGAGGAGGTCCTGTTCATCGACAGCGAGCAGCTGGGCGGCGGCGACGATATCGACCTGCGCGTGGCGCGCGCCATGTGCCAGAGCGTCTGCATGATCGTGCTGTACACGCCCAAATATGAAGCGCACGGCTATACGCGGCGTGAATTTGCCGCCATGCAGCTGATCGAGCAGGAGCGGCGCGCCTGGTATGAACTGCCCAGCCACCTGATCATCCCCATCATCATGACGCGCCATCCGGACGGCTTGCCGCCGCAAATCACCGAGTCGGGCCTGTACGTCGATTTTTCCGGCTACACGCTGGCCAGCGGCGACCTGAAGTCAAACCCTCAATATCTGCCCGACATCGAACGCATCGTGCAGCGCATCGCCACGCATTACCACTTGCTCAAGCGGTCAACACCGCCCGGCCACGATTGCAGCCGTTTCGTGTTGCCCGATATTCCACCGGAATGGCGCGCCATTCCGCCTCCCCACTTTCCACGTTAATCACGTAAAAGGTCCTGTCATGGAATGCCAACGCCTCTCCCTGCCGCCTTTGAGCGCCCCTGGCGAAGTCGTCACTTTCTATTCCTACAAGGGCGGTACCGGCCGCACCATGGCCTTGTCGAATATCGCCGTCCTGCTGGCGCGCCGTGAAAACGCCAGCGTGCCCGTGCTGATGCTGGACTGGGACATGGAAGCGCCGGGCCTGCACCATTATTTCGAGCAGCACGAGGAGCGGCCGGGCGTGCTCGAGTTCTTCGAAGCGTGCCGCCAGCAGCTCGAACGCATCAGCCTGGAAACGGCGGGCGGGCGCGCCGGCGGACAGGGCGGTGGGCGCGAGGACGCGGCGCTGGCCCAGCGCGTGCTCGACGCCATCGACTGGCAGCAGTACGTGGTGCGCGTCGACCAGGGCAGTCCGCTGTACCTGATGCGCGCGGGGCGCTTCGACGCCAGCTACAGCGAGCGACTGGCGCAGATGCGCTGGGATCAATTGTTCGACACGTGCCCGGCCCTGTTCCGCTGCTTCGCCGATACCCTGGCCCAGCATTTCCGCTATGTGCTCGTCGATTCGCGCACGGGCCGCACGGACAGCGCCGGCATCTGCACTACCTTGCTGCCGAAAAAGCTCGTGGTGGTCTTCACGCCGAACCGGCAAAGCCTGGAAGGCGTCGACGCGCTCGTCACGCGGGCCATCGAGTACCGCCGCAGCCATGAAGACGAACAGCGCCCGCTGCTCGTGTATCCCTTGCCCTCGCGCATAGAAATGGGCGATGGCGCGCAGCGCGCCGAGTGGCGCCGCGGCGACGCGCACAAGGGCATCGCCGGTTTCCAGCCCATGTTCGAGCGCCTGCTGCGCACTTCCTACGGCTTGCCGCAGATCGCCCTCGACAGCTATTTCGACGAAGTCCAGCTGCAGCAGACGAAAACCTTTGCCTATGGCGAGCAGCTGGCCGTGCGCATTGACCAGGGCGGCGACCGATTTTCCCTCACGCGCACCTTCGAAGCCTTTTTGCAGTGGCTGACGGGCGGCTACTTCCCCTGGCAGTCGAGCCGTGAAATCGCCTTGCTGGGCGCCATCAGCGAAGCGCGCCAGGCCTTGCTGGCCGAGCCGGGCCGCGCCGTGGCCCTGCCGCTGGCGCGCGACCTGGCCCGTTTGGGCGAGCTGTACCGCAAAGATGGGCGCAGCGCCCAGGCGCTCGACGCCTTCCGCCAGAGCGTCGAGATCCGCGTGCGCCTGCTGGGCGAGGAGCATCCCGACAGCCTGGCGTGCAAGAGCGGCATGGCGCGCCTGCTGCGCCAGCTGGGCAAGTTCGATGAAGCCCGCTTCCTGGAAGAAGACGTGCTCGACGTGCGCGAGCGCGTGCTGGGCAGCGAACATCCCGACACCCTGGCCGCCCGGGCCTGCCTGGCGCAAACCCTGTTGCTGCAGGGCGAACTGGCGGCGGCGCTGCTGCTGCAGGATACGGTGCTGGCCACCTATGCGCGCCAGCTGGGCGGCGAGCATCCGCTGACCCTCGATGCGATGGATGGCCGCGCCGCCACCTTGCTGCGCATGGGCCGGCTGGCGCAGGCGCAGCAAGTGCTGGGCACGGTGGTGGCGGCGCGCGAGCGCCTGTTTGGCGCCGAACATGGCGATACCTTGCGCAGCAAGCTGGCCCTGGCGCAGGCGCTGGGGCGCGAAGGCGACCTGGAGGGTGCGCGGCGCTTGCTCGCCGCCGTGCTGCAGGTGCAGGAGCGGCGCCTGGGCAGCGACCATGCGGCCACCTTGTCCACGCGCGACTTGCTGGCCGACGTCGTGGCCGGGCAGGGCGACTGGGCCGGCGCGCGCCAACTGCACGAAGACCAGGTGGCGGCGCGCGAGCGCACGCGCGGGCTCGACCATCCGGAAACCCTGATGAGCCAGCGCAAGCTGGCCGAGGCGCTGCTGCGGCGCGGCGAGCTCGATGCGGCGCGCAGCGTGCAGGAGCAGGTGCTGGAAGTGCATGCGCGCCTGCTGGGCGAAGACCACCTCGACACCTTGCACAGCAAGACGCAATTGGCCGGCACCCTGCAGCAGCAGGGCGACAGCGAGGCGGCGCGCCTGCTCGAAGATGCCGTGCTCAGCGGCAGCGACCGGCTGTTGAACGCCCCCGTCACCGGGCATGCGGACAGCGTGCTCGACGGCGCGCGGCATTTGCAGGAAACCATCCTGGCCGGCCGCGCCAACGGCCACGAAGGGGCCGAGCCGGACACCCTGGCCAGCATGATCTCGATGTTGCAAGGCATGATCGAGCGGGAACAGTATGCGCAGGCGGGCGAACTGGCCGAACATTTGAAGTCTTGCCTGCTGCGCCCAGGCGTGCCAGGCAAGCTGCGCAGGCGCGGCATGGCGCAGCTGAAAAGAATGTACAAGTTGCAAGGCGACCTGAATGCCTTGCTGGCCTTGCAGGAAGATGAAGTGCAGGCGCTGGAAGGGGCGTTGTCGGAAGCGCGCATCGAGCAGCGCTGACCTGGGTGCGCCATCTTCGCGCGGCGGCACAAAAAATGCTGCCTATCGGCGTGCGGCATGCGCAGTGTGGGCATTGCTTCAGGTAAAATCTCGTTATGAGAATTCTTATCAGTAACGACGACGGTTACCTGGCGCCCGGCCTGGCGGCATTGGCCGACGCGCTCGCACCCATCGCCGACATCGTCGTGGTGGCGCCCGACAGCAATCGTTCGGGCGCGTCCAATTCCTTGTCCCTGGACCGGCCCTTGTCCGTGCACAAGGCCGCCAACGGCTTTTACTTTGTCAACGGCACGCCCACCGACTGCGTGCACGTGGCGCTGACGGGCATGCTCATCGAGCGCCCCGACCTGGTGGTCTCCGGCATCAACAACGGCCCCAACATGGGCGACGACACCCTGTACTCGGGTACCGTCGCGGCCGCCACGGAAGGCTATCTGTTCGGCATTCCCGCCATCGCCTTTTCCCAGTCGCAGTTCGGCTGGGCCAATCTGGACGCGGCCGCCCGCGTGGCCAGGGAAATCGTCGAGCGCCAGTTTGACGCCCTGCAAAAACCGTATCTGCTGAACGTGAACATCCCGGCCATCCCTTACGAGCAATTGCAAGGCGTGGTGGCCACGCGCCTGGGCAAGCGCCATTCGGCCGAGCCAGTCATCCGCGCGCTCGACCCGCGTGGCCGTGAAATCTTCTGGATCGGCCCCGCCGGCGCGGCCAAGGAAGGCGGTCCGGGCACGGATTTCCATGCCGTTGAACATGGAAAAGTATCGATCACGCCGCTGCAGATCGACCTGACCCATACCACCCAACTCGATGCGCTGGCAAAAGGCCTGGCATGACCGCTCACTATGACTGACAAGCCGCGTACCTTCCCCCTTTCCCTCGATTCGCTGGCCGGCAAGCCCGCCAGGCAGGGCGGGGGGCAGTCGCTGGCCCAGTCCCGGATCGCCACGCCGCAGACGGCCACGCAGAATGCGGCGCAGAACGCGGCGCGCGGCGTCGCGCAGCCATATGGTGCGCACGCGGCCATCGCGCCGTCGCGCGCGCAAGCAATCGCCAATGAGCGGGCGCAACCGGCCGTCGTGTCGCCGCCGCGGCAAAACCCGCTCGTCTCGGAAGCCGTGCGCCGGGCCATGGTGGCCCGCGTGGCGAAGCAGGGTGTCAAGGACCAGGTCGTGCTCGACGCGCTGCAAGCCGTGCCGCGCCACATGTTCATGGACGAGGCGCTGGCGTCGCAGGCGTATATCGACGCCTCCTTGCCCATCGGCCACCACCAGACCATTTCGCAGCCGTACATCGTGGCGCGCATGATCGAAGTGATGCGCCAGGGCGGCAACTTGCAGCGCGTGCTGGAAATCGGCACCGGTTGCGGCTACCAGGCCGCGGTGCTGTCGCTGGTGGCGAAGGAGGTGTATTCGATCGAGCGCATCCGGCCTCTGCACGAGCTGGCGAAGGCCAATCTGCGCCCGCTGCGCGTGTCGAATCTGCGCTTGCAGTACGGAGATGGTATGCTTGGCCTGCCGCAGGCGGCGCCCTTCGACGGGATCATCCTTGCCGCAGCCGGCCTGGAAGTCCCGCAAGCCTTGCTGGAACAGCTGGCGCCCGGCGGGCGTCTGGTTGCGCCGGTGGGGGCTAAATTGCAACACTTACAACTCATTACCCGGGTGGGGAAAATGGAATGGA
This sequence comes from Janthinobacterium sp. HH104, assembly GCF_001758715.1. Classification (NCBI taxonomy): domain Bacteria; kingdom Pseudomonadati; phylum Pseudomonadota; class Betaproteobacteria; order Burkholderiales; family Oxalobacteraceae; genus Janthinobacterium; species Janthinobacterium sp. HH104. The sequence goes on along the minus strand of NZ_LRIB01000014.1, from coordinate 56,286 downwards.
CCAGCCAGACCCTGGAAGATTGCCATTTCGTGCCTTTGCGCCCGGGCACCATATGATCCCCGGATCAGCTAGCAAGCAGGACATACAATTACATGCGAATGATTAAGAAAAGTAACATACTTCTATGTAGCATCACCTTGGCCGCGCTGTTGAGCGGTTGCGGCACGACGGGCGTCCAGGCGCCCGTCGTGGAGCGCCACCCAACGAGCAGCAGCGCCGCCGCCAGCGATCCGCGCGACCGCGACCCGGCCTATTACACGGTCAAGCGCGGCGACACCCTGTTGCGCATCGCCCTCGAGCACGGCCAGAATTACCGCGACCTGGTGACCTGGAACGACTTGAGCAACCCGAACGACATCAAGGTCGACCAGGTGCTGCGCGTGCTGCCGCCAACTGGCGACACGGGCGGCGCGCAAACGTCGGCCATCGTCATGCCGCCGTCGACGGAAATCAAGCCGGCCGCGCCTGTCGTGCCGAAGAAAACGGGTCCGCGCGGCGAGAAGCGCGCCTATTCCGACGCCACCCTGGCCGAGCTGCGCGCCGATGGCGGCACCAGCGACGCCAAACCGGCGCCAGCGCCGGCGGCAACCGTCGCCGCTGCACCGGCCTCCGCCGCCGCGGCAGCCCCTGCCGCATCGGCGCCTGGCGAAGACAAAATCAGCTGGATGTGGCCTTCCGAAGGCAAGGTCATCGGCACTTTCGACGAAGGCAAGAACAAGGGTGTCGATATCGCCGGCAAGGCGGGCCAGCAAGTGGTGGCCGCCGGCGCGGGAAAAGTCATGTATGCCGGGAGCGGAATCCGTGGTTATGGTAATCTTGTCATCGTGAAGCACAGTAATAGTTTATTGTCGGCGTATGCGCATAACCGCAGCATCCTGGTGAAGGAAGGGCAGAACGTCAATAAAGGCCAGGCCATCGCTGAAATGGGCGATTCCGATGCCGACCGCGTGAAGCTGCACTTTGAAATCCGCCAGCAGGGCAAGCCTGTCGACCCTTCGAAATTCCTGCCTAACCGTTAGGTAAAGCAATGACACACGCGCCGCACGATCAGCTGGAAGATGACCCGGAACTGCCGGAAGACGGGGCAGACGAAGTCGTGACAGACGATATCGGCGAGCTCGACGGCATTGACGCCGTCGACGCGGGCGAGGGCGGCGAGGTGGCCAGCGTCAGCGTGGTGGTCGAAAGTGTCGATGAATTGAAAAAAGTGCTGGCGGCCGAGCTGTCGACCGATACCACGCAGCACTATCTGAACCAGATCGGCACGCGGCCCCTGCTGACGGCGCCGCAAGAGGTGCATTACGCCACCCTTGCCAAGCAGGGCAATTTCGAAGCCCGGCAAACCATGATCGAGCACAACCTGCGCCTCGTCGTGTCGATCGCCAAGCATTACATCAACCGCGGCGTGGTCTTGCTCGACATGATCGAGGAGGGCAACATCGGCCTGATGCGCGCCATCGACAAGTTCGAGCCCGAACGCGGTTTCCGTTTCTCTACCTACGCCACCTGGTGGATACGCCAGAGCATCGAGCGCGCCATCATGAACCAGGCGCGCACGGTGCGCCTGCCCGTGCACATGGTGCGCGAACTGAACCAGATCCTGCGTGGCAAATACCACCTGGAAGCCCAGCACCACGACGGCAAGGATGCCACCGCGGAAGACATCGCCCATCTGGTGGGCCGTCCCGTGGAGGAGGTGCAGGATATCCTGGCCCTGTCCGAGCACGCCACCTCGCTCGACGCGCCGCTCGACAACGACCCGCAGTCGTCGCTGATGGACATGCTGCCCGGCGCCAGCGAAGACAGCCCCGACGCGCGCGCGGAACACCATGAAATGACGGTGCTCGTGCGCGACTGGCTGACCAAGCTGCCCGACAAGCAGCGCGTCGTCATCATGCGCCGTTTCGGTCTCGACAATGACGATCCGGCCACCCTGGAAACCCTGGCCGAGGAAATGGGTGTGACGCGCGAGCGCGTGCGCCAGATCCAGCAGGAAGCGCTGATTAAACTGAAACGCGCCATGGCGGCACGCGGCGTCGTGCGCGACTCATTATTGTAGGACGCCCGGTCCCGGTATTTCCGGGGCCGCATCTGCTATCATACGCCCCGCTCGCGGCGCCTGACCTTTCCCCCATTCTTTCAAGTTCCAGCGCGGCCCTGCGTCCTGGCCCACTCTTACCTATTGATCGCTATGCAAGAAAATATCATCGAAATCAAATCGCTCGACATGGACGCCCGTGGCGTTGGCCATATTGAGAACGAAGACGGCTCGCCGGGCAAGGTCGTGTTTGTCGAAGGCGCCTTGCCGGGCGAGCGCGTCAGCTTTGTGACGTTCAAGAAAAAGAAGAACTGGGAAATGGCCCGCATGACGGCGCTGCACCGCGAATCATCGATGCGCGTGACGCCCAAATGCAAGCATTTCGACAATTGCGGCGGCTGCTCGATGCAGCACCTGGAACCGTCGGCGCAGGTGGCGATCAAGCAGCGCGTGCTGGAAGACAATCTGTGGCATATCGGCAAGGTGCGTCCGCAAAGCATCATGCGCCCCATGTATGGCCCGAACTGGGGCTACCGCTACCGCGCGCGCCTGTCCGTGCGCCACGTCAAGAAGAAAGACGCCGTGCTGGTGGGTTTCCATGAAAAGAAATCGGCGTTTGTCGCCGACATGGATAGCTGCGAAATCCTGCCGCCGCATATCTCGGCCATGCTGCTGCCCCTGCGTGGATTGATTGCTTCGCTGTCCATCTTCGATCAGATGCCGCAGATCGAGCTGGCCGTGGGCGAAGACGTGACCGCCATGGTCTTGCGCATCATGGCGCCGTTGACGGCGGACGACGAAACGAAATTGAAAGCCTTTGCCGACGAGTACGGCGTGCAATGGTGGTTGCAGGTGAAAGGCCCGGAAACGGCCGTGCCGTTCTACCCGCTCGACAAGCAATTGCATTACCTGCTGCCGGAATTCGGCGTCAAGATGCCGTTCAAGCCCGTCGATTTCACGCAGGTGAACCACCACATCAACCGCGTGCTGGTGTCGAAAGCACTGCGCCTGCTGGAAGTGCAGCCGACGGACCGTGTGGCCGACCTGTTCTGCGGCCTGGGCAATTTCACCTTGCCGCTGGCCACGCAAGGCAGCGAAGTGGTCGGTATCGAAGGCAGCACCACCCTGACGGAGCGGGCGCTGGAAAACGCGCTGGCCAATGGCCTGGCGGAAAAAACCTCGTTCTCGACGCGCAACCTGTTCGAAGTGACGACGGACGATCTGATCGCGCTGGGCAAGTTCGACCGCATCCTCGTCGACCCGCCGCGCGATGGCGCCATGGCCCTGTGCCAGGCGCTGGTCGGCCTATCGCAAGTGCGTCCGGACCTGCTGCCGAAACGCATCGTCTACGTCTCGTGCAGCCCATCGACTCTGGCGCGCGATGCCGGCATCCTGGCGCTGGAAGCCGGTTATGTGCTGAGCAAGGCGGGCGTGGTCAATATGTTCCCGCATACCTCGCATGTCGAATCGATGGCTGTATTTGATTTGCCTCAGTAAGTCTGTCTGATACGGCGGGTGGCCAGGCAGGCACCCGCCGTTGCCGCATTCAGCGGCGCAGCAAGCTGTCGCAATACCACTTACACCGTGTTATAAAACTGGTCTGTCTTTTCCCGTTCCAGCGTCTTTTTTCATCCTCCCTCTGCCGTTTTTTCATTGTCCAGTAGGACAGCACGCCGTTTGCACCCTCCGCTGCGCTTTCTGTTCGAAGTGGTATTGCTCACTTTGATGCCACTTCAAAACCACTTGACCGCCTATTTTTTCAGCAGCATGCTGTTCTTGCAACTGCAAAAAAACAAGATCACAGGGTAGTTATTTACGAGGCAGAGTGGCATTTCTGCAAACCTGAACAGGAGACAACGTGGAAAATTTAATACTCAAAAAAACAATCAGGAACATGATGGTATGTCTGGCCAGCGGCGGCGTGCTGGCGGCATGCGGTGGCGGTGGCGGTGACGCCGGCGCGCCGGCTGGTTCGCAATTGCTGGCGGCCAGCACGGTCGTCGCTTGCGTGCCGTGGCAGGAGGGCGGCACCTACAACGCGGGCACGGTGGTCACGTATCTGGGGGGCAACTACACGGCCCTGGTGACGCAGACCGATCACGTGGGCTCGGGCTGGAATCCCGTCTCCACGCCTAGCCTGTGGAGCGCCGGCGGCACCTGCGACGGCGGCACCACACCGACCCCGACGCCGACTCCCACCCCGACACCGGAGCCAACGCCGACCCCAACGCCTACGCCGACCCCGACGCCAACCGGCGGCACCTGCGCACTGGCGTGGGCGGCCGGCACGGCTTACAGTGCGGGCGCCACCGTCAGCTATGCGGGCACGAATTACCGCGCCAATTACTGGACGCAGGGCGACAACCCGTCGACCAGCAGCGGCGGCGCCGGCACGGGCAAGCCATGGACCAGCCAGGAGATCTGCAGCACCACGCCGACCCCGACCCCGACGCCTACTCCAACACCGACTCCGACACCTACACCGACGCCTACTCCAACGCCGACACCTACTCCAACCCCAACGCCGACCCCAACGGGCCGCGAAGTCGGTTCCTATTTCGCGCAGTGGGGCGTGTATGGCCGCGACTATGAAGTGGCGAACGTGCACACGAGCGGCGTGGCTGACAAGCTGACCTTCATCAACTACGCCTTCGGCAATATTTACCCGAAAAACGGCGGTTATGAATGCGGCATGATCACCAAGGCCGAGCCGGGCGCGACAAATCCGAATTCGCCCGATGCGGGCACGGGCGGCGATGCCGAGGCCGACTACATCCGCACGCCGAAGCGCACCGTCGATGGGCAGGTCATTCCATGGGACGCTCCATTGTCGGGCAACTTCCTGCAGCTGAAAAAGTTGAAGGCGGCGCACCCGAACCTGAAGCTGTTCATTTCGCTGGGCGGCTGGAGCTGGTCGAAGAACTTCTCCGTCGGTTCGGCCACGGATGCGCTGCGCAAGCAGATGGTGCGCTCGTGCATCGACATCTACATCAAGGGCAACCTGCCGGTGCAGGGCGGTCGCGGCGGCGTGGGCGCGGCAGCCAACATCTTTGACGGCATCGACATCGATTGGGAATATCCGGTCGGCGGCGGCCAGCCGTACAACACGGTCAGCCCGAATGACAAGCGCAACTTCACCTTGCTGATGGCGGAATTCCGCAGCCAGCTCGATGCGCTCGGTGCGGCCAACGGCAAGCGCTACCTGTTGACGGCGGCTGTCGGCGCCGGCAAGGACAAGATCGACAACACGGAACCGGCCCTGTACTCGCAGTACATGGACTGGATCAACCTGATGACCTACGACTTCCACGGCGGCTGGGAAACGAGCACCAACTTCAACGCCCAGCTGTTTGCCGACCCTGCCGATCCGTCGACGGGCATGGCGCGCGAATACGTGGGCGACAAGGCGGTGCAGTACATGATTGCCGCCGGCGTGCCGCGCGACAAACTGCTGCTGGGCATACCGTTCTATGGCCGCGGCTGGACGGGCGTGGCGCCAGGGCCGAACGGCGATGGCCTGTACCAGGCGGCCACGGGCACGGCGCCGGGCACCTACGAGTCGGGCATCGAGGACTATAAAATCCTCGTGGCCAAGGCCGGTACGCGCTACTACCATCCCGTGACCAAGCAGCTGTACCTGTACACGGGTGCGGGCGGCCAGTGGTGGAGCTATGACGATCCGACCGTCATCGGCACCAAGGTGAAATATGTGAAGGACCAGGGCTTGCGCGGCGCGTTCTCGTGGGAACTCGATGGCGACGCGAATGGCGTGCTGGCGACCGAGGTGTGGAAAGTGCGGTAACACTGGAGTAGAGTAAGACGCGGCCGGGCGGCATTGCTGCCCGGCCGCTTGTTCACATAAAAAACAGGAGACGGGCGATGGCGGCGGTATCGACATTCGGAGTAAAACATCCGGAACAGGAGCTGAGCCGCGAGTGGCGCAGCTGGATCGCGGAAAACCTCATGCTGGGCAGCCACCCGTCGGCGCTGATGCCGGTGCTGCAACAGGCCGGCATCGCGGAGCCCCTGGCGCGCCGCGAAATCGAGCTGGCGCTGCAAAGCCCCTATCTTGCCGGCGCCGTGCGCCTGTCGAACCGCCTGGCCAAGCGCGACTGGGTGATCGATATCCAGCGCAAGCTGAACCAGCTGCGCGACCCCGAGATTCCCCGCCGCGACAAGCTCTCCGCGCAGGAATTCCTGGATGAATACTACTCCACCAACCAGCCCGTCATCATCACGGGCATGATGGACGACTGGCCCGCAATGGCCAAGTGGAGCCCCGCCTATTTCCGCGAGCATTACGCGCAGCGCGAAGTGGAAGTGCAGTTCGGCCGCGAGGCGGACGATCAGTACGAGATGAACAGCGTGGCCCACAAGCGCAAGATGGCGTTTGGCGAGTACGCCAGCCTGGTTGAGGGCAGCGGCGCGACCAACGATTTCTACATGACGGCGAATAACGATTCGCAGAACCGGCAAGCCTTGCGCGAGCTGTGGGACGATATCGGCCAGCTGCCCGAATACCTGAAGCAGGATGGCGGCCGCACGGGCTTTCTGTGGTTCGGCCCGGCCGGCACCGTGACGCCATTCCACCACGACCTGACGAACAACTTCATGGCGCAGGTCAAAGGGCGCAAGCGGCTGCGCATCATGGCCGCCTGCGAGGTGGCGCGCGTGTACAACCAGCGCCACTGTTTTACGCCCGTCGACGGGCGCGGCATCGACCTGCGGCGCTACCCGCTGATGGCCGACGTGCAGGTGCGCGAATGCGTGCTGGCGCCGGGCGAGATCCTGTTTTTACCCGTCGGCTGCTGGCATTTCGTCGAAGCGCTCGACGTATCGATGACGGTGGCGTTTACCAACTTCAAATGGGATAACGATTTTTACAGCAAGTATCCATCGAATCACGACTTCTGATGGCGGGGCCAAGATGCCGCGAACAGCCGCCTTATGGGCGGCTTTTTTCATGCTACGGTGCGCTTCTTGTATAAGATATTTCCATAAAATAATTGATTCAAGTCATTTTGCAGCAATTATTTTGATATGAATGGCCATGATGTTTCATTATCCAGATAGCGGTGGCGGGCGGATAATTTGATGGCTGGCGCGGCGCCAGTACCAACCATCTGGAGGCGGCAGGGCATGAACACGCAGCACATGACACAGTTACAGCAAGCACCAGCAGATCGTACTGAACTTCGGCTCGATACAAGGCTGACCCGCGAAGCGGCCGAGCTGCTGGCCAGGGCCGATATCCATTTGAATGGCCGCGCCGCCTGGGACATGCAGCTGCGCAAACCGGGCGTACCCGAGCGTGCCTTCGCCAGCGGCAACCTGGGCCTGGGTGAAGCGTACATGGACGGTGACTGGGATGCGCAGCAGCTCGACGAATTCTTTTGCCATTTGCTGCGCGCCAGGGTGGGCGACGACGTGCGCCCCATGCGCCTGGCCTTCCACGCGCTGACCGCGCGCCTGTTCAACCTGCAGACGGAGCGCCGCGCCTGGATGGTGGGCAAGGAACACTACGACCTCGGCAATGCCTTCTATGCGGCCATGCTCGATCCGCGCATGACGTACACGTGCGGTTACTGGAAGGATGCGGCCAATCTTGCCGAGGCGCAGGAAGCCAAGCTCGACCTGGTCTGCCGCAAGCTGCGCCTGGAGCCGGGCATGCGCGTGCTCGACATCGGCTGCGGCTGGGGCAGTTTCATGCGCTATGCGGCGGAAAAATACCAGGTGCGGTGCGTGGGCGTGACGATTTCGCAAGAGCAGGCCGCGTATGCGCGCGCCATGCCGGGCGGCGAGCACCTGGACATCCGCCTGCAGGATTACCGCGACACCGATGAAAAATTCGACCGCATCGTCAGCATCGGCATGTTCGAGCACGTGGGCCACAAGAATCACCGCACCTTCATGGAAGTGGCGCACCGCTGCCTGGAAGACGACGGCCTGTTCCTGCTGCACACGATCGGCAAAAACAAGCGCCATTCCACGTGTGACCCGTGGATCGACAAATACATCTTCCCGAATGGCGACCTGCCATCGGTCGGCCAGATCGGCGACGCCATGGACGATCTGTTCGTGGCCGAGGACTTGCACAACTTCGGCGCCGACTATGACAAGACCCTGATGGCCTGGCATGCAAATTTTGAGATGGCGTGGCCGCGCTTTGCCGCCCAGCTGGGCGGACGCTTCCACCGCATGTGGTCCTACTATCTGCTGTCCTGCGCCGGCGCCTTCCGCGCGCGCGACCTGCAGCTGTGGCAATGGGTCTTGTCGAAGCAGGGCGTGCTGGGCGGCTACGAGCGTGTCAGTTGAGATGCTCGGCAGCTGATATGATGGATTGATGGATATCAATCAAGCGCGTACCTTCCTCGAAGTGGCGTCCTGCGGCAGCTTCATCATGGCCGCCGAACGCATGCACGTGACGCAGACGGCCGTCAGCGCCCGCATCCGCACCCTGGAGCAGCAACTGGGGCGCCAGCTGTTCGTGCGCAACAAGGCCGGCGCACGGCTGACGTCGGCCGGCGAGCGCTTCATGCGCCATGCGGCCACGATGGTGCAGGTGTGGGAGCGGGCGCGCCACCAGGTAGCCTTGCCGCCGGGGCGCGACGACGCCGTCAGCATCGGCTGCGAACTGAGCTTGTGGCAGCCGCTGCTGGGCGACTGGCTGATACGCATGAGCCGCGACTGTCCCGAGATCGCCTTGCGCGCGGAAGTTGACAGTCCCGCGCGCCTGCTCGACGCCGTGCACGACGGCTCGCTCGACCTGGCCGTTCTGTACAACCCGCCCCAGCGGCCGGGCCTGGCCAGCGAATTGCTGGCCGAGGAAAAGCTCGTGATGGTGACCACGCGCGCGGACGGGCAGATGCATGCCGATGCCTATGTGTACGTGGATTGGGGGCCGGCGTTTGCCGCGAACCACCAGGCCGCGTATCCGGAGCTGAGCAGTCCGCCCGTGTCGATCTCGCTGGGGCCGCTGGCCCTCGTCTATCTGCTGGACGTGGGTGGCGCCAGCTATTTCCGTATCGGCAGCGCGCAACCCTATCTCGATGCCGGTTTGCTGCACCGCGTGCGCGACGCGCCCGAATTCTCGCATTCCGCCTACGCCGTCTACGCGGCCCAGCGCGACAACCCGACCTTGGACCGCGCCCGCGCCTGCCTGCTCGAGGTGGCGGAGAGGATCAAGTAAATGCTGTGGACGTAAAAAAGCCGACCCGAGGGTCGGCTTTTCGTTTAAGCGCAATACTTAGTCGCGGCTGCCGCCGGCGAAACCTAAAAGTGACAACAGGCTGGTGAAGATGTTGTACACGTCCAGGTAGATGCGCAGGGTGGCCGAGATGTAGTTGGTCTCGCCGCCGTTGATGATCTGCTGCACGTCATACAGGATGTAGGCCGAGAAGATGGCGATGGCGACCATGGAGATCACGATCGACAGTGCCGACAGGCCCAGGAAAATGTTTGCCACCGATGCGAGGATCAGCACGATCACGCCGGCGAACAACCATTTGCCCATGGCCGAGAAGTCGCGCTTCGAGACCGTGGCGATCGTCGCCATCACAGCCAGGATGGTGGCCGTGCCGCCGAATGCCGTCATGATCAGCATGCCGCCGTTCGAGTAGCCGAGCGTGCGCGTCAGCAGTGGCGTGAGCATCAGGCCCATGAAGAAGGTGAAGCCCAGCAGGACGGCGACGCCGAGGCCTGAGTTCTTCGTCTTTTCAATCGCGTACATGAAGCCGAATGCGACGGCCATGAAGATGATGAAGCCCATGCCGCCGGTCAGCATTGGCAAATGCATTTGCACGCCGATGAAGGCGCCCAGCACGGTCGGGATCATGGACAGCGCCAGCAGCCAGTAAGTGTTGCGCAAGACCTGATGGCGGACTTGCTGCATGCCCCCCGACAGGTCAAAGGTGCGTTGCATGTTCTGATTCATAGTGCCTCCGTGTTGTCAATTCAAATTACTGCTTTACTCAAGGATAGCATGAGGGCCGGAATTTGCCAAAAAAGCAGCTTAAGATTTCATTAAACAGGGACAGGGCGGCAAGATGCCCCCTGCCTGTCTGGGTGATATGGGGTGGAGTATGGTAAAATCAAAGGTTGATTGAGTTCTCAATTTACCGTTTTAAACCTTTCTTTTTATTGGAGTTTTCACACATGGCAATCGAACGCACCCTGTCGATCATCAAACCAGACGCAGTTGCAAAAAACGTAATCGGTCAAATCTACTCGCGTTTTGAAAACGCTGGCCTGAAAATCGTTGCAGCACGCATGACCCAACTGTCGCGCGAACAAGCTGAAGGCTTCTACGCAGCGCACAAAGAACGCGGTTTCTTCACGGATCTGGTCGACTTCATGGTTTCCGGTCCAGTCATGATTCAAGCCCTGGAAGGCGAAAACGCCGTTCTGGCCCACCGTGACCTGATGGGCGCGACCGATCCGAAGAAAGCAGAAAAAGGCACGATCCGCGCCGATTTCGCCGATTCGATCGACGCAAACGCCGTACACGGTTCCGACGCTGTCGAAGCTGCTAAAGTGGAAATCGCTTACTTCTTCCCAGAACTGAAGGCTTAATTGCCTTAGATAACGTTATTTCCTGGCGTTATCTGTGAAATAACTTATCACCCCCTGTTCCCGCTGCGCTGTGGAGTTTTCGCTCCGAATGCGCGCGGGGACGGATTTTTAGAATAGACAAGATCATGAATACGACGACCCTCACCAACTTGCTGGACCTCGATCCCGCGCAACTCATCGCCTACTGCGCCGAGTTGGGAGAGAAACCGTTTCGTGCGAAACAATTGCAACGTTGGATACACCAGTTCGGCGCCTCCGACTTTGACGCCATGACGGACCTGGCCAAGTCGCTGCGCGACAAGCTGGCCACGCGCGCCGAAGTGCGCGCCCCGGCCATCATCAGCGACCACACGTCGACGGATGGCACGCGCAAGTGGCTGGTCGACGTGGGCAATGGCAATGCCGTGGAAACCGTGTTCATTCCGGAAGAAAACCGCGGCACCCTGTGCATCTCGACCCAGGCCGGCTGCGCCGTGAACTGCCGTTTCTGCTCGACGGGCAAGCAAGGCTTCAACCGCAACCTCAGTGTCGGCGAAATCATCGGCCAGCTGTGGATGGCGGAATTTGAATTGCGCCGCACCAAGGGCATCGAACCGGGCCCGAAAGGCGAGCGCCAGATCACCAACGTGGTGATGATGGGCATGGGCGAGCCCCTGCTGAACTTTGAGCCGACCGTCACGGCCCTGAAATTGATGCTCGACGACAACGCCTACGGCCTGTCGCGCCGCCGCGTGACCCTGTCGACATCGGGCGTCGTGCCGATGATGGACAAGCTGTCGCAGGAAGTGCCGGTGGCCCTGGCCGTCTCGCTGCACGCCTCGAACGATGCCTTGCGCGATGGCTTGATTCCACTGAACAAGAAATACCCGCTGAAGGAATTGATGGCGGCCTGCAAGCGCTACCTGGAATTCGCCCCGCGCGATTTCATCACGTTTGAATACTGCATGCTCGACGGCGTCAACGACAGCGACGAGCACGCGCGTGAGCTGCTGGCGCTGGTGCAAGACCGCGAGTTCGGCGTGAACTGCAAGTTCAACCTGATCCCGTTCAACCCCTTCCCCGAGTCGGGCCTGTTCCGCTCGAAAAACCCGCGCATCAAGGCGTTCGCCCAGGTGCTGATGGATGGCGGCATCATCACCACCGTGCGCAAGACGCGCGGCGATGATATCGATGCGGCCTGCGGCCAGCTGGCCGGCGAAGTCAAGGACCGCACCCGGGTGCAGGAGCGCATGGAAAAGATGACTGAGTATCAACAGAAATTTGGCGCCAATTTCGGCAAGATCGTGGAGATCCGCTCCTGATGAGGGAAGGCATGGCTTACCAACGCTCGCTCGCTGTGGCCGCTGTTTGCCTGGCCGTGCTGCTGGTCGGCTGTGCCTCTTCCACGCCGGACACGGTCGCCAGAGACGTGCAGGCGGGTGCGCCGGAACGCGCCGCGCTGCGCTTGCAGCTGGCCAGCGCGTACTATGCGCAAGGCCAGCTCGACGTGGCCCTGGCCGAAGCGCAGCAAGCCGTGCAACTGGCGCCGAACGATGCGCAAGCGTATGGCGTGCGCGCCCTGATCCTTGCGGCCCAGCGGCAAACTGCGTCTGCCGAGAAAGATTTCCTTTACGCTTTGCACCTTGCGCCCCACAATCCTGAGTTGAGCAATAATTACGGCCTGTTTTTGTGCCAGACGGGACGCGCCGCGCAATCGCTGGCGTATTTCGATGCGGCATTGGCGGATGCGGCGTATGTGTCGCCGGAAAAAGCGCTCAACAATGGGGGCGCCTGCAGCCTGGCCCTGAACGATTACCCGCGTGCGGGCGCGTATTGGATGCGCGCCGTACGCATCGCACCGGACGTGGCAGTGACGAACGCCGGCCTGGTGCGCGTGTATTACCAACAGCAAGACTACCGGCAGGCGGCTTATTATTTGCAGCGGCTCGGTAAGATAGCAACAATGGAGAGCCAGACGGCCGATGTGCTGTGGCTCGGGATCAAGGTGCAGCATAAGCTCGGGGATGCGGGTGCGGAAGCTGGCCTGGGGGCGCATTTGCGCAACCACCATTCCGGCTCCCCCGAATATGCTGCTTATCAAAATGGGGCGTTTGATGAGTGAGACAGGGATACCAATGAATTCAGAGTGGGCAGAAACGCCTCAGCAGCAGCCCCAGGGCAATCTGGCGTTGGCAGGCGCGCAGTTGAAGGCGCAGCGCGAAGCGCTGGGCTGGCCGGTGGAGCAGGTGGCCGACCAGCTCAAGCTGGCGCCGCGCCAGGTGATCGCGCTGGAAGAGGGCGACATGGCGGCCTTGCCGAATGTGGCCGTGGTGCGCGGTTTCGTGCGCGCCTACGCCAAGGTGGTGCGTCTCGACGCGGCGCCGCTGGTGGCCATGATCGAAGTCCACCCGGCGCCGGCGCAAGACCCGGCCGCGCCCGTGCGGCGCGAGATTTCCGCCACGTTTTCCGAATCGCGCTTCCCCTCGATGACGCAGCGCTCGTCGAACCAGACTCCCCTGTGGATCGCCGGTGCCGTGGCCGTCGTCGTGGCGGCCGCCTTTGGCGCGTATAAGCTCGGTTATGTGCCGGCCAGCCTGCTGTCTTCGCAGACCGGGAAAGAAACATCGCATGCGGAAGTGGGCCCTGTGGAAACGACCCTGGTCAAGCCGGGCCAGGACTTGACGCCCGTGCAGTCGCCGTCCGTGCCCCTGATTTCCGTACCGCCGCCGCCAGGCAACGATACGCAGACGGGCGCACCCGCCGCCGTCGCTTCGGCGCCGGCCGCCGCCGTGCCGCCGGCTGCTGCGCCAGCCCCTGCGACAGCCGCGACGGCCGCCGCCACGCCGCCCGTGGCTGCCCCTGCCGTGGGCGCGAATGCGCTGGTGCTGAAGGTGGAGCAGGATTCCTGGGTGGAAATCCGCCGCCCTGGCAGCACGCCGCTGATTTCGCGCATGGTCAAGGCGGGCAGCACGGAAACGTTCGATATCACGGGCCCGGCCACCCTGGTGGTGGGCAAGCCCGGTGTGGTGCAGGCAACCTTGCGCGGCGCCAAGCTGGAGCTGCCGACCGTTGCCGGCGGCACGATCTCGCGCGTCAGCATCAAATAATTGCAGTAACCGTTCAAGCAAACTCAGAAGATAATATTATGGCTACCTCGAAAACAGCGATCGGCTCCGGTCCATCCGGCCGGCGCGACAGCCGCAAGGTGCTGATCGCGCACGGCCAGCGCCAGATCTGGGTGGGCGGCGACGCCCCCGTGGTGGTGCAGTCGATGACGAACACGGATACGGCCGACGCCATCGGCACGGCGATCCAGATCAAGGAACTGGCGCGTGCCGGTTCGGAACTGGTGCGCCTGACGGTGGACCGTCCGGAAGCGGCTGCGGCCGTGCCCTACATCCGCGAGCAGCTCGACAAGATGGATATCGACGTGCCGCTGGTCGGCGATTTCCACTATAACGGCCATACCCTGCTCAACGACTACCCCGATTGCGCGCGCGCGCTGTCGAAGTACCGCATCAATCCGGGCAACGTGGGCAAGGGCGCCAAGCGCGACACGCAATTTGCGCAAATGATCGAAGCGGCTTGCCGCTACGACAAGCCGGTGCGCATCGGCGTGAACTGGGGCAGCCTCGATCAAGCCTTGCTGGCACGCATCATGGATGAAAACGCGGGCCGCGCCGAACCGTGGCCGGCGCAAGCCGTCATGTATGAAGCGCTGGTGACGTCGGCGATTGAAAACGCCGTGCGCGCCGAAGAACTGGGCCTGGCGCGCGACAAGATCATCCTGTCGTGCAAGGTCTCGGGCGTGCAGGACCTGATCGCCGTGTACCGCGAACTGGCGCAGCGCTGCGATTATCCGCTGCACCTGGGCCTGACGGAAGCGGGCATGGGCAGCAAGGGCATCGTCGCTTCGACGGCGGCCCTGGCCGTGCTGCTGCAGGAAGGCATCGGCGACACCATCCGCATTTCGCTGACGCCCGAACCGGGCGGCGACCGCACGCGTGAAGTCATCGTCGGCCAGGAAATTTTGCAAACCATGGGCTTGCGCAAGTTCGCGCCCATGGTCATCGCCTGTCCCGGTTGCGGCCGCACGACGTCGACCACCTTCCAGGAGCTGGCCGACAACATCCAGACGTATCTGCGCGAGCAGATGCCGGAGTGGAAGAAATCGTATCCGGGCGTGGAAGCGATGAACGTGGCCGTCATGGGCTGCATCGTCAACGGTCCCGGCGAATCGAAGCATGCGAACATCGGCATCAGCCTGCCCGGCACGGGCGAGTCGCCTGCCGCGCCCGTGTTTGTCGACGGTGAAAAAGTCGTCACCCTGCGCGGCGAACGCATCGTCGAGGAATTCCAGGACATCGTCCTCAATTATGTTAAAAGCCATTACGGCGCCGCCGCTACGGCAACGGCGTAGGTCGGATTAGCGCTGTGCGCGTCATCCGGCAATCAAGTTAAAGCAAAGAAGAACACTATGTCCGAAAATAAAAAGCTCGACAAAATCACCGCCGTCAAAGGCATGAACGATATCCTGCCAGCTGACGCCCCGCTGTGGGAATTGTTTGAAAACACGGCGCAATCCGTACTGCAAAGCTACGGCTTCCAGCAGATCCGCACGCCGATCGTGGAAGAAACGAAATTGTTCGCGCGCGCCATCGGCGCCGTGACCGATATCGTGGAAAAGGAAATGTATTCGTTCACCGATTCGATGAACGGCGACAACCTGACCCTGCGTCCTGAAGGCACGGCCGGCGTGGTGCGCGCCGTCGTCGAGCACAACCTCGTCTACGAAGGCCCGAAACGCCTGTGGTACAAGGGCCAGATGTTCCGCCACGAGCGTCCGCAAAAGGGCCGCTACCGCCAGTTCCACCAGTTCGGCGCGGAAGCCATCGGCTTCACGGGCCCGGACATCGACGCCGAGCTGATCATGATGACGCGCCGCCTGTGGGATGACCTGGGCCTGGAAGGCATCCGCCTGGAACTGAACTCGATCGGCGACGCGGCCGAGCGCCTGCGCCACCGCGCCGACCTGATCGCCTACCTGGAAAGCCACAGCGAGCTGCTCGACGAAGAAGCCAAGCGCCGCCTGCACAGCAACCCGCTGCGCATTTTGGATACCAAGAATCCTGCCATGCAGGATCTGGTCAATGGCGCGCCGAAGCTGCTCGAGTACCTGGGCGAGGAATCGCTGGCCCATTTCCACGGCGTGCAGAAGATTCTGAACCACAACAATATTCCATTCATCATCAATCCACGCCTGGTGCGCGGCCTCGATTACTACAACCGCACGGTGTTCGAGTGGGTCAGCGACAAGCTGGGCGCGCAAGGCACGGTCTGCGCCGGCGGCCGCTATGACGGCATGGTGGAAATGTTTGGCGGCAAATCGACGCCCGCCGTCGGTTTCGGCATGGGCGTCGAACGCCTGGTGCTGCTGATGAAGGACGCGGCCGAGCCGGAGCAGCCGGCCCAGTGCGACGTCTACCTGGTGCACCAGGGCGAGCAGGCAGGCTTGCAAGCGTTCGTGCTGGCCGAGCGGATTCGCGATGCCGGCCTGGACGTTGTGCTACATTGCGCAGCGAGCAACGGTGGCGGCAGCTTCAAGACGCAAATGAAAAAGGCGGACGCCAGCGGTGCGGCATTTGCCGTGATCATGGGCGACGATGAAATCGCCAACCATGTCGCGACGGTGAAAGCCATGCGCGAAGCCGATGCGGGCGCACAGCAGAACACGGTGCCGTTCGACGATGTCGTCGATTACGTGGTAGACCAGATCATCGGCGACCACGATTGCGGCCATGACCACGGTCCTGGCGGCCACGTGCATCATCACCACTGATTTGACGCAAGACCGTTCTACCCTCGATCAACTACTCATTAAAACTGACGACCCATGGCATACGATCACGAAGAACAAGAACAACTGGCAACCCTCAAAGCCTGGTGGCAGCGCAATGGCAATCTGACCTCCTGGGTCCTGATCGTGGCGCTGGCAGGCTACAGCGGCTGGGCTGGCTGGCAGTACTACCAGCGCACGCAGGCTGCGCAAGCGGGCCAGCTGTACGACGAACTGCAGAACGCCATCGCCGCCAAGGACACGGCCAAGGTGATGCGCGCGGCCGGCGACATGCAATCGCGTTTCAGCGGCACGGCGTATGCGCAGATGAGCGCCCTGGCCGCGGCCAAGGTGGCGTTCGACGCGAACGACCTGAAAACGGCCAAGACCCAGCTGCAGTGGGTGGCCGAGCATGGCACGGAAGAGTACAAGGCCATCGCCAAGCTGCGCCTGGCCGGTGTCCTGCTGGATGAAAAAGCCTACGATGAAGCGCTGAAAGTGCTGGCAACGGCTTCCGTGGCGCAATTTGCCGGTGCCGTGGCCGACCGCAAGGGCGACATCCTGGTGGCGCAAAACAAGCTGGCCGATGCCCGCACGGCTTACCTGGCCGCTCTGGCCGCGACGGACAAGAACAATCCAGGCCGTCAGCTGATCCAGGTCAAACTGGAAGCGATCGGTGGTACGGTACCGGAAGACAAGGCCAAGGCTGACAAGGCCGCCGCCTGACAGGAACACTGATGGCGGGGCCGGGTGGCGTTGTGCGCCGCCCGCCTTGCCCTTACAAGTACAAGAAAAAGGTTGGATAACACTTATGCGTGTCACTGAAAAGCTGGTAGCTGCAAGTCTGTTGGCCCTGATGGCCGGTTGCTCGTCCTGGAACCCGTTCGCCTCGAAAGATCCGAAAACCGAGCCGGCCAAGCTGGTCGAGTTAAAATCGACCATCGCCGTGCGCGACGCCTGGAAGTATTCGATCGGCAAGGCTGGCGTGTACGCATTTACGCCTGCGCTGGCCGGCAGCAGCCTGTACGTGGTCAGTGCCGATGGCGCGCTGGCGCGCCTCGATGCGGCCAGCGGCCGTGAAACGTGGCGCGTCAAGGCCGGCAGCGACATCACGTCGAGCCCCGGCAGCGATGGCACGGTCGTGGCCGTCGGCGCCGCCAAGGGTGCCGTGCTGGCGTTTGACGCCGATGGCAAGCAGCTGTGGAAGGCGCAGGCGTCCAGCGAAGTATTGACGGCGCCCGTCGTGGGACAGGGCGTGGTCGTGGTGCGCAGCGTGGACAACCGCATCGTCGGCTTCGACGCCAAGACGGGCGAGCGCAAGTGGACGGTGCAGCGCGTCACGCCGGCATTGACCTTGCGCAATGCGCCGGGCATGGCGCTGGGCGGCGCGAACATCTACGTGGCCCAGCCGGGCGGCAAGCTGCTGGCACTGACGGCGGCCACCGGTGTGGTACGCTGGGAGGTCGTCGTCAGCGAACCGCGCGGCGCTACCGAACTGGAGCGCGTCTCCGACATCGCCGGCACGCCGGTGGTGTACGAAGGCGAAGTGTGCGCCGTCACGTACCAGGGCAAGGCGGGTTGCTTCGACGCCGCCACGGGCGTGCCGCGCTGGACCAAGCCGATCTCGTCCGATGTGGGCGTGGCCGTCGACCAGCGTTTCGTGTTCACCGCCGATGACCAGGGCGCCGTCGTGGCGTTCAGCCGCGAAGGCGGCCAGAGCGCCTGGAAGAATGACGCGCTGGCGCGCCGCCGCCTGTCGACGCCGGCCTCCTATGGCCGCAGCGTCGCCGTTGGCGATTATCAAGGTTACATCCACTTCCTGTCACGGGAAGATGGTGCATTAATAGGTCGTGTCAGCACCGACGGTAGCCCGATTGTTTCGGCTCCCGTCGTTGCCGGTTCGAATTTGATTTTTCAAACCCAATCAGGGACAGTGACCGCTCTCGCGGTCGAGTAATACAATGAAGCCGGTAATTGCACTAGTAGGTCGACCCAATGTTGGGAAATCGACTTTATTCAATCGTCTGACCCGCTCGCGCGATGCGCTGGTGGCGGATTTGCCTGGGTTGACGCGCGATCGTCACTATGGCGAAGGCCGTGTCGGCGAACGTCCCTTCCTCGTCATCGATACGGGTGGTTTCGAACCCGTCGCCAAGGAAGGCATCATGCATCAGATGGCACTGCAGACCAAGCAGGCCGTGGCCGAGGCCGACGTGGTGGTATTCATCGTGGACGGCCGTCAAGGCCTGACCCCGCATGACAAGACCATCGTCGACTTCCTGCGCAAGAGCGGCCGCCCGGTCTTGCTGGTGGTCAACAAAAGCGAAGGCATGCGCTACACGGCCGTCGTGTCCGAATTCTATGAATTGGGCATGGGCGATCCGTATGCGATCTCGTCGGCGCACGGTGACGGCGTCAACGACCTCGTCGAAGTGATGCTGGACCTGGCGTTCGCGCAGCGTCCGGATGAGCCTGAAGAGCTGGAAAAGACCGACCGCGGCATCAAGATCGCCCTCGTCGGTCGTCCGAACGTGGGCAAGTCGACCTTGATCAACACCTTGCTGGGCGAAGAGCGCGTGATCGCCTTCGACATGCCGGGCACGACGCGCGATTCGATCGAAATCCCGTTCGAGCGCGATGGACAGCAATACACCTTGATCGACACGGCCGGTATCCGCCGCCGCGGCAAGGTGTTCGAAGCGATCGAGAAATTCTCTGTCGTGAAAACGCTGCAGTCGATTTCCGAAGCCAACGTGGTCGTGCTGATGCTCGACGCGCAGCAGGATATCTCGGAGCAAGACGCGCATATCGCCGGCTTCATTCTGGAGTCGGGCCGCGCGCTGGTCGTGGCCGTGAATAAATGGGATGGCTTGCAATCGCACGAGCGCGATGAAATCAAGATCGATATCGACCGCAAGCTCGATTTCCTGTCGTTTGCGCAGATGCATTTCATTTCCGCGCTGAAAGGCACCAACATCGGTCCACTGATGAAGTCGCTCAACGCCGCGTATGCGGCCGCCATGTGCGACCTGTCGACGCCGAAGCTGACGCGCGCCCTGATCGAGGCCGTGGAAAAGCAGGAACCGCGCCGCAAGGGTTCGATCCGTCCGAAGCTGCGCTATGCGCACCAGGGCGGCATGAACCCGCCTGTGATCGTTATTCACGGCAATGCGCTCGACGCCGTTGGCGACCCGTACAAACGCTATCTGGAAAAACATTTCCGCGATACGTTTGCCCTGGTCGGCACGCCGCTGCGCATTGAATTGCGTACGGGTAAAAACCCGTTTGCACGCACGCCAAGCAAGTAATGTTTTAAATGCTGAATTAAGTGCATATTAAGGCGCCGCGGAGATAATGCGGCGCCGACAGTCATTTAATGGCTGTTTGCACGAAAATAATAAAGTGTTAATGCGCCATGCGCGACAGCGATCGCGAAAACAGGTTACAGTAGCTATGACGCATCTTTCTTTCTTTGAAAGGTGTGAGAGCACTTGAAATCAAGCGAGTCGCCTCCAATTCTTACACAACAACATAAACAACGGAGCTGTTATGAGCAACAAAGGGCAACTGTTACAAGACCCATTCCTCAATGCATTACGCAAAGAGCATGTTCCTGTCTCGATCTACCTGGTCAATGGCATTAAATTGCAGGGCCATATCGAATCGTTCGATCAATATGTCGTATTGCTGCGCAATACGGTGACACAGATGGTGTACAAGCATGCCATCTCGACAGTGGTGCCGGCCCGTGCCGTCAATCTCAATATTGAATCTGAAGCGGAGTAAAGCGTTGAGCTTGACGGCCCAGCGCCTTTCACCGTCCATCGCCCCCGTCCGCGCCAGCGGCGCTGATGCGTTTGCATCGGCGTCGGCGTCCGCCACAACTCATCAGATGCCATCATGCGCGCGGCACTAGTCGGAGTTGACTTCGGTCACAGCGACTTCGCCGCCAGCATGGAGGAACTCATGCTGTTGTCGCGTTCTGCTGGCGCGGACCCGATTTCCACCATCACGGCCAAGCGTTCGAGTCCCGACTCCGCATATTTCGTCGGCAGCGGCAAGGCCGATGAAATTGGCGACGTCGTCGTCAACGATGGCCTGGAAATCGTCATCTTCAATCATGCCCTCTCGCCTGCCCAGCAGCGCAATCTGGAAAAGCGCCTGAATGTGCGCGTGCTCGACCGTACCAGCCTGATCCTCGACATCTTTGCGCAGCGCGCCAAGAGCCACGAGGGCAAGCTGCAAGTCGAGTTGGCCCAGCTGCAGCATCTGGCCACGCGCCTGATCCGCGGCTGGACCCACCTTGAGCGGCAAAAGGGCGGTATCGGCTTGCGCGGTCCCGGCGAGACGCAGCTCGAGACCGACCGCCGGCTGATCGGCGACCGCGTCAAGGCCTTGCGCGCCCGTCTGGAAAAGCTGCACAAGCAGCGCGAAACGCAGCGCCGCGCGCGCGGCCGCAATCACACATTCTCGGTGTCCCTGGTCGGCTATACCAATGCCGGCAAGTCGACCCTGTTCAATGCCGTGACCAAGGCCGGCGTGTACGTCGCCGACCAGTTGTTCGCCACGCTCGACACCACCTCGCGCCGGGTTTACCTGGGCCAGGAAGTGGGTAACGTGGTGATCTCCGACACGGTCGGCTTCGTGCGCGAATTGCCGCATCAGCTGGTGGCCGCATTCCGCGCCACGCTCGAAGAAACCATCCATGCCGATCTGCTGCTGCACGTCGTCGACGCCGCGTCGCCGGTGCGCATGGAGCAGATCGAGCAGGTCAACCTGGTCTTGAAAGAGATCGGCGCCGATCATATTCCGCAAATCCTCGTGTGGAACAAGATCGATGCGGCCGGGCTGGAGCCTTCGGTGGAGCGCGACGAATATGCTACGATCAGTCGCGTGTTCGTCAGTGCGCAGAAGGGCAGTGGGCTCGACCTGCTGCGCGATGCGATCGTCGAGATGGCCAGGAAGGCGCCCGGTTCGGCCCACCTGTATCAGAACGACGAAGCACCGCAGGAAGATCAGTTTGACGGTCAGTACGACCAGCACGATGGCGCCGCCCCGGACCAGGACGAAGAGCCTGGCGAGGACGATAGGATTTCCACCCACTCCCAAGTCGGAACACGATAGTTATGCTTGTCTCCCTACTCAAAAAAACAGGCTTGAAGTTGTCCCTGAACGATCCCCGCTGGGGCAATCGCAAGGACGACGGCAAGAAAGCCCAAGAAGGCAAAAAGCCCGGCGAAGGTCCGCCGGACCTCGATCAGTTGTGGCGCGATTTCAATCAGCGCCTGAACGCCTTTTTCGGACAGAAGAACCGTCCCGACAACGGCGGCAATAACAACGGCGGTGGCGGTGGTCCGCGCCCAGACATGAAGGGCGCCGGCATCACCGCAGGCGTGGTCGGCGTGATCGCCGTCTTCATCTGGCTCGCCAGCGGCGCCTTCATCGTGCAAGAGGGCCAGAACGGCGTCGTGCTCACGTTCGGCAAGTACAGCCACACCACGCCGGCCGGTTTCAACTGGCGCTGGCCGTACCCGTTCCAGACCGACGAAACCGTCAACGTGTCGCAGGTGCGTACGGTGGAAGTGGGTTACCGCCAGTCGCTGCGCAACAAGCAGGCCAGCGAGTCGCTGATGCTGACGGACGATGAAAACATCATCGACATCCAGTTCGCGGTGCAATACACCCTGAAAGATCCCGTGGCGTGGCTGTTCAACACGCGCGACCAGGAAGACACCTTGCGCCAGGTCGCCGAAACGGCGATCCGCGAAGTGGTCGGCCGCAGCAAGATGGACTTCGTGCTGTACGAGGGCCGCGAAAAGGTGGCTTACGATACGCAGCAGCTGATGCAGCAGATTCTTGACCGCTACAAGGTCGGCGCCGTCATCACCAACGTGACGATGCAGGCCGTGCAGCCGCCGGAGCAGGTGCAAGCCGCCTTCGACGATGCCGTCAAGGCAGGCCAGGACCGCGAGCGCCAGAAGAATGAAGGCCAGGCTTACGCCAACGACGTCATTCCAAAAGCCCGCGGTGCCGCTTTCCGCCTGATGGAGGAAGCCGCAGCGTACAGCGCGATGGTGACCGAGAACGCGGCAGGTAATGCTTCGCGCTTCAAGCAGGTGCTGGTCGAGTACCAGAAGGCGCCGGTTGTCACGCGCGACCGCATGTATCTGGAAACGATGCAGCAAGTGTTCAGCAGTGCCAGCAAGGTCATGGTCGACGCGAAGACGGGCAGCAATCTGCTGTACCTGCCGCTCGACAAGCTGATCGCCCAGACGGCGGCCACCGACGCTGCCGCCGCCCGTGCTGCCGCGACACCCGCAGCCAACACCGTTTTGCCACAGGAAGCCATGCCGACAGTAGAAGTCAATCAGCGCCGCGACAGCCGCTCTTCGCGTGAACGGGAGAGCCGCTAATGAATCGTATCGTAGCCGCCCTGATCGCGGGCTTTATCGCGATCATGCTCTTGTCCTCGACCGTGTTCGTGGTCGACCAGCGTAAGTATGCGGTCGTCTTCGCCCTCGGCGAAGTCAAGGAAGTCATCAGCACGCCGGGCCTGTACTTCAAGCTGCCGCCGCCGTTCCAGAACGTGCTGTACCTGGACAAGCGCATCCTGACCTTGGATACGCCGGAACCGGAACGCTTCATCACGGCCGAGAAGAAGAACATCCTCGTCGACGCCTACGTGAAATGGCGCATCGCCGATCCGCGCCTGTATTTCCGCAGCTTCGGCGGCGATGAAAAGCCGGCCCGCAACCGCATGTCGCAAATCGTCAAGGCGGCGCTGAACGATGAAATCACCAAGCGCACCGTGCGCGAAGTGATCTCGGGCCAGCGCGGCAAGGTGATGGAAGCGATCCTGGCGAAGGTCTCGGCGGAAGCGAAGGCCATCGGCGTGGAAATCGTCGACGTGCGCCTGAAACGCGTCGACTACGTCGAGCAGATCAACAACTCCGTGTACGAGCGCATGAAGTCCGAGCGCGTGCGCGTGGCCAACGAGCTGCGTTCGACCGGTTCGGCCGACTCCGAGAAGATCCGCGCCGACGCCGACAAGCAGCGCACGGTGATCCTGGCCGAAGCGTACCGCGAAGCCGAGAAGATCCGCGGCGAGGGCGATGCCAAGGCATCGCAGATCTATGCGGAAGCGTTTGGCAAGAATCCGGAGTTCTACAAGTTCTATCGCAGCCTGGAAGCCTACCGCGCCACGTTCAAGGACAAGGGCGACGTGATGGTGGTCGATCCGAGTTCGGAATTCTTCAAGTACTTCAAGGGCGGCGGCGCAGCCGGTTCGGCCAAGAAGTAAGACAGCATCGGGACTGCCCCCGTCCGCAACGACGGGGCAGTAGCAGCGGGGCCGGCATCAATGCCGGCCCCGTTTTTTTGTGCGCGCCAGGTTGTTGCGGGAAGGCGTAAAATTCCCTGTTTTTAGGGCTGCGCGGCAGCGTTTCGGACAACTTATCCCTAAAGGCCCGTGTTTTCGCGTAAAATATCAGGTTCGGCCTCTTGCCTGGCGCGCCCGCCGCTGCCTCGCATGATGCATTTTTTCAACTTTCTTCCGTATCTCGCTCCCTCATGCCGAATTGGCTTTTGCCCGAAAATATTGCCGATGTTCTGCCGTCGGAAGCGCGCAAGATCGAAGAGCTGCGCCGCCTCATGCTGGATAATTTCCGTCTGTACGGATATGAACTGGTGATGCCGCCGCTGCTCGAGTATCTGGAATCGCTGATGACCGGCGCTGGCAAGGATACTGACCTGCGCACGTTCAAACTGGTCGACCAGCTGTCTGGCCGCATGCTCGGCCTGCGCGCCGACATGACGACGCAAGTGGCGCGCATCGACGCCCATCTGCTGAACCGCGCCACCGTCACCCGCCTGTGCTACGCCGGCAGCGTGCTGCATACCCGTCCATCGGGCTTGCACGCCACCCGCGAACCGCTGCAGATCGGCGCCGAAATCTATGGACACGCCGGCCTGGAAGCCGATGCCGAGATCCAGGAACTGGCGCTCGCTTCGCTGGCACTGGCCGGTTTCGATAGCGTCCGCCTGGATTTGTCGCACGTCGGCCTGTTGCGCGCTATCATTGCGCAAGACGCCGCCGCCGAGCGCGACGAAGCTGCGCTGTACGCCTTGCTGCGCGCGAAAGATGCGCCGGGCCTGCGCGCCCTGACCGCATCCTACGATGCCGTCACGCGCGATGCGCTGCTGGCCTTGCCGAACCTGTATGGCGACATCGACGTGCTGGCGCGTGCGCGCGAAGTGCTGCCGCCGTTGCCGGGCGTGTTGAAGGCGCTGGCCGAACTGGCCGCGCTGGCAGGATCTGCCCTGGGCCGCGCCGAAGTGGCGATCGACCTGGCCGACCTGCGCGGCTACCAATATGAAAGTGGCGCGATGTTTGCGCTGTATGTACCTGGCTTGCCGAACGCGGTTGCGCGCGGCGGCCGTTATGACCACGTCGGCGAAGCGTTCGGCCGGGCACGTCCCGCGACCGGCTTCTCGCTCGATTTGCGCGAACTGGCGCGCCTGCTCCCAACGGCGGAACGGAAGCATTCGATCCGCGCCCCATGGGGCAGCGCGCCAGAATTGAAGGAAAAAATCGCCGAGTTGCGCAAGGCGGGCGAGGTCGTGATCCAGAGTATGCCGGGTCACAGTAATGAACAAGACGAGTTCGAGTGCGATCGCGTGCTGGTACTTGCCGATAATGGTAGTAGCTGGATTCTTAAAAACTTAGGTTAAGTGATGTCAAAGAAAATTATGGCAAAGAACGTCGTTGTCATCGGCACCCAATGGGGCGATGAAGGTAAAGGCAAGATCGTCGATTGGTTGACCGATCACGCCCAAGGTGTGGTGCGCTTCCAGGGCGGCCACAATGCAGGCCACACGCTGGTCATCGGCGGCGTCAAAACCGCGCTGCAGCTGATCCCTTCGGGCATCATGCGTCCAGGCGTCGCCTGCTACATCGGTAACGGCGTGGTCGTTTCCGTGCCGGACGTGCTGCGCGAAATCGACAAGCTCGAAGCTGTCGGCGTCGAAGTCGCTTCGCGCCTGAAAGTGTCGGACGCGGCGCCCGTGATCCTGCCTTACCACACCGCGATCGACCTGGCGCGTGAAGCCAAGCGTGGCGATGCGAAGATCGGCACCACCGGCAAGGGCATCGGCCCTGCCTACGAAGACAAAGTGGCGCGCCGCGCGATCCGTATCGCCGACCTGCTGAACGAGAAGCGCTTTGCCGAAAAGCTGGCCGAAAACCTCGATTACCACAACTTCGTGCTGGAAAACTACCTGAAGGCGCCGAAAGTCGACTATCAGAAGACCCTCGACGACGCGCTGGCCTATGTGCCGCGTCTGCGTCCGATGGTCACCGACGTGTCGAGTGCGCTGTACAAGGCGCACAAGGCCGGCGCGAACCTGCTGTTCGAAGGCGCGCAGGGCTCCCTGCTCGACGTCGACCACGGCACCTACCCGTTCGTCACCTCGTCGAACTGCGTGGCCGGCAATGCCGCCGCCGGTTCGGGTGTCGGTCCTGGCATGCTGCACTACATCATGGGCATCACCAAGGCTTACACGACGCGCGTCGGTTCCGGCCCGTTCCCTTCGGAACTGCCAACGGATGCGGGCGTCGGCCACCACCTGGCGCAAGTCGGTCATGAATTCGGCACCGTGACGGGCCGTGCCCGCCGCTGCGGCTGGTTCGACGCCGCCTTGCTGCGCCGCTCCGTGCAGATCAACGGCGTGACGGGCATGTGCCTGACCAAGCTGGACGTGCTGGATGGTATCGAAACGCTGAAACTGTGCACCGGCTACACCATCGATGGCGTAGCCACGGACATCTTCCCATCGGGCGCCGAAGAAGCCGCCCGTTGCGTGCCGGTGTACGAAGAGATGCCAGGCTGGACGGAAAGCACGGTCGGCGCGAAATCGCTGGCGGCGCTGCCGGCAACGGCGCGCGCTTACATCAAGCGCATCGAAGAACTGGTCGGCGTACCGGTGGACATGGTTTCGACCGGTCCGGATCGTGAAGAAACGATCGTGCTGCGTCACCCATTCGAGTAAGCTGCTGGACACAATCCGCCGCAAGGCGGATTTTTTTAATCACGCTAATAATAAGATTCCACTATCATGACTACCCCACAATCGAACGATCAACACCTTTGGGTCAACTGGGAAGAATACCACCGCCTGATCGAGCGCCTGGCGCTCAAGGTCTACGAATCGGGCTGGAAATTCGACCAGGTATTGTGCCTGGCGCGCGGCGGCGTGCGTCCCGGCGACGTATTCTCGCGCATTTTTGATTTGCCACTGGCCATCCTGTCGACCAGCTCCTACCGCGAAGACGCGGGCACGGTGCGCGGCGACCTCGATATCGCCAAGTACATGACCATGACCAAGGGCCCGCTGGCCGGCCGCATCCTGCTGGTCGACGACCTGGCCGATTCGGGCGTCACCTTGGACAAGGTCACGCGTCACCTGAAGGAAAACTTCCCTGACGTGACCGAAGTCAAATCGGCCGTGATCTGGCTGAAGGGCTGCTCCGTCGTGCGTCCCGACTACTTCCTCGACGAACTGCCGCACAACCCGTGGATCCACCAGCCGTTCGAAGACTACGACGGCCTGCGTCCGCACCAACTGGCGGCGTGGATCAAGAAGGGCGAAGCAGGCAAGTAATTGCGTGCGCGCTTGCAAAAAAAAGACGATCGTGTATCGTCTTTTTTTTCGTCCAAGGAAATGCGATGACCATACTCACGACGGCGCGCCTGCGCCTGGAACCGATTACGGAAAACCACTACGAGCGCATGCGCATGCTCAACACCGATCCCGAGGTGATGACCTATCTGAACGCGGGCCAGCCCGAAAAGGAAGAGGACACGCGCGCCGCCGTCAAGCGCGTCACGGGCCGCTGGGCCGAATGGGGCTATTCCTGGTGGGCGCTGATACGCCTCGATGATGGCGAGATGGTGGGCATGGCCTGCCTGCAGCATCTCGATGGCGACAAGAGCAAGCCGCACGAAATCGGCTGGCGTCTGGCCCGCACGGGCTGGGGCCAAGGCTATGCCAGCGAAGCGGCAGCGGCCATCGTCGCGCATGCGTTCGACGTCGTCGGCGCGCCCGAAGTGGTGGCCGTGGCGCACCCGGACAATGCCGCCTCGATCAAGGTCATGACGCGCCTTGGCATGCAATACGTGGGCATGGAACGCCATTACGATATCGATAGCGTCGTGTACCGCCTGGCGCGCCCATGACAGCAAGGCCGAAGTCCTTGACGCTGGGCTGCGCCTACGGCGTGCGGTTTTCGCCCGATGGCGCGCGCCTGGCTGTGCTGGGGCGCGACCTGGTCCTGTGGGACGTGGCGGCACGCCAGAAACTGTGGCGCGGCAAGTTCATCGCCCACTGTTCCAGCATGGCCTTTTCGCCTGACGGCGACCGGCTGGCCATCAAGAGCACGACGGGCCTGCAGGCCGTGGTGGATGCGCAGGCGGGCCAGTTGCTCGTGAACTTCCAGAACAAAAAAGATGGCGAAGGCTGCGGTCCCGCGTGGTCGCCGTGCGGCCGGTATCTCGTCGACGGCGGCTGGGATGGCCGCCTGCGCGTGCGCGATGCGCAGACGGGCGACCTGCTGTTCATGCACGAGCACCCGGGCGAGATGCTGCGCGGTGTCTGGTCCATCGATGGCGGGCGGCGTTTGCTGGTCCTGCATGGCATCAAGTCGGTGGAGGAAGGGCAGGTGCAGCCGCCCGACTACTGCAGCGTGTGTGACTGGCCGCTGCAAGCGGGAGGCGGGCGCGTGGTGCTGTCGCTGCCCAAACTGGCGTCGTGCGCCCCATCGCCCGATGGCGAGCGCCTGGCCGTGCTGCATTACGCGGGCGGCGACGAGTATCTGTCCGTGCATGCGATGGATGATGGCCGCTGTCTGGCCACGGCGCCCGTGGAAGCGGGGGCTGGCACGGGTGACGCCTTGCGCTGGCTGCCCGACGGCAGCGCGCTGGGACGCATCGGCAAGGGCAAGCTGTTGTTCTACGCCTGGCCGGGGCTCGGCGTCCTGGCGCAGGAAGATTTTGCGTATCCCTGCGCGCTGGACTTTTTGCCTGGCTCGCCATTGGCCGCCATCGGTTCCTGGGAGTCTGGCATGCTGATGGATCTGAACGTTCACAAGGAAAGCCCATGATCACCTGCTACCTGCGTTACATCATCGACCCGTACAAATTGCGGGAATTCGAAGCCTACGGCAAGCTGTGGATACCGCTGGTCGAACGCTTCGGCGGCCAGCACCACGGCTACTTTTTGCCATCGGAAGGCGCCAGCAATGTGGCGCTGGCCATGTTCTCGTTCCCCAGCCTGGCCTTGTATGAGCAGTACCGCAGCGATTCGATGCAGGACGCCGAATGCCAGGCCGCCTTCCGCTATGCCGAGGAGACGCGCTGCATCGTCAGCTATGAGCGCAGTTTTTTCCGCCCCGTGTTTGCCTGAACAAGGTCAATCGCGCTGCGGCGCGCCCAGGGGGAAGAGGTGGCGGTACGGGCGTGCTTCTTCCACCGCGCGGGCGAACGACGGGCGGGCCAGCAGGCGCGCGCGGTAGGCGCGCAGCAGGGGCAGCGTCGCGGGAATCGGCTGCGTCCAGTCCGCATAGAACAGCGAGGGAGCTGCGGCGCAGTCGGCCAGCGTAAAGCGGTCGCCGGCGGCCCACGTCTTGCCGACCAGATGGGTTTCCAGCCAGGCGTAGGCGAGGTCCAGCTTGTCGCCTGCGAACGCGCGGCCTTCCTCGGTCTTCGCCGCGTCGCCGCTCAAGGCGGCGCCGACGGCATGCTGCACAGGTGTCATGACGTGCAGGTCGAAATAGCGGTCGAGAAAACGCACCTCCAGCGCCTGCATGGCGTCGTCCGGCAGCAGGCGCAGGGTGCCCGGATGGGCCAGTTGCAGGTATTCGATGATGATGCTGGTCTCGGCGACGTTGCGCTCGCCGTCCACCAGCAGCGGGAATTTGCGCAGCGGCCAGCGCTCCAGCCATTGCTGCAAGTGCTGGGGCATGTCCGGCGCCAGGCAGCGGAAATCGAACGGTATGGCGTTTTCGTACAGGGCGATGAGCACCTTTTGCGTGTACGAGGAAAAGGGATGGCCGTAGAGGATCAGCGACACGGTGGGATCTCCTGTGCAAAGTTGGCAACACGCGCGTGTGGCAACGATAGTGCAATGACAGGATCAATGCAAGCGGTCCGGGCCGTTCCGCTTGCATCCGAGGCCCGCTCGCCGCCTAACTCAGGTTTGCCAGGTAGCGCAACCCCGTGATGCTGGGGAAGAAGCAATACACGCCGCCGCGCGTGACGACGCTGCGCGAAAAATGCTGCAGTTTCGTATTGCCGCTGCCCTTGGCGCCCACGCCGGGCAAGGTGAAGGAGCTGACGCCCGGGGCGTTGATTCCCAGGAACACGTCCTGGCCGCTGATATTGAGCGTGGCGTTGCCCGCCTCGGGACCGGCCGGGCCGACGGCCGATTTGACGAAGGTAGCGTCATCGTTCCATTGCTGCATCAGGAATTCGAACTGATTGCGCAGGTTGGCATTGATGAAATAACCGACCAGTCCCCGCTGCTCTGCGATGGGTGTCACCGGATCGTATTCGCTGCCGTAGGGCATGGCCCGCCGCACGATGCGGTGGTGGCGGGCCGAGGTGCCCACGACGCCTTCGTCGCGCGGGTTGTTGCGCCGGATATGCGCGCCGATCGGGCATTTCAGGCCCAGCGTGTCGTCCAGTTCCGGCTGCGCATCGACATAGTGAAAGTGGTTCAGGCTGGCGTCCGGCAGCACGGGCCCCGGTTCGTCCGGGCTGAGCACGAGCGGATTGCCGTTGCGCCAGCGTCCGCACATCTTGGCGGCCACCATCTCGGTACTGAGCCCGGAACTGGCCGCGCCCTGGCTCAGAATACTGTCGAACAGGGGCACGTCCTGCTCCAGGATGCGGAAGGCGGCATAGCTGCCATTGGTGGACAGTTGCGGCGGCTGCACCTGGTAGGTGCCGCCGTTTTCATTCGGATAGCCGAGCAGGAATTCGCCCGTCTTGACGCTGTTGAGCGGGTCCGGTTCGTATGCGCGTTCGTGCTTGCGCGGCGGGGCGCCATCGACGTCGGGCTGGGCGATATTGTCGCGGTAGCCGAAATGCACGCGGTTGCCTGGCAGGGCCACGCCGTCGTGCGCATACAGTTCATGCCAGCCGGCGGCAAAGGCGCCACGCAGCTTGGCCGACGTTGCCTGCAGCACTTCCTCCGATTCGCTGACCCACAGGCTCAGCATCGCATGCACCTGGCCGGCTGTGGTGGCCGGCCCCAGGTTGCCGAGCCAGTGTTCGGGGGCACTGTCGCCCACGTCGCCCACGGCGGCGACGCTGGCCGGATCGGCCGCACCCCGTTGAAATGCCTGGTCAAAGGTGGCCAGCTCGGCCGCGGTTATCCCCAGAGCCGACAGGCCGGGAGCGGTAAAGCTGAGGTTCAGGAAGCAGGGCGGCTTGGGGTGGATATGGCGCGCGGTGGTAATGGTTGGCAGCCCGTCGCTGCCGTCGAGCAGGGCGGCGATGGTGCGCCGCGCCTGCGCCGCATCCGTGATGCTGAAGATGAAATGGCGCGCCAGGTTGACGCGGTAGCCGCGCAGGATCGTGCCTTGCACGTCGTCGTAATCGATGGTGGGATCGGCCATGCTGTCTCTCCGGGGGCTGGGGTGGTGGGGCCGCTTGCGCAGCCCCGGCGTGGCGTTTTCTTTAGACGGAAGCGAGGATTTGCTGGACGGTCTGCGGATAGGCGTTATACAGGCCCGTGTTGGGCACGTGCTGCGCGGCGTCGTTGGCGGTGATGAAGGCTTCGAATGCGGCCACATGGTTGGCAACGGGCATCAGCGCCTTGCCGCCCACGACAAACTGCAGCAGCGCGTCGAATACCTCGCCCAGCTGGGCCACGAAATCCTCGATGTAGCCGTTGAAGCTGCCGTCATACTCGGTGATGACGCCGATGATCAGGGTATCGGAAGTACCCGTCTTGCCAATGTTGGGTAGCAGATTGGCCTGCGAGCGGTCAAACAGGACGAAGCGGGCAAAGTGCACGGTACCGATATTGGTGAGGGCGGTATTGATCTTCGTCTGGTATTCCTGCAATGCTGCGGCGATGGAGATCGGATTGGTGCCGGGTAGTACCGGCATCATTAAGCACAGTGGATTTGCCATGGAAGGCTCCTCATTACGTGGTTGTCGGGACGACCGACACTACGCCGCGGCTCCTGCTGCGTCAAAAACTATATTTTTGCATTTGTTGCTAAATGTATACTATTGCAACATGATAGTTGCTATGAAATGTGGTCTCATGTGGATAGTTGCCGAGGCTGGCCGGCGCTGGCGGACACTCTGCCGCCAGGCGGTTCCGGCCCGTTTCGGGAAGCGCAAGTGGCGCCGCCCGCAGGCCGGGTTCTCGATGGTTTATTTTTGCAGGCTGGGACGGCGCCTCAATCCTCGGCCTGGAATTCGCTGGCCGAGACGAACAGGTCCCATGAGGCGATGAACAGGGCCGCGACCACGGGGCCGATGACGAAGCCGTTCAGGCCAAACAGGGCCATGCCGCCCACGGTCGACAGCAGCACCACGTAGTCGGGCATCTTGGTGTCCTTGCCCACCAGGATAGGGCGCAGCACGTTGTCGACCAGGCCGATGACGAAGACGCCGAAGGCGGCCAGGCCCGCGCCTTGCCAGATGGCGCCCGTGGCCAGGAAGTAGACGGCCACGGGCGCCCAGACGAGGGCGGCGCCGACGGCCGGCAGCAGCGACAGGAAGGCCATCAGCACGGCCCACAGCAGGGGCGCCGGCACGTCGAGGAACCAGAACGCCAGCCCGCCGAGGGCGCCCTGGGCGATTGCCACGAGGATGTTGCCTTTCACCGTGGCGCGGATCACGGTGGTGAAATTGGTGAACAGGCGCTGCTTGTACTTGCGGCTCAGCGGCACGGCGCCCTTGATGCGGGCCGACAGGGTCGAGCCATCGCGCATGAGGAAAAACAGCAGGTACAGCATGATGCACAGGCTGGTGAGGAATTCGAAGGTGTACAGGCCCACGTTGATGGCTTTCACCGCCACCACCTGGCTCACCTGCGTGGCGCCCTCGGCCAGTTTGTCCTGCAGGCTGGCCAGGCTGGTCAGGTTGAAGCGGTCGAGCAAGTTGATCAGCCATTGCGGCAGCACCGCCATGATTTTATTGAAGAACATGGCAACCGTGAATTCGCCCGAACGTACCATTTCCACGACGCTGGCCGCCTGGTTCACAAGCGATACGGAAATGAGCGACAGCGGCAGGATGACGATGACGATGATCAGCAGCAAGGTCAGCAGCGACGCCAGGCCGGCGCGGCCCCTGGTTTTCAACAGCAGCCAGCGGTACACGGGCGCGAACAGGATCGCCAGGATGACGCCCCAGAAGATGGCGCCCGCATACGGCGCCAGTATCCAGCCGAAGCCGATGGTGACGATGCTCAGGAGGAGCAGGAACACTTTCTGGTGCAGCGTGAGGGTAGGCATGGGCGGTAGCGGAATGATAAGGGTTGAGTTGTCCCATCATAAGCGAGGCATGGTGCGGCGCGCCATACAATTGTCGCCTTGCTAGTCCATGCGCGAGGCGGTAGGTAAAAACCGCACGGGTACTTGTACGACGAGCGGATAGCCGATGTGACGTTGCAAAAAAATCCGCAAGGCAAGATAAGCATTCGCTGACGCCAACATTTCTATACAATAAAGCATCTTACTTTCATTGCCTTACCTTAATTTACCTGTATCTGTGGCGGAAAGAAGAATGTGGTGTGGAAGAAAAGATTCAGGTTTTGGTTAGAGTGTGTCTCATCATGGCGCTGGATGTTTTTCATTGTATTGCTGGCATTTGCCGCTTACCATTTGATAAGCCCAGCCTTACTGCTGTCGTTGATTGCCGGTGCACTGTATGTAGGATGCCGCTATCGCGCGCGCAGGCAAAAATTGCGGCGTTCTTCGCCGCCTGAATTGCCTTCCTGTTCCGTGCTGCTCA
The DNA here is from genome assembly GCF_001758715.1 of Janthinobacterium sp. HH104. Taxonomy (NCBI): domain Bacteria; kingdom Pseudomonadati; phylum Pseudomonadota; class Betaproteobacteria; order Burkholderiales; family Oxalobacteraceae; genus Janthinobacterium; species Janthinobacterium sp. HH104. The sequence goes on along the minus strand of NZ_LRIB01000014.1, from coordinate 22,832 downwards.
CTACAGAGGCGCCAGTTTCAGGCATCGCGTCTTTGCCCGTGTCAAGCGCAGTAAGTGATCTTGTGCCGCCAGCATCAACATGTCAGGAAAAAACAAGCGAGGTTCTATTGGCTGATCCATCTGGCTACCGCATTCCCCCGCCGCCCGTGCATGCCCCTGTCGCTCAATGGATAGCGCGTCATGAAAGCGTGGAGATTGGCGGCCTGTTGATTTCTGGCGGGATGATTTATGTTGGTCAAAGCTTGCCAGGGAATAGCGGTAGGGCCGATCCTGCCCTGATCGATCCTCGCAAGAGTGTCGATTTCGGGAGCGACTATGCGACTCCCGTGAATTTCTACTGGTCGAGTTATGCGGATGCCTTGCCTCAGCAGCGCGGAGCTTACTTGCGTTGGCTTGCCGATGGGCGTAGTAGTCCAGATGCCGATATCGCTTATGTATTCGCCTTCTTTTATGGACTCGAACGGCGAGTATTGATCGATGCGGAAAATCACCGTGCCATTGATGCGGAAATACCGCAGATTATCAAAGAACTCACACGGCTGCATAAACATTATGGCGGCAAGTCCGGATTGTTTTCGCGTCATTGCATGTCTCTTTTAGAAGTTCTGCAATTGGCAAGCAATCCAGAGCGGTTATATCTGCAGCCGATACCAGATCTGCGTCCTGAAGATGGCATGCCCCTGCATTTGCGGGTGGCGCTCGGGCAAGCATGTCGCGACAAGACGCTACTGACCGTAGATATGGGTTGGGCGTGGGTCCGTTACGATCCGGCGCTGATATTGCGCACGGCGGCAAGCCGCTGTCCTGAAGAATTTGAATGCTTGTTTCGCCTGATGTACAGGCGGTTGCATGGCGATGGTATCGCGCTTGTTTCGACGTCGCACAAGCTGTGCCTGCCATATTCGCCCGCGTCGCCAGGATTGAAGGAGGGCGCGGGCAGGAAGGTAGTGCTAGCCGATATTCCCGATCTCACCATCGCCAGCGTTCCGCAGCAAACCCTGCAAAAACTGATCGATGTCTGCTCGGCGGAACTGGACGCTTATAGTCGTTTCATTGAGCATCGCCCAGACAGACGAGCAACCTTGGATGCCTGGGTGTTATTGCCATATTCACTATGGCCTGAGAAGGCGAAGCAAACTCTTTGTTACTTGACTGCGAGCTTGGGCGAGACGGTGCTGGTGATGTCTGTGAATGAACTGGCACGGCATTTTGGTGCATCGGACGGGATCGGCAAAGACAGTTTGCGTGCTTTGGCTGCGGCGCTGCTGTCGCAGCAGATTGCCATGGAGCCGGACATCCTGTCCGTGGCAGGCAACGCAGCTTTGACCGAACGGGTGGCGCTGTACCGAGCCGCAGAGTGCGAAGAAGCGGGCGATGACGCGCCGTTTTACTATACTGCCTTGCTGAGTCTGGAGTTGCTGATTGCCATGGCGCAGTCGGAAGGTGTGTATTCTGACCATAAATGGCCACTTTGCCAGGCACAGATCACCGCTTGGCGCCAGTTGACGCCCCACCAGCAGCGCCGCCTGATGGCGCGCCTTATTCTGCTGCAACCAGTCGCGCTGAGTTCCTTCAAACGTCGTATTGCGGCGCTCCCACTGACCGCGCGGGATGCCTGTGCCGACTGCATCATCACGATGGTGGGAGCACCTGCGACACGCCAGGAAATCGCGGTGCTGGAAAAGGTCTGCACACTGTTGGGTGTTGAGCATGAAAAAATGTACAGTCAAGTACATGCTGCCGCGACAGCACATCCGCCAGCAAACGGTTCAAGTGTGTCGTCAGGCGGCTTTGTGCTGGATCTCGCGCGCATTGCGGCATTACAAAAAGACAGTCAACAGGTGGCAACCCTATTGGGCGATATCTTTCAGGACGAAGCGACTTCTGAAGTCGCGCTGCCGCCACTCGACAGTCAAGACGGATTACTTGGTCTTGATGCCATGCACGCCGCGTTTTCCCGCCATCTGCTGTCGCGCGTTTCATGGCAGCGCTCGGAGCTGGAACCAATCGCCCGCGATGCAGGCGTTATGCTTGATGGCGCCCTGGAGCGGATCAACGAAGCGTGCTTCGACGCGTTCGATATGTCCTGCACCGAAGGCGACGATCCCATCGACATCAATCCCGACATTCTTGAAAGACTTGCTCAATGAACGCTCCAGCTATCCGTCCCAAAGACCGCGACGCGGTGATCCAGTCCTTGCGTGCCGGCGTCGTGCCACGTGCCGGTCAACACCTGATCCAGGTTGGCCGCAAACCGGAGATCGAGACGCTGGTGGCAGATCTTGATCGTATCGCCGATGGCGGTTCGACGATACGCTTTGTTATTGGTGAATATGGCGCTGGCAAGACTTTTTTTCTTAACCTGATACGTTCTGTGGCGATGGAAAAAAAACTGGTGACAGCCAACGCCGACCTGAATCCCGATCGGCGCCTGCATGCAACCGGTGGCCAGGCACGCTCGTTGTACGCGGAATTGATGCGCAATCTTTCCACTCGCACCAAGCCTGATGGTGGCGCGATGGCAGGCATCGTCGAACGATTTATTGCCAATGCCAAAACCGAAGCACTGGCGCAAGGTGCCAGTACCGAGGAAGTGATACGGCAAAAGCTTGAACATTTGACGGAGATGGTTAACGGTTTTGATTTTGCTGATGTGATCGCAGCATACTGTCGTGGGTTCGAGGCCGGTGACGAGGTATTGAAATCCGATGCGATCCGCTGGCTGCGCGGTGAATTCAATACCAAGACTGAAGCGCGCCAGGCATTGGGCGTACGTTCCATTGTAGACGATGCCTCTTTTTACGATCAGTTGAAGCTGTTCGCCCGCTTCGTGCGACTGGCTGGTTACGCCGGCTTTGTCGTCTGTCTTGATGAACTGGTCAATTTGTACAAACTGGCCAATACGCCGGCGCGCAACGCCAACTATGAGCAGATACTGCGTATCCTGAATGACACCTTGCAAGGTACGGCGGTAGGGCTCGGATTCATTATGGGCGGTACGCCGGAATTCCTACTCGATACGCGGCGCGGCCTGTTCAGCTATCCGGCCCTGCAAAGCCGGTTGGCGGAAAATACTTTTGCCGTTGCTGGTCTGGTCGATTATAGCGGCCCCGTGCTGAGGCTGGCGAGCTTGCGTCCCGAAGACTTTTATGTGCTGCTGGACAAACTGCGTCACGTGCACGCACATGGCATCGCTGAGAAATATCTGCTGCCTGATGAAGCTTTACCGGCTTTCATGGAGCATTGCGCGCGGCGCCTCGGCGACAGTTACTTCCGCACGCCGCGCACGACTATCACAGCCTTTGTCAATTTGCTGGCGGTACTGGAGCAAAATCCTGGCGCTTCATGGCGGCAACTGTTAGGTGCTGTTGAAGTCATACCTGATATGGCTGGTATGTCTGATAGCGAGGTCGAAGCCGACGACGAGTTCGCGTCATTCAAGCTCTGACGCATATGACTGACCCATTTTCGTCGTCGTTCTCCCTGCTCGATGAACGTATCCAGCGTTGGATATGGGCGGAAAACTGGAGCATATTGCGCGATATCCAGGAGCGCTCGATCGCTGCGATCAGCAGTGGTGGACGCGATGTCATCATTGCTGCCGCCACTGCCGCAGGCAAGACCGAAGCGGCTTTTTTTCCAGTGCTGAGCAATATGCTGAAGGCTGGCGAGGAGCATGGGCTGTGCCTGTATATCAGCCCGCTCAAGGCATTGATCAACGATCAGTTCGGCAGGCTGGAACGCTTGTGTACGACATTGGAAATACCCGTCTGGCCATGGCACGGCGATATTTCATCCTCGTCAAAGACGCGGTTTTTTAAACAGCCATCTGGAGTTGTTCTGATCACGCCAGAGTCGCTGGAGGCCATGCTGTGCAATCGCGGTTTCCAGATGCCGCGCATCGCTGCACGCCTGCGTTACATTGTGGTCGATGAACTGCATGCTTTTATCGGTACGGAACGGGGCAAGCAATTGCAATCGCTGATGTTGCGTATCGAGCAGGCGGCGGGGCGTATGGTGCCGCGCATAGGCTTGTCTGCGACGTTGGGTGATCTGCGGCTGGGAGCAGATTTTTTGCGTCCACATAGCGGTGCAGCGGTCGATATCATCGAATCGCAAGCCGACCGTGGCGCATTAAAAATATATATCAAGGGTTATCTCGACGTGGCGCCACCACCTGACGAAGAGCCGGATGGCGAATCCGCCTCTGAACTGTCGATCGTGCAAGACCTGTTTGCAAAGCTGCGAGGATCTAATAACCTGATCTTTCCGAATAGCCGAGGCAAAGTCGAACAATACACATATGCGTTGCGCCGGCTATGTGAGGCCGCCAAGGCGCCTAATGAGTTCTGGCCCCACCATGGCAGCCTGTCGCGTGAAATTCGCGAGGAAACAGAGGCTGCCTTGAAAAATAAGGAAGGTTGCGCCACTGCCATCTGTACCAATACCCTCGAGCTGGGTATTGACATTGGCGCAGTCAAGAGCGTGGCGCAGATCGGCTCGCCGCCATCGGTGGCCAGCATGCGCCAGCGCATGGGGCGTTCCGGGCGGCGTGCGGGGGAGTCTGCCATCTTGCGCGGTTATATTACCGAGCGTGAGTTGCATGCCGAATCCGAGCTGATGGACCAATTAAGGGGAGGAACGCTGGAATTTGGCGCTATGGTCAGCTTGATGCTGGACGGCTGGATCGAGCCGCCAAAAACGCATGGCTTGCATTTGTCGACACTGATCCAGCAGTTGTTGTCGCTGATTGCACAGCACGGTGGTATCCAGGCAGCCGATGCCTACCGTATCCTTTGCACCAGAGGGCCTTTTGCGAGTACCGAAAAAAAGGATTTTGCCGAGTTGTTGCGCCACCTGGGAAAAATGGAGCTATTACAGCAGGAGGCATCCGGCCTGCTATTGCATGGTTCCAAGGGCGAACGGCTGGTTAATCACTACACTTTTTATGCGGCGTTCGCCACGGAGGATGAGTTCCGTATCGTCAATGCAAGCCGCGTACTTGGTTCCCTGCCCGTATCGAGTTCGGTCAGTGTTGGCGACTATATTCTCTTTGCGGGCAGGACCTGGGTAGTGGAAGATATAGACGACGATAGCAAGACTATTCTTGTTGGTAAAACAAATACAGGTCGTGCGCCCTTGTTCAATGGCAGTGGCGGACATGTTCATACCAAGGTCAGAGAACGCATGCGCGAACTGTACCAGTCAGGCTTGCCGCCATCCTTTATGGATGAGGGCGCGAAAAAGCTCATGCTGGAAGGTTGTCAGACGTTTCAACGTTGCGGACTGGCGCGTAAGCCACTGTTGATAATCGGTGGCCGTGTTTTCATTTTTACCTGGTTGGGAGACCATGCCAACGAGGCGATTGCTTTGGTGCTGAAATCGCGGGGATTGGCGGCGACAGCGCAAGGCCCAGCGGTCAAGATTGACGATGCAAGCGAACAGCGCGTGGTTGCGTGCTTGCTGGCCTTCGCCAGCGAGGCACCGCCCGCTGTTGAGCTTCTGCTGAACAAGGAACATAATTTGCGGCGCGCGAAATGGGACTGGGCGCTGCCAGAGCGCTTGCTGAAGATGTCGTTTGCCAGCCTGCATCTCGACATCGTCCAAGCCCATGAATGGGCTGTCAAACATGTCTCTGAGCTTTGATGGGGCAGGGTGGCTGGTCGGGGACAATTCCAGTAAGCTGTCGTTCCAGGCGTTCCATCCCGGGCGCTGTTGACTTTGACTTCAGGAACGCGCGTGGCCGACAATATTCACTTTTATGAACCTGCACAGGGCCATGGCTTGCCGCATGACCCTTTCAATGCGATCGTGGGGCCGCGGCCCATCGGCTGGATCGCCACGCAGAGCAGCGAGGGCGTGCTCAATCTGGCGCCGTACAGCTTTTTCAACGCCTTCAATTACCATCCGCCGCTGATCGGTTTTTCCAGTATCGGCCGCAAGGATACCCTGCGCAATATCGAACAGACGGGCGAATTCGTGTGGAACCTGGCCACCCGCCCACTGGCCGACGCGATGAATACCAGCTGCGCACCGGCGCCGCCCGAAGTCGATGAATTCGCGCTGGCCGGCCTGACGCCGGCCGCCTCGCGCATCGTCAATGTGCCGCGCGTGGCGGAAAGTCCCGTCTCCTTCGAATGCCGGCGCACGCAGATCATCGAGCTGCAAGGCGTCAATGGCGACGGTGTCGGCAGCTGGCTGGTGCTGGGGGAAGTGGTGGGCGTGCACATCGCGCGCCACCTGCTCAACGATGGCGTGTACGACACGGCGGCCGCCGCGCCGATCTTGCGCGGCGGCGGTCCGGCCGATTATTTCGAGATCGGGCCGGACAGCCTGTTCCACATGCGCCGGCCCGCCTGGCCGTAACATCATGCAGGGAGCGGATGGCGCTCCCTGACGATGCCGCGATAGATCAGCCACGTCGCCACAAGGCTGATGGCGCCGGCGCCGGCCATCCAGTAGCCTGGCGCCGCCTTGTCGCCGGTGCTCTCGATCAGCAGGGTCGATACCAGCGGTGTCATGCCGCCGAACAGCGCGGTGGCCAGGCTGTAGGCCAGCGAAAAGCCCGTGGTCCTGACGCTGGCCGGGATGATTTCCGTCAGCGCGACGATGGTGGCCCCGTTGTAGCTGCCGTAGAGGAAGGACAGCCACAGCTCCACCATCAGCATGTGGTCGAAACTGGGATGGGCGACCAGCCACGACAGGGCAGGATACGCGGTCAGCACCGTCAGCGCCGAGCATACGGCCATGATGGGCCAGCGGCCGATCCGGTCGGACAGCGCACCCATGACGGGCAGCCAGATGAAGTTCGACAGGCCGATGCACAAGGTGACGAGCAGGCTTTCCTCGGTGCTCAGCTTGAGCACGTTCTTGCCGAAGGTCGGCGTGTAGACGGTGATCAGGTAGAACGCGACCGTCGTCAGCACGATCAGCATCGTTCCGGTGACCACCAGCGGCCAGTTGAGCGCGATCGTCTTGAGCATCTGCCGGAACGTCGGATGCGATTTGCGCGTCAGGTAGGCCTCGGTCTCCTGCAGCGAACGGCGGATGTAGAACACCACGGGGATGATGGAGCAGCCGATGAAGAACGGGATGCGCCAGCCCCAGTCCGCGATGAATTCCTTGCTCAAGGTCTCGTTGAGATAGTAGCCGAGCGCGGCGGAAAAGATGATGGCCACCTGCTGGCTGGCCGATTGCCAGCTGACGTAGTATCCCTTGTTGCCGGGTGTCGCCATCTCGGACAGGTAGACGGACACGCCGCCCAGTTCCACGCCGGCGGAAAAGCCTTGCAGCAAACGCCCGATCAGCACGAGGAACGGCGCCAGCAATCCGATGGTGGCATAGCCGGGCACGAAGGCGATCAGCGCCGTGCCGGAAGCCATGATGGCCAGGGTCAGCACCAGGCCCTTGCGGCGGCCGATGCGGTCGATATAGCTGCCGAGGATGATGGCGCCCAGCGGCCGCATGAAAAACCCCGCGCCGAAGGTGGCGAACGTCATCATCAGGGCAGCGTATTCGCTGGTGGCGGGGAAGAAGGCCTTGGCAATGTACGTGGCGTAAAAGCCGAACAGGAAAAAATCGTACATTTCGATGAAGTTCCCGCTCGTCACCCGGATGACGGTGGCGATGCGCGAGGGCGGACGCACTTGCGCGCGCGGCGTTGCGGCCTTGGCGATGGGTGCGGCGGTGGAGGGAATGTCCATGATTTACCTATTGATGAAAGATGAGTGACGCACGCCTAGTGCATTGCTGGCGTTGGCGCCGGCGCCGCCGCCGGTTCCAGTCCGGTCGCTTCGATCGCGCCCGCGTTGGCAGGGGCGGCGAGGAAGCGCAGCAAGGCGCGGCCGGCTTCCGGTTCCTTGCCGCCCGGGACCAGCGCCGCCGAAAACTGCGTCATCTTCTGTACTTCCGGCGGCAGCAGGCCGACGATGTCGATGCCATCGACCGGCAGCAGCTCGCTGCGCTGCTGGCAGCCGAAATCGGCCTGGCCATGCGCGATGATTTCGCCGACGGGGGTGGCGGGAATTTTTGCGGCCTTGCCTTGCATCTGCTCCGAAATCTGCAACTTGTTCATCAGCTGCGTCTCGATGTAGACGCCGCTGGCGCTGTCCGAATAGGCGACCTTGTCCGCCTTCAGGAAAGCGCTGCGCAAGCCCTCGGTGGTGCTGATGTCGGGCTTGGCCGCACCGCGCCGCACGGCGCAGGCAATCGGTGAATTGGCCAGCACCACCTTGCTGCCGGGGACCAGGCGGCCTTCCTGCATCAGTTTGTCGAGCGCGTCACCCACCATGATGACGACGTCGATCGGCTCGCCGCGCGCCAGGCGCGCCGGGATCGCATTCTTGGTCGTCCCCATCGACGGTCCCCATTCGGAAACTAGGTGGTCGCCGCTGGCGCGCTCGTAGGCAGGTGCCAGATTTTTGTAGGCCTGGGCGAAACCGCCCGAGCTGACCACGCGGATATCGGCGGCATGGGCCGCGCCGGCGGCCAGCAGCATGAAGCCGGCCAGTAGGGGGGCGGAGCGCCGCACGAGGATATGTTGAAGCATGGTTGTTTCTCCTGTCGTTAAAATTTGTGCATGAGGCCGAGCGTCAAGCCCATGCCTTTGCGGTCGTTGGCCCGCGTTCCCGTGACGCCGGCCGCATCGCCTTGCCACGTGGTGTAGTCCGATTCGAGATACAGGGTCGAGCGCGGCGAGAGCGTTTTTTCGAGGTAGGCGAAAGCACGCTGGAAGCCGTCGTCGACGTGGCCCGTGGCGCTGCGCCGTACCTTGTAGTAGGCGGTCGTGAGCAGCACGTCCGGCGCCATTTGCCGGCTTACGCCGGCCGATATCACGCTCTGCCGGACCGACTTGCCGGCGCCCACGTCGGCGCGGTTCAAGCCCAGGTTGGCCTTGAACTGCCAGGCGTCCATCTTGTAGGCGGCGCCCACGGTGGCGGCGTCGAGGCTGCGGTTGTCGCGATTGCGAAAGCGCATCACCGCCCCGGACACGGCCAGCCCCGCCTGCTGGTACGTCAGGGCGCCGCCCCAGGTCGACAATGGCGACGTGGCGCCCGCCACCTCGCCAAAGGAATAGGCGGCGCGCGCCACCACCGGCCCGAGGTTGGCGCTGGTTTTCACCATGTTGTCGAGCCGGTAGAAGTTGTCGGCATAGCCGCTGCTGCCGTATTGCTGGCCGAACGAGTGGCGGCCAAAAGCCGTATTGCTCAAGCCCGTGATGTTCACGTTCGGATTGAACGAGGCGTAGCGGATGCCCAGCGGGTCCACCGGTGCGATGGCGTCGGCCAGCAAGGTCGCCTGGCGCCCCAGGGTCACGGAGCCCAGCGGCGACTTCAGGCCCACCCACGCTTGCCGGTCGAACAGCTTGTCGGATTTGGCCGCGCTGCCCGTGTCCAGATTCAGGCCGCCCTCGAGGCGGTACAGCGCCTGCCAGCCGCCGCCGAGGTCTTCCTGGCCGCGCAGGCCCCAGCGGCTCGTGTTGTTGATGCCGCTGCTGACGGCGGGCGTGGTGCCGCCGGGCGTGGGTGCATTGGCGGCGTTCAAGCCTTTACCATAGCGGATGCCGGCATCCGCGATGCCATACAAAACCGCGCCGCTCTGGGCCAGGCAGGTGCCGCTGGCCGCGAACAACAGCGCGAAAGTGGAACAATGTCGCATGGTGTCTCCATCTTTTTTTGGGGTGATGCCTTCTTGGCGAGGCTCAGCATTAAGGCCTCATCATCGTTGAAATGGCATAATTTGATAATTGCAATTTTTCCGGGGATTCATGCATGCAGCGCATCAATTACGAACTTCATGATTTGCAGGCCTTCGTGGCCGTGGCGGAGCGCAACAGCTTTCGCCAGGCCGCGGCCGACCTGTTCCTGTCGCAGCCGGCACTGAGCCGCCGCATTGAAAAACTCGAGGATGCGCTGGGCGTCAAGCTGTTCGAACGCACCACCCGGCGCGTGCAGCTGACGAATGTGGGGCAGGTGTTTCTGGTGAACGTGCGCGATGCGCTCAATGGCCTCGAGGATGCCGTGCTCGGTGTCGCCGACCTGGCCGCGCACCGTACCGGGACGGTGACGTTCGCCTGCGTGCCATCGGCCGTGTGGCACTTCCTGCCGGACGTGCTCAAGCGCTTCAGCGCGCAGTTTCCGAAAATCCGCGTGCGCGTGCATGATGAAAGCGCGCAGGACGTGCTCAACCTCGTGCTGACAGGCGAGGCGGATTTCGGCATCAGTTTTACAGGCGCGGAAAATCCGGAGATTCTTTTCCAGCCCATCTATGTCGAGACCTACGTGCTGGCGATGCGGCACGACCACCGGCTGGCCAGGCGCAAGAAGTTGAGCTGGAAGGATACCGTCGACGAACGCTATATCTCGGTGGCCAAGTCGAGCGGCAACCGCAGCGTGCTCGATGCGGCGCTGGCCGGCGTGGAAAAGCATCCGTGGATCTCGTGCGAGATCAACCACGTGTCAGGCATCTTGGCGCTGGTGGAGTCGGGTTTGGGCGTGGCGGCGGTGCCAGGGCTGTCGATTTTGCCGGAGCGGCAGGGCACGGTGGTCGGCGTGCCGCTCGTCAATCCCGCCGTGAAACGGACATTGGGCCTGATCAGCCGGCATCAGCACGCGATGCCGCCCGCGTCGCGCACCCTGTTCGACATGATGAGCGCGAGCATAGGCAAGCAGGGGCGGCGGGCGTGAGCGGTCTTATTTTTGCATGATGGGATCGCGCCCCAGTGTACGCGCCAGCGCGCCGCCGTCGCCGCGCCAGAATTCGCGGTCGGCCAGGCGCACGCGCTCGGCCGCATGCTGCATGTGTTCCATGGCCGCCTGGCGCGCCCGTTGCGGGTCGCCATCGGCGATCGCCTGGACGATCTTTTCATGTTCGTGCCGCACTTCGATGGAAAAGTCCGTGCGCCGCGCTTCATTCGCGCGCGTCACCTTCACGGCCGAGCGGATCGGGTCGGCAAACATGGCAACGAATTTCGGCCAATAGGGATTGCCCGTCGCTTCAGCGATCGACAGGTGCAGGCGCACGTCTTCTTCCACGCCGTCGACGCCGGCCGCCACGGCTTCCTCGATCCGGTGCAACGCATGCTCGATGTCGGCCAGCTGGCCCGGCGTGCGCCGCACGGCCGCCAGCGCGGCGATTTCCGCCTCCAGCCCTTGCCGCACCTCGATCAGGTTCAGCAGCGATTGCACGGACTGCTCCGTCAGCGCGTCGCCCCGTTCGCCCGTCTTCGCGCCATCCTGCGCGCACACGAAGGTGCCGCTGCCCTTGCGCGTAACGAGGATGCCGTCGGCCTGCAGCAGGGCGATGGCTTCGCGCAGCACCGTGCGGCTCACGCCGAAGTGGCTGGCCATCGCCTGCTCCGACGGCAAACGCGTGCCGCCGGCCAGACCATCGTTGTGGATTTGCTGGCGCAGCCGTGCCGCCACCCGCGCACCCAGGGTGCCGGTGGTGAAACTGCCCGCGGCGGGCTCCGGCGGGGGAAGGGTAAAGCGGAACGTGCGGTCCATCGGTGCATCCTTGTGCTAGCGGTTCTCATGGGGCTTGCCTGCTTGCCATTATATGGAATATACAGCTTGACACACACAAAACACACACATATTATACATCCATACAAATTTTAGACAAGTTGCCAGCCACCTCCGGTGGACCATAAAAACCCGGCACGGTCGACCCCCCCAGCGATCAGGAGACAAGCATGGACGTATCACAAGCATTGCCCGGACAGCCGGCCGGCGCCGCCGCAAGCCAGAAAACCATCGACGACGCCGTCTACCGCAAGGTGACCTGGCGCATCATTCCCTTCCTCATGCTGTGCTACATCGTCGCTTACCTCGACCGTGTGAACGTGGGCTTCGCCAAGCTGCAAATGCTGGCCGATCTGCAGTTTTCGGAAACCGTGTACGGCCTGGGCGCGGGCGTGTTCTTCCTCGGCTACTTCCTGTTCGAAGTGCCCAGCAACGTGATGCTGCACAAGATCGGCGCGCGCGTGTGGATCGCCCGCATCATGATCACGTGGGCCGTCATCTCGGGCGCCTTCATGTTCGTCACGACGCCGACCCAGTTCTACGTCATGCGTTTCCTGCTCGGCATCGCCGAAGCGGGTTTCTTCCCCGGCATCATTCTTTATTTGACCTACTGGTATCCGTCCGAGCGCCGCGCGCGCATGGTGTGCACCTTCATGGCCGCCATTCCCGTGGCGGGCCTGATCGGCGGCCCCCTGTCGGGCTGGATCATGGAAACCTTCGCCGGCTGGCACGGTTATGCGGGTTGGCAGTGGATGTTCGTGCTCGAAGCGATTCCCGCCGCGCTGATGGGCGTGGCCGTGCTGTGCTACCTCGATAACAGCATCCGCGCCGCGAAGTGGCTGACGGAAGATGAAAAAGTCATCCTCGAACAGCGCATCGCCACGGAAGCGCAGGGCAAGGTATCGCACCCGTCGATCCGTGCCATGTTCGCCGACCCGCGCATCTGGGTCATGGCCCTGATTTATTTCTGCTGCGTGATGGGCCAGTATTCGCTGACCTTCTGGCTGCCCAGCCTGATCAAGGCGGCCGGCGTGACGGGCGTGCTCAATATCGGCCTGTTCACGGCGATCCCGTACTCGGTGGCCGTGGCGTCGATGATTTTGCTGGGCCGCAGCTCGGACAAATACCGCGAACGCCGCTGGCACATGGCCATCCCGCTGGTCGTCGGCGCCGCCGCCATCGTCTGCAGTGCGCTGGCCGGCGCCCATAACACGGGCTGGGCCATCTTCTTCCTGACGATCGCCGCCGGCGGCATCCTGGCTGCCTCGCCGATGTTCTGGAGCCTGCCGACGGCTTTTCTCGGCGGCGTCTCGGCCGCCGCCGGCATCGCCGCCATCAACTCGGTGGGCAACCTGGCCGGTTTCGCGGCGCCGTACATGATCGGTTTCATCAAGGACCTGACGCAGTCGACCGACATCGCCATCTACCTGCTGGCCGGCATCCTGGTGATTGGCGCGGCCATCATCATGCGCGTGCCGGCCAAGCTGGTGAACAAATAAAACTGGAGTAGCAGATGAACGTAGAAATGAAAAAAGTTGGCGTGATCGGCCTGGGGGCCATGGGCATGGGCATCGCGCAATCGTTGCTGCGCGCCGGCTTTGAAGTACATGCCTGCGACGTGCGCGCCGACACCGTGCAAGCGCTGGCCGGCCAGGGCGCCCATGCGGCGCAGTCTCCGGCCGCGCTGGCGGCGCAGGTGCAAGCGATGCTGATCGTCGTCGTCAATGCGCAACAGACGGAAGCCGTGCTGTTTGGCGAACACGGTGCGGCTGCCAGTCTGGCGCCGGGCAGCGTGGTGATCGCCTGCGCCACCGTGGCGCCCGAGTTTGCCGAGGCCCTCGGCGCGCGCCTGGCGGCCATGGGACTGCGCTTCATCGATGCGCCCATTTCCGGCGGCGCGGCCAAGGCGGCTGCCGGCGAGATGTCGGTGATGGCGGCCGGCGCGCCCGATGCATTCGATGCCTGTGCCGGCATTTTTGACGCCATCTGCGCCAAGCTGTACCGCCTGGGCGAACAGCCGGGCCAGGGTTCGAAGGTCAAGATGATCAACCAGTTGCTGGCCGGCGTGCACATCGCCGCCGCCGCCGAAGCGATGGCGCTGGGCTTGCGCGCCGGCTGCGACCCGGACGCCTTGTACGAAGTCATTTCAAACAGCGCCGGCTGTTCCTGGATGTTCCAGAACCGCGTGCCGCACATCCTGAAGGGCGACTACACGCCGCTGTCGGCCGTGAATATCTTCGTCAAGGATTTGGGCATCGTGCTCGATTACGCGAAGAAAAGCGTGTTTCCATTGCCGCTGTCCGCTACGGCGCACCAGATGTTCATGCAGGCGTCGGCGGCAGGCTTTGGCGGCGAGGATGACTCGGCCGTCATCAAGACTTTCCCGGGAATTACTTTGCCGGTGCAAGCGTCACTGAATCAAGAGGAACCATCATGACCGTACTACTGGGATGTATCGCCGATGACTTCACGGGGGGCACCGACCTGGCCGGCATGCTGGTCAAGGCCGGCATGCGCACGGTGCAGCTGATCGGCGTGCCGCAAGGGCCGCCGCCAGCCGATGTCGACGCCGTCGTCATCGCCCTCAAGTCGCGCACGAATACGCCCGAGGACGCCGTGGCCGAATCGCTGGCCGCGCTGGCCTGGCTGCAGCAAGCCGGATGCAAACAGTTCTACTTCAAGTACTGCTCCACGTTCGACTCCACGCCGCGCGGTAATATTGGCCCTGTGGCCGAAGCGCTGATGCGGGCGCTCGACACGGATTTCACCATCGCCTGTCCCGCATTCCCCGCCAACGGCCGCACCATCTACAAGGGCAACCTGTTCGTCGGCGACGTGCCGCTGGCCGAATCGGGCATGCGCGAGCATCCCCTGACGCCGATGACGGATTCGAACCTGGTGCGCGTGCTGCAGCAGCAGGTGCAAGCCAAGGTTGGCCTGGCCGATTTCTCCGTGGTGGAAAAGGGCGCGGCAGCCATCGCCCAGCGCTTCACGGACTTGCGCGGCCAGGGCTGCCATTTCGCCGTCGTCGATGCCGTGTCGAACCGCGACCTGGAAGCCATCGGCGCCGCCTGCGCGGACTTGAAACTGATCACGGGCGGCTCCGGCATCGCACTGGGACTGCCGCAGAATTTCCGCCAGCGGGGCCAGCTGGCGCCATCGCCCGCGGGACAGGCTGGACGCTTGCCGCCGCCGGCCGGTTTGCGCGCCGTGATCTCGGGCAGCTGCTCGGTGGCCACGCAGCAGCAGGTGGCGCACCTGCGTGAACTGGCGCCATCGTTCCACGTCGATCCGCTGCAGTTGGCCGCAGGCGGCGAAGTGGTCGATGCCGTCGTCGCGCAGGCGCTGGCATGGGCGGATGAGCACCTGGCGCAAGGGCCGGTGCTGATCTATGCCACGGCCACGCCTGACGCCGTGCGGGCCGTGCAGGCGCAGCTGGGCGTGGAGCGTGCCGGCGTCCTCGTCGAGGAAACCTTGGCCGCCATCGCGCAAGGCCTCGTGCGCCTCGGCGTGGGCCAGTTGATCGTCGCCGGCGGCGAAACCTCGGGCGCCGTGGTGAAAGCGCTGGGCGTGGCGGGCTTGCGCATCGGTCCCGAGATCGACCCTGGCGTGCCGTGGACGCAAGCCTTGCCCGCGCCGGGCGACGATGGCATGGCGCCCTTGGCGCTGGCGCTCAAGTCCGGCAATTTCGGCACGGTCGATTTCTTCAGCAAGGCCTGGCAGGTGCTGGCATGAGCGCCACCGAATCGCGCCAGCGCGAGCTGATCGTCGACTTCGGCAAGTCGCTGTTCGAGCGGGGCTTGACGGCCGGCAGCAGCGGCAACCTGAGCGTGCGCCTGGATGACGGCTGGCTGCTCACGCCGACGAACGCCAGCCTGGGCCGGCTCGATCCGGCGCAATTGTCCAAGCTCGATTGGGACGGCAATCTGATCAGCGGCGCGCCGCCGTCAAAAGAGGCGTTCCTGCACCGCGCCATGTACGAACAGCGGGGCAGCGCCGGCGCCATCGTGCACTTGCATTCGACCCATTCGGCCGCCGTGTCGTGCATGTGCGGCTTGAACCATGACGACTGCATTCCGCCGCTCACGCCCTACTTTGTGATGAAGGTGGGGCGCTTGCCGCTGGTGCCGTATCACCGGCCCGGTGACCCGGCGCTGGCCGGTGCGATCAGCGCCATGGCGCGCAAGCACTCGGCCGTGCTGCTGGCCAATCACGGTCCCGTCGTCTCGGGCACGAGCCTGGAAGCGGCTGTGTATGCGGCCGAGGAACTGGAAGAGACGGCCAAGCTGTTCCTGCTGCTGCGCGACGTGCCCACGCGCCCGCTCGACGCGGCGCAGATCGCGGACCTGAAGCACACGTTCAAACTCGACATATAAGATTCCCAAGGAGATACCGCATGCCCCGCTTTGCCGCCAATTTGACCATGATGTTCAACGAAGTCCCTTTCCCGCAGCGCTTTGCCGCCGCCGCGCAAGCGGGTTTTAAAGGCGTCGAATTCCTGTTCCCCTACGATTACGCGCCGCAGGAAGTGGCCGGCTGGCTGCGCGAGCACGGTTTGATAAATGTGCTGTTCAACCTGCCGCCGGGCGACTGGGCGGCCGGTGAGCGGGGCATCGCTTCGCTGCCGGGCCGCGAAGAAGAATTCCGTGCCGGCGTGGCGCGCGCCATCGAGTATGCGCTGGCGCTGGGCACGCCGCGCGTGCACATGATGGCGGGCCTGCTGCCCGTGGGCGCCGACGTCAAGCTGCACCGCGCCACCTACCTGGCCAACCTGCGGTACGCGGCCCAGGCCGTGGGCGAGCATGGCCTTGAGCTGCTGATCGAACCGATCAACGGGCGCGACATGCCCGGCTACTTCCTCGTCACGCAGGCACAGGGCCATGCGCTGCGCCTGGAGTCGGGCGCGGCCAACGTCAAGGTGCAGATGGATTTTTACCACACGCAGATCGTCGAGGGCGATATCGCCATGACGTTCAAAAACAACTTCGACGGCATCGGCCACGTGCAGATCGCCAGCGTCCCGGCGCGCAATGAACCGGACGATGGCGAAGTCAATTATCCGTATCTGTTCACGCTGCTCGATGACCTGGGCTACGAGGGCTGGATCGGCTGCGAATACCGTCCGCGCGGGCGTACTCAGGATGGCCTGGGCTGGCTTGCCGCTTACAACAACAAACAAGGAGCATGAAGATGAAAGTACTGATTACCGGCGGCGCCGGATTCCTGGGGCAGCGCCTGGCGCGCCAGTTGCTGGCGCAAGGCCAGCTGACGGACAGCCACGGCCAGTTGCAAACGATCAGCGAGCTGGTACTGGTCGACGTGGTGGCCGCGCATGACTTCAACGATGCGCGCGTCAAAGTGGTCACGGGCGACATCGCCGACGGCACGCTGATGCGCGCCACCGTCGATGCGCAGACCAGTTCGATCTTCCACCTTGCCGCCATCGTCAGCGGCCAGGCGGAAGCCGATTTCGAGCTGGGCATGCGCATCAACCTCGACGCCTCGCGTTTGCTGCTCGATATCTGCGGCGAACTGGGACACAAGCCGAAGGTCGTGTTTACCAGTTCCGTGGCCGTGTATGGCGGTAATCTGCCGGACGTGGTGCAGGATACGACGGCGCTCAACCCCCAGTCCTCGTACGGTGCGCAAAAAGCCATCGGCGAATTGCTGCTCAACGATTACAGCCGCCGCGGCTTCGTCGATGGCCGCGTGCTGCGCCTGCCCACCATCAGCGTGCGTCCCGGCAAACCGAACAAGGCCGCGTCCTCGTTCGCCAGCGGCATCATCCGCGAACCGTTGAATGGCGAGGCGGCCGTGTGCCCCGTGTCTACCGATTTGCGTCTATGGCTGCTGTCGCCGCGCGGCGCCATCGCCTCGCTGATCGCCGGCCATGAACTGGCGGGCGAGGCGTTAGGCGCCAGCCGCACGGTGAACTTGCCGGGTTTGAGCGTGAGCGTGGGCGAGATGATCGCCGCACTCGAAGAAGTGGCCGGCAGCGAAGTAACAAAGCGCATCAGCTATGCGCCCGATCCGGCCGTGGAACGCATCGTCAAGAGCTGGCCCGGCGCCTGGGATACCCAACGTGCCGAAGCGCTAGGCTTGACGGCTGATGCGGATTTCGCCGCCATCATCCGCGCGTATATCGACGACGTGAAAGCGGCCGGCTAGGCGTTTGTCGGCAGTTGCGAGCGGCGATAGTCGAGCGGCGTGCTGCCCACCAGTTCGGCAAAGCTGCGGCTGAAATGGGCCTGGTCAAAAAAGCCCAGTGCATGCGCCAGGCTGGCCAGGTCGGGGACATCGGGCTGCGCCAGGCGCCAGATCGCTTCCTGCAGACGGTAGCGCTGGATCACCCACTTCGGCGGCACGCCCACGTAATTGGAGAACAGGCGCTGCAGCCGGCGTTCGCCGATGGCCATTTTTTCGCACAGCTGCGCCACGCTCGCCGGGCCGTTGTGGGCCGCCGCTGCGGCCGTCAGCCTGGCGGCCAGCAGGGCCGCGTCATCGACCTGCGGCAGCCTGGTCAGCAGCAGCGCCTGTGCCTGCGCCACCATGGCCGCATCGCCGGCTTGCCCCAGCACCAGCGCCTCGGCTTGCCCTGCCAGCATGTCCAGCAGGGCATCGGCTGCGATGGTCGTATCGGTGAACGATGACAGGGGCTGGGTGATGAACGGGCGCAGGCCGCCCGGCGCGAAACGCACGCCCAACACCTTGCCCGCACCGGTCAACGGCCTGTCAAAGGCGCCGCGCACCACGCCATGGATGGCCGTGCGCCCAAGGTCGAACACCAGGTGGGCGTTTGGATAGGGCAGTACGCGCTGCGTCTCCGGCGCGCAGCCCCGCCTGTCCCATTCGACCACCCAGAAGTACTCGACGAACGGCGCCAGCGCGGTCTCCGGCGGATAGGTCGCCAGCCGTATGCGTCGCGCCGCCGCCTGCGGGTCGACGATGCCTTTCGGTGCCTGGCCGCGCGCGGCGAGCACATTGCGCGTGTTGTCGGTTTTATCCAATATTTGTCTCCTGCGCTGCCTTAAGCTGGTTCTCTCGCATCGATTGAAAGGGAATCATGAAATCACACAGCTTGTCCGGCCTGATGCTGGCCGCATGTTGTCTATCGGTGGCGTCGGCCGGCGCCGCCTCGTCTGCAGAGGGAGATCATCGCATGCCAGTGCACGCCACGGGAAGTTTCAGCATTACCATGACGCCATCCGCGGCGCCCCAGCGCGCGGGGCGCACGACCTTGGGCAAGGTATTGCTCGACAAAGTCTATGCCGGCGACCTGGTCGCCACGGCCAAGGGGGAGATGCTCAGCGCCGTCACCGACACCAAAGGCGCGGCCGGCTATGTCGCCATGGAAGCCATCACGGGAGTGCTGCAGGGCAGGGAAGGCAGCTTCGTGGCGCAGCATGCGGGCACCATGGCCGATGGCAAGCAGCAGCTGTCCATCGTCATCGTGCCGCATTCCGGCACGGGGCAGCTGACGGGTATCAGCGGGACGCTGGCCATCCGCATTGAAAACGGCCAGCATTTCTACGACATCGACTATTCGCTGCCGGAGTAGGGCGAACCATGGACAGCGGTCCTGTAGGCGCTAGTGCGGTAGCGAGCGGCTCAGGTAGGTCGGATTAGCGGCAAGGCCGCGTAATCCGACACCGACAGCGCCAACAATGTTGTCGGATTACGCTGGCCTGGCGGCCAGCTAATCCGACCTACGCGAGGTTTATTTGCCCAGTATCGACGCTACATTGTCGGTACCCGGTGCGCCTAACAGCTGCTGCTTGAGGATATGCAGCTGGTCGCGCACTTGCGCCGCCTTTTCGAACTCGAGGTTCTTGGCGTGGTCGACCATCAGTTTTTCCAGGCGCTTGATTTCCTTGCTGACCTGTTTCTCGCTCATGGCTTCGAACTTGGCTGCTTCCTGCGCCACTTGCAGGGTTTCGCGCGCTTCCTGCGGGCTGTAGACGCCGTCGATCATTTCGCGGATCGATTTCTTCACGCCGATCGGGATGATGTTGTTGGCCGTATTGAAGGCGATCTGCTTGGCGCGGCGGCGTTCCGTCTCGTCGATGGCGCGGCGCATGGAGTCCGTGATGCGGTCGCCGTACAAAATTGCCGTGCCGTTCAGGTTACGCGCGGCGCGGCCGATGGTCTGGATCAGGCTGCGCTCGGAGCGCAAAAAGCCTTCCTTGTCCGCGTCGAGGATGGCGACCAGCGACACTTCCGGCAAGTCCAGGCCCTCGCGCAGCAGGTTGATCCCCACGAGCACGTCGAACGTGCCCAGGCGCAGGTCGCGCAGGATTTCCACGCGCTCCACCGTTTCGATATCGCTGTGCAGGTAGCGCACCTTGATGCCATGGTCGCCCAGGTATTCCGTCAATTGCTCGGACATGCGCTTGGTCAGGGTCGTCACCAGCACGCGCTCGTCCTTCTTGATGCGCTCGACGATTTCCGACATCAGGTCGTCGACCTGGCTGCTGGCCGGGCGCACGATGATTTGCGGGTCGACCAGGCCCGTGGGCCGCACGACCTGTTCGACCACCTGGTCGGAATGGTTCTTTTCGTATTCGGCCGGCGTGGCCGAGACGAACACGGTCTGGCGCATCTTCTGCTCGAATTCCTCGAATTTCAAGGGCCGGTTGTCGAGCGCCGACGGCAGGCGGAAGCCGTAGTCGACGAGGTTCGTCTTGCGCGAACGGTCGCCGTTGTACATGGCGCTCAGCTGGCCCGTCAGCACGTGCGACTCGTCGAGGAACATGATGGCGTCGGGCGGCAGGTAATCGACCAGGGTAGGCGGCGGCTCGCCCGGCAGCGCGCCGGACAGGTGGCGCGAGTAGTTCTCGATGCCCTTGGTGAAACCGATTTCCGCCATCATTTCCAGGTCGAAGCGCGTGCGCTGCTCGAGCCGCTGCTCTTCGATCAGCTTGTTCTCCTTGCGGAAGAATTCGAGGCGCTCGCGCAGCTCGTCCTTGATGGTTTCCACGGCGCGCAGTACGGTGGAGCGGGGCGTCACATAGTGCGAGCCCGGGTACACGGTGAAGCGGGGGATTTTCTGGCGTACGCGGCCCGTCAGCGGGTCGAACAGCTGGATCGATTCGATCTCGTCGTCGAACATTTCCAGGCGCACGGCCAGCTCCGCATGCTCGGCGGGGAAGATGTCGATCGTGTCGCCGCGCACGCGGAAGGTGCCGCGGCCGAAATCGACCTCGTTGCGCGTGTACTGCATCTGGATCAGGCGCGCGATGACGTCGCGCTGGGCGACCTTGTCTTTTACGCGCAACGTCAGGATCATCTGGTGGTATTCGTTCGGGTTACCGATACCGTAGATGGCCGAGACGGTGGCGACGATGATGACGTCGCGCCGTTCCATCAGCGACTTGGTGCACGACAGGCGCATCTGCTCGATATGTTCGTTGATCGACGAGTCCTTTTCGATGAACAGGTCGCGCTGCGGCACGTAGGCTTCGGGCTGGTAGTAATCGTAGTAGCTGACGAAGTATTCGACCGCGTTTTGCGGGAAAAAGTCGCGGAACTCGCTGTACAGCTGCGCGGCCAGGGTCTTGTTGGGCGCGAAGACGATGGCGGGCCGGCCCATGCGCGCGATGACGTTGGCCATGGTGTAGGTCTTGCCCGAACCGGTCACGCCCAGCAGGGTCTGGAAGGCCAGTCCGTCGGCAATCCCCTCTGACAACTGGTCGATGGCCGTGGGCTGGTCACCGGCCGGAGGGAAGGGCTGGTGCAGCTTGAACGGGGAGTCCGGGAAAGAGATAATTGCGCTTTCCGCCTCGCTGGCGGTAGATAATTCGGGCATGTGAATCAGACCTTTGTTAGAATAGTGCTCTGCTGGCGGCCCTGGCGTTGTATTTTGGGGCGCTGTCTACAACTCCGCTGTGAACCTGCTTCCAATCGAATCCAATCTTATCATGACGAACCCAACTGTTTCTGCCAGTCTGTTTAGCGCCATCGAGATGGCCCCACGCGACCCGATCCTGGGCATCACCGAAGCATTTAACGCGGACCAGAATCCCGCCAAAATCAATCTGGGCGTTGGCGTCTATTATGACGACAACGGCAAAGTGCCTCTGTTAGCTTGCGTACGCAAGGCGGAAGCCATCCTGATCGAACAGGCGGCGCCACGCACCTATCTGCCGATCGAAGGCCTTGCCGCCTACGACAAGGCTGTGCAAGAACTCGTATTTGGCGCCGACAGCGCCGTAATTCAAGAGCGCCGCGCCGTCACCGTGCAAGCCATCGGCGGCACGGGCGCACTGAAGATCGGTGCCGACTTCCTGCAGCGCTTCGCGCCGGGCGCCCAAGTCTACATCAGCGACCCGAGCTGGGAAAACCACCGTGCGCTGTTCGAAAACGCCGGTTTCGTCGTCAATAACTACACTTACTACGATGCCGCCACCCATGGCGTGAACTTCGACGGCATGCTGGCCAGCCTGAACGCCATGCCAGCCGGCTCCATCGTCGTGCTGCACGCCTGCTGCCACAACCCGACCGGCGCCGACCTGAGCGTGGCCCAGTGGGATCAGATCATCAGCGTGGTGACCTCGCGCGGCCTGGTGCCGTTCCTGGACATGGCGTATCAAGGCTTCGCCAACGGTATCGCCGAAGACGGCGCCGTGGTGCGCCGCTTCGCCGACGCGGGCGGCCCGCTGCTGGTGTCGAACTCGTTCTCGAAATCGTTCTCGCTGTACGGCGAGCGCGTGGGCGCCCTGAGCGTCGTCGCCTCGAGCGCCGACGAAGCGGCCCGTTTGCTGTCGCAGCTGAAGCGCGTCGTGCGCACCAACTACTCGAACCCGCCAGTACACGGCGGCAAGGTGGTTGCCACCGTCCTGGCCACGCCGGAACTGCGCCAGTTGTGGGAAGAGGAGCTGGCCGGCATGCGCGTGCGCATCCGCGAAATGCGCAATGCCTTCGTGGAAAAGCTGAAAGCCAAGGCGCCAGGCCACGACTTCGAATTCGTGCGCCAGCAAATCGGCATGTTCTCGTACTCGGGCCTCACCAAGGAGCAGGTGGCCTCCTTGCGCGAACAATCGATCTACGCCGTCGACACGGGCCGTATCTGCGTGGCAGCATTGAACTCGCGCAATATCGACATCGTCATTGACGCGATCGCCAAAGTGCTTTAATATCTTGCTTCTTCGGCGCTGCATGCAAGTGTGGCGCTGATGGCGGTAGAAAGTCGGCGATGGCCATGTTTGTGAAGATGCAGTATCAGTCTTGCAAATATGGAACAAGCGACATATAATATTGCCTCTTTTCCCTGATAGCTCAGTTGGTAGAGCGACGGACTGTTAATCCGCAGGT